>CAZZBJ010000158.1:0-2569 GCA_964652805.1 uncultured Mordavella sp. | reverse complement strand
GGAGCCCTTGCAGAAGCGGCAGCCCTTGCCGCCACACTTAAAGCATGTCACGTCCATCTCGGCGCTGGGCTCAGTGAAGGGGAAGTGATGGGGGCGGAATTTGGTCTTTGTCTCCGGCCCGAACAGCTCCTTGGCAAATACCTCCAGGGTGCCCTTCAGGTCAGAGAAGGAAATTTTCTTGTCCACCACAAGTCCCTCGATCTGATGGAAGGAGGGGGAGTGGGTGGCGTCTACCTCATCGGAGCGGAACACGCGTCCCGGCGCGATCATGCGGATGGGGAGTTTGCCCTCCTCCATGATGCGGGCCTGCACAGGGGATGTCTGTGTCCGCAGCACAATGTCCTTGTTGATGTAGAAGGTATCCTGCTCATCCTTGGCCGGATGGTCAGCAGGGATGTTCAGCTTCTCAAAGTTGTAGAGATCGTACTCGATCTCCGGTCCCTCCACCACCTCGTAGCCCATGCCGATGAAAATGCGCTCCACCTCGTTCAGGGCAATGGTGTTTGGATGGCTGTGGCCCACCATATTTTTTTTTGAGGGGAGAGTGACGTCGATGACCTCCTGCTTCAGTCTCTCCTTGCGGATCTTCCTTTCCATATTCTTCTTAGTCTCCTCCAGGAGAGCCTCGATGGTCGCCCTTGTCTCATTGACCATCTGTCCCACCTTGGGGCGCTCCTCCGGAGCCACATCCTTCATGGCCGTCAGAACTGCAGTCAGCTCTCCTTTTTTGCCCAGGAACTTCACCCGCACTTCATTGAGCTTTTCAGGCACATCGGAAGCTTCAATCTGACGGATCGCTTCTTCTTTAATGCTTTGTAATTTCTCTTTCATCATTTTTCTCCTTTTCTTTATGAAATGTAACACAGGGACGTTTAATTTGAGGGAGAATGCAGTTCTTCCTTAAATATAAAAAGCCTCCTCCCTGAAAAGGGACGAGACATACAAACCCGCGGTACCACCCTGCTTCCCGCTGCGCTTTGCGCGGCGGACTCTCAGACATGCGTAACGTGCACAAGACGGCACACCCTACTGGTCGTTCAAGGGGCCCTGTTCAGATGTGCGGCTCGCGTGGGAAATTCAATCCTCATCTGAACCCGGGGAAACTTTCAGCCAGCGATCTCCCCTCTCTGCCGGAAAATGAGTCTCTACTTGCACGGTCAAAGCCTTTCTGATTTTCAATCGTCTTTCTCATTTTAACACAAGAAAACGGGATGTCAAGGAAAACCCTGCCTGCAGACAGACATTTTCCCCTCGAGCCATTTTCCCCTCGCATCAGGAAAACATTTTATCAGCCATCAGCTTGTTCAGCTCCCCGCCCAGCAGGATGCTGTACATACAGCAGTAGAGCCAGAGCATGATCAGCACGATGGTGGTGAGGCTTCCGTACATGTCTGAAAACCCCTGAAAAATGTCCACGTACACGGAGAACACCCAGGAGGTGACCATCCAGGCCACCACTGTAAACACAGACCCTGGGATCTGCCTGCGAAAGCTGTCCTTCCGGTTGGGAAGGAACTTGTAGATGAGAAGGGAAAATCCCATCATCACCACTGGCGTAATGACGGTCCGCCGCTGGATCAGCCAGTCCGCCACAGGCTTCAGGAATTTTACATGGCTTGTAATGAAAATGTTCAGCGTGTTTCCAAAGACAGACACCACAAGAAGCAGAAGGATCACCACGATGAAGAGCACCGTGTAGACAGTGGACCGTATCCGCAGGAAAACATAGTTTCTCGTCTCATGGCAGCCGTAAATGCAGTTCAGCCCGCTCGTCATGGCCAGCACGCCCTTCCCTGCGGACCAGAGGGCTACCAGAGCAGTCACAGGGATGATGCCCATGGACTGGTTGTAAACCTGATTGACAATGGAAACGATCAGGGAGTCCACGGAGGAGGGAAACACCTGCACCACCGCGGTCATCACATCCGCCTTTGTGACCGGCGTAAACTGCACCAGGGTCAGGAGCAGAAGGATGATAGGAATCATACAGAGCATAAAAAAATAAGCCGTCTGGGCAGCGTAAGCTCCCACATGGTCCTTTCTCACTTCCTCGGACACATCTATCGCTTTCCGAAAAATCTTCCTGATCATATTCCTTCCCCGCTGTCGTTTTTCAGTCAGGCAGCGACTCGCCTGGCATTTTTATAGAGAAATCATACCATCTGCCCGCAAAATATTCAAGCTGATTTCTCTGTAATCCGCTCCTGCCCAGGGTCGTGCGTATCTTGAGTGCGTATCTTGTTCTCCAAGAATATCGGCTCATAGATTGGTATCATCTGCTGTGCCATGGCCTGTTGTACGATACGGTCTGTGACGGTGGGAATACCAAACTTTTTCCTTTCCACTACCGGGCGGATTCGGGACTTCCACCCGTCAGAAACGTGCGCCGCCAGGCGCACCTGAAAAAAGGGGTTGTCGGGAAATGATAACCCTAACAGGGAGCAGGCATGACTTACACGAGTCATGCCTGCTCCTAAATTTATCCTCTAAAAAGAGAAAAAGATGGCTAACAACAACCATCTTTCTCTCCGTTCCATGTTATAATGGAACTATGCGAAAACAAGATTAT
>CAZZBJ010000157.1:0-2625 GCA_964652805.1 uncultured Mordavella sp. | reverse complement strand
GCTGTCCGCCCTTGCCCGGATAAAGCTCGATGTTGTGGATCTGTGTACCAACGGGGATGCATGAAAGCGGCAGGCAGTTTCCTACTCTCACCTCCGCCTCAGGTCCGTTCATGACTTTCATGCCGTCTGTCAGTCCCTGGGGCGCCAGGATGTATGCTTTCTCTCCATCCTCGTAGCAGATCAGCGCGATGTTCGCGGATCTGTTCGGATCGTACTCAATACCGATCACTGTAGCCTGGATGCCATCTTTTCTTCTCTTGAAATCGACGATCCTGTATTTTCTCTTCACTCCGCCTCCGCGGTGTCTTACTGTGATCTTTCCCTGATTATTACGTCCTGCCTGGCTGCTCTTGGAAGCAAGCAGAGATTTTTCCGGAGTCTTCTTTGTGATTTCAGAGAAATCTGATCCAGTCATCTGTCTTCTGGAAGGCGTATATGGGTTATAGGTTTTAATTCCCATGATTGCTTCTCCTTTCAATGCTAATTGTTTGTGTCACGGAATTGCAACGCGGCCGAAGAACCGGAGGTTCTGAGGCGCGCTGCTTATCGCAGGGAAATCCATGCAGGGATTACAGCAATGGATTTACGAGGGTTCGCTCAACCAGGCTCGAAAGAACCTCGCCAGGTTTTGCGAACGGGGTCCGACTAAGCTTCAGTCTTCGCTGCCGCTTGCCTTCAGCAAGTCTTATAACCCCTCAAAAATCTCGATATCTGCGCTTTCCTCTGTCAGCTGTACAACAGCCTTCTTTGTCTTGGCTGTCTTTCCGAACTGCATAGTTCCGCGCACTCTTTTTCTCTTACCTTCGTTGTTCATGGTGTTCACCTTTGCAACCTTTGTGCCTGCGAACATCTTCTCAACAGGCTCTTTGATCTGAGACTTTGTGGCGTCTGTGTGAACGAGGAATGTGTATTTCTTCTCGCCCATGAGCTCCATGCTCTTCTCGGTTACTACCGGTTTAAGGATTACATCATAATATTTGATATCAGCCATTATGCGTACACCTCCTCGATACTGGCAACAGCAGCCTTTGTTGTGATCACTGTGTTGTATTTTAAGATGTCGTACACATTAATTGTATTTGTCTTCGCGGTCTTTACATCAGCAATATTCTTTGCAGAAATCTCAGCGTTTGTATTTCCATCCTCTAATACGACTAATGCTTTCTTTACATCCAGGTTCTTCAGAACGTTTACAAAGTTCTTTGTCTTGTGGTCTGCAAATGCGATCTCGTCGATCACGATGAACCTGTTCTCCGCAACCTTAGCAGAAAGCGCGGACTTGAGAGCGGCTCTCTTCTCTTTTCTGTTCATCTTGAAAGAGTAGTCTCTCGGAACAGGAGCGAATACCACCCCGCCGCCCGTCCACTGGGGCGCTCTCGTCGAACCATGTCTTGCGTGACCTGTTCCTTTCTGTCTCCACGGTTTTCTTCCGCCGCCGGAAACCTCTGAGCGGGTCTTCGCCTTCTGTGTTCCCTGACGATTATTTGCAAGCTGGTTCACAACTGCCATGTGTACCAGGTGGTCGTTTACTTCCACGCCGAATACAGCATCGTTTAAGTCGATCGTACCAACTTCTTTACCTTCGATATTGTAAACAGATACGTTTGCCATCTTAAGTGTTCCTCCTTCCTCGCAAAAACTAGTTAGCAGCTTTCACTGTTTCTTTAATAGTTACCAGAGATTTCTTCGGTCCCGGTACAGAACCCTTGATGAGCAGCAGGTTGTTCTCAGCGTCTACGCGCACAACCTCAAGATTCTGGATCGTGATCTTCTTGTTGCCCATCTGTCCGGGCATCTTCTTGCCCTTGAATACTTTGCTCGGGTCAGATGCAGCTCCGTTGGAACCTGCGTGACGGTGGAACTTGGAACCATGAGTCATGGGCCCTCTGTGCTGTCCGTGTCTCTTGATAGCACCCTGGAATCCTTTACCCTTTGAGATTGCCGTGGCGTCTACCTTGTCGCCAACCTCAAAGATGTCAGCCTTGATCTCCTGTGCGGGAGCGTACTCGCTGGCGTTCTCAAATCTGAACTCCTTTACGTATCTCTTTCCGGAAACACCGGCCTTTGCGAAATGTCCCTGCTCGGCCTTTGTCAGGCCGTGACGGTGAACGATCTCTTTCTTGCCGCTTTTATCCTTGTTGATGATCTTGTCTTTCTTGTCAACAAATCCAACCTGCACTGCATCGTAACCGTCGTTTTCGACCGTCTTTACCTGTGTTACCACGCAAGGGCCAGCCTGAAGGACTGTTACAGGTGTCAGCACGCCGTCTTCGCTGAAGATCTGTGTCATTCCGATTTTTGTAGCTAAGATAGCTTTCTTCATTATAAAATACCTCCTGTGATTTACAGCGGAACACCTTCTGGTGTTCATCCTAAATTTTAGGAATACTGCTTTTGTGTTTGATGGAGAGCTTATTTGCTCTTCATTTTGATATCAATGTAAACACCAGCCGGCATCTCCAGTCTTGACAGAGCGTCAACTGTCTTCTGTGTCGGTGTGATGATATCAATCAGTCTTTTGTGAGTTCTCTGCTCGAACTGCTCTCTGGAGTCTTTGTACTTGTGTACGGCGCGCAGGATGGTAACTACTTCCTTCTTTGTCGGAAGCGGTACAGGTCCGCTCAC
>CAZZBJ010000156.1:0-2650 GCA_964652805.1 uncultured Mordavella sp. | reverse complement strand
GGAGATCTCCCCCGTAGAAATTGCGGATATCCAGAGCCTCCGGCACCTGGTTCCAGTCTTTTATCTTCTTACTGGGCGCCCCGATATAAATATATTCGTTATCTTCTACATCATTTGCCGGGTCTCCGTTATAGAACCGGTCCACAAATATCTGATACATGACCGCGCCTTTCGCCCACTCAGGGGTCTTAAAGCCCGGCACGACCGTATAGGCATAATAGTCCTCTCTGTGATCCGATACACCGTAACGGTTATAAAACCAGAGCTGATCTCCGCTCTTGATCTCAAATGAATAACGGAACGGTTCTTCCCCCAGCTGCCATTCGATCTCATAAAAATCAAACTCGTCTCCCGCGCATATCTTCCACATGGAATAGCTGCGGTCGCCGGTCAGAAGGTTTACCTCTTCCACATCATTGTGCGCCGTGCGGAAACGCAGTGTGATCTTTTCATTCGCTTCCGGCTCCGCAGGGATCACATAATCCTGCGTGCCATCGCAGAACAGCGCTTCTCTGTTCATAACATCAGGCCTCCTCTTTTTCGCTGTCCTCAAATAAAGCTTCAAACTCGTCTCTGGTGATCTTCTCTTTTTCGAGCAGAAGTTTTGCGCACGCGTCAAGCACATCGTGATGTTCCCGGATGATCGCACGTGCTTTCAGATAGCACTCATCAATGATCCTCTTCACTTCTTCATCTATCGTTCCTGCCACTTTCTCCCCATACCCACGCGACGTATGGCCGAAATCCCGTCCGATGAACACTTCATCGCTGTCATTGTCATAATTGATCAGGCCAAGTCTCTCGGACATGCCGAACTTAGTGATCATAGATTTCGCGATCGCGGTCGCCTGCTTGATATCCTGGGACGCCCCCGTAGTGATATCGTCAAAGATCTCTTCTTCCGCTACGCGCCCGCCAAGAGACACTGTGATCTCCTGGAGCATATGCCCTTTTGTATTAAACATATCATCCTGCTCCGGCAGAGGCATTGTATAGCCTACGGCTCCGCCTGTCGGAATGATCGACACGCTGTATACAGGTCCCACATCCGGCAGCACATGGAACAGGATCGCGTGTCCTGCCTCATGATATGCGGTAATGCGCTTTTCTTTCTCGGAGACGATACGGCTCTTCTTCTCTGCCCCGATCCCCACTTTTACAAATGCATGGCGGATATCCTGCTGCTGAATATATACACGATTGTCTTTTGCCGCGAGGATCGCCGCCTCATTTAACAGGTTCTCCAGATCCGCCCCCGTAAATCCCGCAGTCGTCTGAGCGATCTGTCTCAGATCCACATCTTCACCCAGAGGCTTATTCTTCGCATGCACCTTAAGGATTTCTTCTCTTCCGCCCACATCCGGCCTGCCTACGATAACATTCCGGTCAAAACGGCCCGGTCTTAAGATCGCCGGATCAAGGATATCCTTGCGGTTCGTCGCGGCCATGACAATGATGCCTTCATTTACGCCGAACCCATCCATCTCTACCAGAAGCTGGTTCAGCGTCTGCTCTCTCTCATCGTGTCCGCCGCCCAGGCCGCTTCCCCGCCGCCTCGCAACGGCGTCGATCTCATCAATAAACACGATACACGGCGCGTTTTTCTTCGCGTCCTGGAACAGATCGCGCACGCGGGACGCTCCTACCCCGACGAACATCTCTACAAAATCCGATCCCGAAATACTGAAAAACGGAACTCCGGCTTCCCCTGCGACCGCCTTTGCCAGCAGCGTTTTTCCTGTTCCCGGAGGTCCTTCAAGGAGAACGCCTTTCGGGATCCGCGCGCCTACCTGCACATATTTCTTCGGAGCTTTCAGAAAATCTACGATTTCCTCCAGTTCCTCTTTTTCTTCTTTCAGGCCTGCCACATCCGCGAACGTCACCTTGATCTCATTCTGGTTCGTCATCCGGGCGCGGCTCTTGCCGAAATTCATCGCCTTGGCGTTGGCTCCGCCGCCCTGGCGGTTCATCAGATAGAAGAGCAGAAATACCGCCGCAAGTGTGATCAGCAGCGGGAGCAGTACCGTTGTAAAGATCGAATCCTCCGGCACTGCCGAGAGGCTGTATGCCACTCCGTTCTCGTCGAGGAATTCTTCAACAGTCTCCACATTTGATACATTGACCGACCTTGCTTCGTTCTCATCTTTCAGCGTGAAAGACACTGTGCCGGTAGGTACGGCACGATTCTGATCGATATATACGTCCGTCACGTTCTCGTCCTGCACCTGAGAGACAAAATCTGTATACGTCGTCTCCTGACTGTGTATCTGCATCCGGCTTGCCATCCAGAGAGCGGCTACCACGATCACAATGAACATCAGTATCGTGGTGCCGCTGATCCCTCCATATTTCCTGTTATTGTCCAAATCTTATACTCCTTCCTGTTCCAGACCTTCCACTACGCCGATGTACGGAAGGTTCCTGTATTTCTGCGCATAGTCAAGACCATATCCCACAACGAATTCATCCGGGATCTCGAATCCGCAGTAATCAACTTTTACGTCTTTCACTCTCCTGTCCGGTTTGTCCAGAAGTGTACACAGCTTCATACTGGCCGGATTTCTCTTTTTCAGAACATCGATCAGGTAATAGAGCGTATTGCCTGAATCAATGATATCCTCTACAATAAGCACTTCTTTATTCTCAATCG
>CAZZBJ010000155.1:0-2781 GCA_964652805.1 uncultured Mordavella sp. | reverse complement strand
CACGCCCCTTCCAGGCTCCAGGCTCTCGTCAAACAGGATGTAAGCGCCCCGCAGCCAGCCGAGCACGCGGGCCCCGTCCGGCAGGGAGCTTCCATCTTCGCAGGTGTAGCAGGGCCGTCCGTCATACGGGCGCACACCGGCGGCGGGGACCGTCTTGCACAGACGGGTCTCCTCCCCCCACTCAGGCGCGGAGGCGAGGAACCACCCACACGCCGGCGGCTCGTCCGCAACCTGGAAGACCAGGTAATCCACCTGCCGCCCGAATACCAGACGGCCGGGCTGGACCTTCATCTGAAAAAATTGCTCCATCGTTCCATTTCCTTTCTTGACGGTCGGGGCGGGCTGTGCTACACTAAGCGCAGCCCTTCCTTTGTGGTTTGGGGCGTTTCGGTCCTCTGTGCGGTACTTTTTGCTGGGTGTGCACAGGGGGCCTTTTCTTCCGCCTGACACTCCAGCCACCGGCGCAGGCTGTCCTTGGGCACCACCCAACGGCCTCCAATGCGCACGCTGGGGAAATCCGCTCGGTGCACCAGCTGATAGGCATTGTTGCGGGAGATGCCCACAGCTTCGGCGGCCTCCGGGACGGTATAGGTCAGCTGCTGGCTCTCCCGGTTCTGCTGCTCCAACAGGGAACGGATGGCCTGAAGCTCTGCCAGCAAAGCGGCGGTTTCTCTTTCCTGATTCATGGCAATTCTCCTCCTTTCTACCGCTCGGGCGGCGTTTCATCGTCTGCGCGCTCCGTGCCGGGGCTAGCTGTGGGGTTTGGCCCGTTTTCCGCCTCCCCGGTATCCTGGGATACCCGGGGCCGTTTGCCCAGCCGGTAGGCGTACAGAGGGCAGTCTGAGCAAGGACACAGCCGGACCTCATGGGCCGAGCCGCTCATGCAGTCCAGGCATTTGGCCCGGATTGCCTTCAGGGGGGTCATTGCGTCACACCTCCTTCTCCGGTTACCTGGACGGCGGTCTCTTCGTCGGTTGCAAAGAGGAAGTCAAAGGACTTGCCAAAGTACCGGCATAAACGCTTGCACTCCCACGGAGTGAAGCGTCCGCTCTCCATTTTTGTGCAAAAACTTTGACGGCTCAGGCCGATAATTTCGCCCATCTGTGTCGCCGTCAGTTTGTGATAGGCTTGCTGCCCCATCAAATTCGGATACATAGTCACACCTCCATCATGGCGTATTGCCAAGTTCTCGCTTGTATTATAGTGGCATATCGCCAAGATGTCAACCTCATTTCGATTCTTTCTTGACGTACCGCCATGCATCGGGTATACTCAAGGCAAAGGAAGGTGAACAAAGTGCCAATAAGTGAACGACTGCGCACCGCACGAAAAAGAGCCGGATTCACACAGCGCCAAGTGGCCGATTTTATCGGCGTCACGGAATCCGCCTATTGTGGATATGAGACAGGGAAAAGGCAACCTGACCCGGCCAAAATATCGGCCATTGCCTTCCTGTTGCATGTAACAGGGGATTATATCCTCGGTCTGGTAGATGACCCGACGGCATATTACGGCGTTACCATTTCCGATACGGATCCACAACTAGATGAAATTGTCGCCATTTGCCAGCGGCTCAATGCCCAGGGCAAGGAGTACGTGCACCTTTTCGCCACGATCATCGCCGGAAATCCAGCGTTCCAAGCCACGCCCGAGCAGCACAGCGGGAAATAGGCTAAGAAAAAAAAAAAAAACCGCCCCCGTGCTGCAAACACGGAGGCGGAAGCGGCCAGGCTGTTACCAGCAGCCGGGCCTAATGCACAGGAGAGCCAAACACCACTAAGGACCCCTTATGCCCTTTTATTGTACCAGACTGGGCGGCGGGGTGCAAGAGAAAGGAGCAGATCGGCATGGCAAAGAGGAGCGCCGCCGGCACCGGCAGCATCCGAAAGAAAACCGTCACCCGCAACGGCAAGGACTACACCTTCTGGGAGGCCCGCTATACCGCCGGGACGGACCCCGGCACCGGCAAGCAGATTCAGCGCAGCATCTCCGGCAAGACGCAGAAGGAGGTGGCAAAGCGGCTGAAAGAGGCGGTGGCCGCCCTGGACGCCGGAACTTACATCGCCCCCTCCCGCCTCACCGTGGGGGAATGGCTGGATATCTGGGCCCGGGACTACCTGGGCGGGGTCAAGCCGTACACCGTGACCGCCTATCAGGCCACAATCCGAAACCACCTGAAGCCCGCCCTGGGCGCGATCCGCTTAGAGGCCCTGAACACCCACACGATTCAGCATTTCTATAACGGCCTGAGCAAGCCCAGCGGAGACCGCCCCGCACTCTCCCCCAAGACGGTCAAGAATGTCCATGGGGTTCTCCACAAGGCCCTGAAGCAGGCCGTTTTGATTGGATACCTCCGGGCAAACCCCACAGAGGCCTGCACGCTGCCCCGCATGGAGAAAAAGCAGATCGTGCCCCTGGACGAAGACCAGAGCCGCCGGTTTTTAGACGCCATCCAGGGCCACCCGCTGGAGGCCCTCTTCACCGTCACCCTCTTCACCGGCCTCCGGGAAGGGGAGGCGCTGGGCCTAACCTGGGATTGCGTCGCATTTCGCGACGGAACGCTCCGGGTGGAGCAGCAGCTCCAGCGGGAGAAGCGCAGGGGCGGACAGTACTATTTTGCCCCCTTGAAGAACGACAGGCCCCGGACCATCACCCCGGCCCCTTGGGTGATGCAGTTGCTCCGCACCCATAAGGCGAGGCAGAACGAGCAGCAGCTGAAAGCGGGACCCCTGTGGGAGCACTCCGGCCTGGTATTTACCAACGAGCGGGGCGGCCATCTGG
>CAZZBJ010000154.1:0-2813 GCA_964652805.1 uncultured Mordavella sp. | reverse complement strand
TTCTTACAAAATTCATCTCTGATCTTCAAGTTGCCATTATCTATATCAAACAGTGCCGCACATCTGACACAGTTCTTCCGATATTCACATTCTTTACACTCATCCGGCCACTCCAGCCTGGTCTGGAAGTCCACCAGCTCCTGCCAGCACTCCTTAAAGGGCTTATCCCTCACCGGAATATGGGGCCCGTTCATAAAGCTGCAGAACCGCATAGTACCGTTCCAGACGATCCAGTAGCCAAGTCGAAAGTCTTTACAATAGGTACACGGCTTTCTGTCCGGGTTCACCAGTTCCTTTTCCCCCTGGTCAGGACCCGGCTTTGGGGGCGGCTGTATCCGCAGATGCTCCATGTCCACCTCCACGCCCCGTCCGGCTGTTCTCACATTGATGTTCGGATACCACGGAAGCCTGTTCTCTCCCACATATCGGATGATATTCTCCACATCATCCAGATTCTGCCGAATGACAGTGCTCACCAGCTCTATGGGGATCTTCATCCGACGCAGCATCCGGATGCCTGCGTCTGCCCTTGTAAATCCCCGCTCCACCCGGCTCACTTCTTTGTACACCACATCGTTGGAGCCATACAGGGTGATCTTGCAGGCCCGGGGCGGACAGTCCGCAAACAGCTTCTCATGCTCTGTGAGCAGGGAAGCATTTGTCTGGAGAGTGATGAAAAATCCCATCTGCGTCAGCTCCCGCCAGATCGTTTCAAATTCCGGGTGCATCAGCGGCTCACCGCCGGTAATGCACAGCCAGGTGGTTCCTGCCTCCTTTGCCTCCCGCGCGATTCGGAGCCACTCTCCGGCCGTCAGCTCTCTGCCATGCTTTGCGATCTCCTTTTCCAACAGATGCACATAACACATCCGGCAATTAAAGTTACACCTGGGAGTAAGTTCAAATGTCCCCAAGATCGGGATTGCCTCCGCAAAGGCCTTTTCCCACACTGCCTTGTAGAACGGGTCAAGCCATTCCATCCGCCGGCAGGCCGGCTCAAATCCTCGCTCACTCATTTTTCTGCCCTGGCAGCCACATAGAGAAGCTTCCATAGATCTGACCTTCGATCTCCAGAATTCCCTTTTCTGCCAGTCCTTTCAAAAATATGTCCAGATCTTTGCTGACCTGCTCCCGGGTGGCATCCCCGTAGCGCTCCAGCGTCAGCCGGATCAGATCTTCCTTTTCAAACTCGCGGTCCTTCATATGATCCCACAGATACGCGGCGGGTTTTGTAATATAGTTTACTCCTGTCACTTCCTGCACCCGCTTTCCGGTAGGAACGATCACGTACTGCCCCGCCACTTCCCGCAGGAGCAGCCCGTCCTTCAGCCTCACCCTCATCACGCTCCTTTCTCATCTTACTCCTCTCCATTATATGTGCGGAAAATATGAGCATTATATTTTTTTCTGCAGTCCGCTCTCTGTCGTCTGCTCAGCATAAATACCATGCCGTCAATTTCACAGGAGTCCGGCTTCATCTTTTCCACCGCGTCCATATTGACGATCACACCTCTGTTTATGCGCAGGAATCTTTCGTCCAGTTCATTCATAAAATCCTGCAGGCTCTGGCGCATCTTGACCTCACTTCCATTTGTCAGATGAATGTACAGATCATTGCGGGCGCTTTCCACATATGTAATTCTGTGATAAGGGATTTCCTGCCTCCTTTTGGATGCGGAATGATAGATCGAAACACCGGCGGCGTGTTTTTTCCGATATCTGCTGCGCACCTCAGCCATCAACTCAGGGTCATAGGGTTTCACAAGATAATACAGTGCGTCCAGCTCATATGCCTCCGGGCCAAATTCCCTGCTTGTGCTGACAAAGACGATCTCCTGTTCCGGCCATTTTCCGCGAATGATCCGCCCTGTCCGGATGCCGTCCGTGTCTTCTGTATAAATATCAAGAAACAGAAGCGCGTACACCTTTTCCTCCATACACTTTAACAGGCGTTCAGCGCTGTCATATATATCTGTCTTGGACTCCGGCCACACCTTTGCAAGCACATTCTTTAATTGTTCCGCATCATAACAATTGCCATCACATATTGCAACATTCAAGCCATTCTACCCCTTTTTAACATTATACACTCGCAAAATTTCCTCTTCTATTGCCAATTATCCCATAATTTATCCGTTTGTCCCACTTCTTTTTTGTAAGCGCTCCAGAAAATACGCGCATCATGCCAGTACCGTCTCATACTTTGAGAGATCCGACAGCTCCTGTCTGCTCCGCGATATAGTAAAAACAATAAAAAGAAACCGCAGCCCCCGAAGGGACTGCGGCTGGATTTGCATAATCTGTACAAATCAAAGATTACTCGATAATTGTAGCAACACGGCCTGAGCCTACTGTACGTCCGCCTTCACGGATAGCGAAACGAAGACTCTGCTCCATAGCTACCGGGTGAATCAGCTCGATCGTCATCTCTACGTTGTCACCAGGCATGCACATCTCTGTTCCCTCGGGAAGCTCGCAAACACCTGTAACATCTGTTGTTCTGAAGTAGAACTGAGGACGATAGTTGTTGAAGAACGGAGTGTGACGTCCACCCTCGTCTTTTGTCAGAACGTATACCTGAGCCGTGAATTTGTGGTGGCATGTAACTGAACCGGGTTTGCAAAGAACCTGACCTCTCTCGATCTCTGTTCTCTGGATACCACGGAGAAGCGCACCAATGTTGTCACCCGCCTGAGCCTCGTCAAGCAGCTTACGGAACATCTCAACACCAGTTACAACCGTCTTTCTTGTCTCCTCATGGATACCAACGATCTCAACCTCGTCAGATACATGAAGTGTACCACGCTCTACTCTAC
>CAZZBJ010000153.1:0-2831 GCA_964652805.1 uncultured Mordavella sp. | reverse complement strand
TTCTTACCTTCGGCTCCGCCGATGCTCTTCATTGTGGGGAACAGGAGCACATCCCTGATGGCCGCGGAGTCTGTCAGGAGCATACACATCCTGTCGATACCGAAGCCGATTCCGCCTGTGGGCGGCATACCGATCTCCAGCGCATTCAGGAAATCTTCATCTGTATGCTCAGCCTCCTCGTCGCCTGCTGCCGCATTGGCATCCTGCTGAGCAAATCGCTCCCTCTGGTCAATGGGGTCGTTCAGCTCAGAGTAAGCGTTAGCCATCTCCCAGCCGTTCATGAAGAACTCAAAGCGCTCCACATAGTCCGGATCATCCGGCTTCTTCTTTGTGAGCGGCGAGATCTCGATCGGATGGTCTATGACAAAGGTAGGCTGGATCAGGTGCTCCTCCACATACTCCTCAAAGAACATGCTCAGAATATCGCCCTTCTTATGGCGCTCCTCATAGGCAATGTGATGCTCGTCCGCAAGCTTCTTCGCATCTTCTGTTGTCTTTACCTCATTCCAATCGATGCCGGCATATTTCTTCACGGCATCCACCATGGTAATCTTCTCAAAGGGCTTGCCAAGATCGATGTCCACACCGTTGTAGGTGATGGTGGTTGTTCCCAGCACCTCCTGAGCCACATGGCGATACAGGTTCTCGGTGAGTTTCATCATTCCGTTGTAGTCTGTGTATGCCTGGTACAGCTCCATCAGGGTGAACTCAGGGTTGTGTCTTGTGTCCAGCCCCTCATTTCTGAACACCCGGCCGATCTCGTAGACCCTCTCCAGGCCGCCCACGATCAGTCTCTTCAGGTAGAGTTCCAGAGAAATGCGAAGCTTGAAGTCCTCTCCCAGAGCGTTGAAGTGTGTCTCAAAGGGTCTGGCCGCAGCGCCGCCCGCATTGCTCACCAACATGGGAGTCTCTACCTCGAGAAATCCCTGGCTGTCCAAGTATCTGCGGATTGAGCTGATAATGTGAGATCTCTTGATAAATGTATCCCGCACCTCCGGATTCATGATCAGATCCACGTACCTCTGACGGTAGCGTGTATCTGTATTTGTCAGGCCGTGGAATTTCTCCGGCAGGATCTGAAGGCTCTTGGACAGGAGTCTCACCGCGGAGGCATGAATGGAAACCTCCCCCGTCTTTGTCTTGAATACCTCTCCCTCAATGCCCACAATATCGCCGATGTCCAGCTTTTTGAACTCCTTATAAGCCTCTTCGCCAATGCTGTCTCTCGCCACATAAGACTGAATATCGCCGCTCAGATCCAGAACATTGCAGAAAGAAGCCTTTCCCATCACACGCTTCTGCATGACACGGCCGGCAACAGACACGTGCTTGCCCTCCATTTCCTCATAATGATCTTTGATGTCAGCCGCATGGCATGTCACATCATACTTTGTAATCTTAAACGGGTCCTTCCCGTTTGCCTGAAGATCCGCCATCTTTTCGCGGCGCACCTTCCTGAACTGGTTCATATCCTGTTCCTGTATATGGTTCTGCTGTCCGGTCACTTTATTCACTCCTTCTTTTTCTTTTTATTTTTGTACTTATTCTGCATTTGTTCTTCTGATATCTGTACGCTTATATACGTATGGCTCCTTCGCCCGGATCCCCCGCCTGCATGTGCCTGGTCTAACCTGGTCCGGTCAGCCCTCATTCGGCATGCCGGATTTCCTTTAAATGGAGCGTTCAATCTTAAGCACCTTGTATACCAGTTCTCCTGCCTGTGTCTCCACAGTCACTTCATCGCCTTCCTCGTGGCCCAGAAGCGCCTGGCCCACCGGAGACTCATTGGAGATCTTGCCTTGAAGACTGTTTGCCTCAGTGGAGCCAACAATCTTGAACTCCATCTCCTCCTCGAATTCTTCGTCATAGACAGTCACTGTACAGCCAATGCTGATCTTGTCCAGATTGACCTCATCCTCCACAACGACCTCTGCGTTCTTCAGAATCTTCTCCAGCTCCTCGATACGGGCCTCGATGTCTCTCTGCTCGTCCTTGGCCGCATCGTACTCAGCGTTTTCAGACAGGTCTCCCTGCTCCCTTGCTTCCTTGATCTTTCCGGCAACCTCTTTCCGTTTTACAACCTTCAGGTTCTCCAGTTCATCCTCCAGCTTTTTCAGGCCTTCATAGGTCAGAATTGTCTTTTTTTCTTCCATTTTGATCCTCTCCTCTTCCTGCTTACATTCTGTCTATTTTACAGAAGTTTTCTTCTGTTTAAGTCTACTTTCGCAATTTCAATATTATACATAACGTCTTTTTCAATGTCAATACATTTTTCCTTGAGTTTCCGCAGTCTTAAGCTGGAGTCTTAAGCTGGTTGTCTGAATAGATATAAGGATACGTCTTCCGAAGCCCGGTTCCGACGGGGCCTATTTAAGTGCCTCTACTCTCGGTACTGTCACTCTGGATCGCTCAAAAAATCGGCAGATTAGTACTTCTGGTTGACATATCTGTTTTTATTGCAGTTTGCGGAAACTCAAGATTTTTCCCCTTACCCCACGACAAACTCATGATTTGTTCCAATTGCATACCGCTTCTTTTTCATGCTCAACGGACGATGTGCTACTTCTGTCTTCTTTAAAATATTCAATGCCAGTGATACCTTTCTATCATCCGGTGTCCCCGCACTACTCTTTCAATCTCTTCTATATCTGTTCAGAACCGTCGGTTCGTACACAATATCGTACTCTATCCGGTCAACACTCCCTGTCTCAGACCCGTTGACATGAAGATTTAAATTCCATTCCTTCGACTCGGCAGTGCCGTCTGAGGACACCAGAATGTTATCCCGCATTTTATCTACCTTCAAATTATGTTATATTCAGCTGAATAAA
>CAZZBJ010000152.1:0-2832 GCA_964652805.1 uncultured Mordavella sp. | reverse complement strand
GTAAGCGCTCTGGTAGGCGGTGTGAACGGCAGAAAGATTTTCAGAAAACACTTTGAACGGGCAGGGATCGTGTAATGAAGCGGGAACTGCTTGCAAGCCGAAAAGAAGAGTTCGGGATTTCACTGGATCCCAGGACAAAGCTGGCGGTGCTCGTTACGATCGCTGTTTTTATACTCGGAGGTTCGTTTGAATCTGTAATGCAGTATTATATGATCCTGCTTGCAGCGATTCCGCTTCTTCTGCTTCTGGTCTCGCGGAAGTGGAAGGGAAGTATTCTCTACATACTTATCTTTGGGGGAAGCCTGTGCCTTGAAATGTTCGGACTTTCCCGACTGTCAGGAGCAGTGAATTTTATTGCCGTTGCAGTGGTGGGACTGCTGCTCCGCTTTACTCCGGGGATTGTGATGGGATATTTTGTAGTCACCACTACAACAGTGAGTGAATTTATCGCGTCAATGGAGAAACTGCATCTGCCCCGGCATATTACGATTCCTATGTCAGTTATGTTCCGGTTCTTCCCCACAGTTGCGGAAGAATCGAATGCGATAGGAGATGCAATGAAGATGCGCGGGATCAGGCCGGGCGGAGGGAAGGCGGGAGCGATCCTGGAGTACAGGCTGGTTCCCATGATGATCTGTTCTGTTAAGATCGGGGAAGAATTGTCTGCCGCCGCCCTGACCCGGGGACTGGGCGGACCGGTAAAACGGACGAATATCTGCAGGATCGGATTCGGTTTTCAGGACGTCTGCCTTCTTTTGATCTGCGCAGGCGCTTATGCCGCGCAGATCTATGTAATGTTGAAATAATATCGGATGATGGAGGTAATCGGATGGTCGAGTGCAATGATGTATCGTTTTCTTATCCGGCGGACAGCTCTGCAGGAGGTGAATATAACGAAAAAGAGAAAGGCGGAGCGCTGCGGCATATTTCCTGCCGGATAGAGGATGGCTCTTTTGTTCTCCTCTGCGGAGAATCGGGATGCGGAAAGACAACCCTGACCCGTCTCTTTAACGGACTGATTCCCCACTATTATGAAGGAAATTTTACGGGGACTGTCTGTCTGGATGGGGAGGAGACGGGGCAATTGTCTCTGTTTGACATTTCGGAAAAAGTGGGTTCGGTGTTCCAGAATCCGCGCTCTCAGTTCTTCAATGTAGATACTACCAGTGAGCTTGCCTTCGGCCCGGAAAATCACGGACTGCCGGAAGAGACTGTGCGGAAGAGAGTAAAGGAGGTGTCCGGGAGACTGCGGCTCGGTGAACTGCTTGACCGGAGTATCTTCTCGCTTTCCGGAGGAGAGAAACAGAAGATTGCATGTGGATCGGCGTCTGCCATTGAACCGGATCTTTTCGTCCTGGATGAGCCGTCGTCGAATCTTGACGCCTTCGCGATCGAGGATCTCAGGAACCTTCTTGCCATGTTGAAAGCACAGGGAAAAACGATCGTAATATCCGAACATCGACTATATTACCTCAGAGAACTGATCGACCGGGTACTCTACCTGAAAGACGGAGAAATACAGGGAGACTATACTGCAGAAGAATTCCGAAGTATACCGGGGGAAGAGCGTGCCCGCATGGGGCTGCGTCCTTTGGATCTGAATAGTCTTATGGCTGCCGGAGATCGCCAGATACGGACGGGCGGATCTGTATGGCAGCTCAAAGATTTTACCTTTGCATATAAACATCAGCCGGTTGTATTGAATGTAGAGAAGGCATCTTTCCCATCCGGCAGCGCGACGGCAGTGATCGGGCAGAACGGGGCGGGAAAGTCTACCCTTTCACGGTGCCTGTGCGGGCTGGAACGGCGCTGCCGCGGGATCGTGGAGCATGAGGGAAAGGAATATTCACAGAGAATGCGGCTGAAACTCTGCTATATGGTGATGCAGGATGTCAATCACCAGCTTTTTACTGAGAGTGTGATGGATGAAATCCTTTTGAGTATGGAGAAAGAAGATATGAGGAAAGCAGAAGAAATCTTAAAAAAGACAGATCTGCTGCCATTTAAGGACTGCCATCCGCTGGGGCTCTCCGGCGGGCAGAAGCAGCGCGTAGCCGTGGCTTCTGCCATCGCATCAGAACGTCCGGTCATCCTGTTCGATGAGCCTACCAGCGGACTTGATCTGTTCCATATGAGACAGATGGCGGACGTGGTAAACCGGATCACAGAGAGCGGTAAGACCGTAATTGTAGTAACCCATGACCCGGAATTTATCCTCCGATGCTGCGATCATGTCCTGCATATGGAAGCTGGAGAAGTAAAGGAGAGTTACGCGCTTGGAAGCAGGGAAGGAAGAGCCCGGCTGACAGATTTTTTCCTGAAAGAAAGTTGCTGGCAGTCATTCGAGATGCACAGAAAAAACTGAAGAAGAGGTTTCTTGACAGGTTAGTTAATTCTAACTATAATGAGTTTATAAAAACTTATTTGTATTATGTGAAATTCCATGGAGCGATAATGAAAAAATATAAAATAGAAAAAAACACGGTACAGGAAACGCTGGTCATCCCGCTATATGGACGTTGGTTATGTTCGCAGCGGTATCCGCATTTGTTTCAGGATCAAAATGCTGCTGAATTGATGGAACGCATTGATTATGATTTTTCTGAATTGGAGAGAAAGTCAGCCGGGCTGATGCAGGAGTTTGGCGCAATGGAGACGGCGATGCGGCAGAAGGATATGGTCTGGGAGGTAAAAAATTATCTCCTGTCCCATCCAAATGCTGCTGTGATCAACCTGGGCTGTGGTTTGGACTGCACTGGACAGGCTTGTGATAATGGCAGCTGTAAAATATATAACATTGATCTGCCGGATGTTATTAAAGTGAGAGACAGG
>CAZZBJ010000151.1:1920-2883 GCA_964652805.1 uncultured Mordavella sp. | reverse complement strand
GAGAAAGTACAGAGATGTACGAATATGCAGAAAGAGAATAGGCAGGAATAAATAAAAAGGAGAAGAGAGAAAATGGCAGAGTCAATGCAGGGCTTAAAGAGAACCCATCGCTGCGGCGAACTGTCTGCCGCCAACATCGGCGAGACAGTCACCGTCATGGGCTGGGTGCAGAAAAACCGGAACAAAGGAGGTCTCGACTTTGTGGACGTGAGAGACCGTTCCGGTATCATACAGGCAGTGTTTGAGGAGGGCAGGACAGACAGCGCTCTTCTCGAGAAGGCGGCAAAGCTCCGGGCAGAGTACGTGGTAGCCATTGTGGGAAAGGTGGAGAGACGCTCCGGCGCTGTCAATACCAATATTTCCACCGGTGAGATCGAGATCATTCCCCAGGAGCTGCGGGTGCTGTCCGAGGCTGAGACTCCCCCCTTCCAGGTGGAGGAGAATTCAAAGACAAAGGAGGAGGTGCGCCTGAAATACCGCTATCTGGACCTGCGCAGGCCGGATATGCAGCGCAATCTTCTCATGAGGAGTCGGGTGGCCACGCTGACCCGCCAGTTCCTTGCTGACGAGGGCTTTCTGGAGATCGAGACACCGGTGCTGATGGGAAGCACGCCTGAGGGAGCCAGGGATTATCTTGTGCCCAGCCGTATTCATCACGGCCATTTCTATGCGCTGCCCCAGTCTCCCCAGCTCTTCAAGCAGCTCCTTATGTGCTCCGGGTGCGACCGCTATTTCCAGCTGGCAAAATGTTTCCGGGACGAGGATCTGCGGGCAGACCGCCAGCCGGAGTTTACCCAGATCGACATGGAGCTCTCCTTTGTGGACGTGGACGATGTCATCGATGTAAACGAGAGGCTCTTGGAAAAGCTGTTCCGGGAGATTCTGGGCGTGGAGGTATCCCTTCCCATCCCCAGGATGACCTGGCAGGAGGCTATGGACCGATATGGATCCGACAAGCCGGAT
>CAZZBJ010000151.1:0-1910 GCA_964652805.1 uncultured Mordavella sp. | reverse complement strand
ATGGAGCTTCATGACGTGACAGAGACAGTGAAAGACAGCGAGTTTGCCGTGTTCAAGGGCGCTATCGAGAACGGCGGTACGGTTCGCGGCATCAACGCCAAAGGACAGGGCGGTATGCCGAGGAAGAAGATTGACAAGCTGGTTTCCTTTGCAAAGGATTTCGGCGCAAAGGGACTTGCCTATATCGCCATCCAGGAGGATGGGACTGTGAAATCCTCCTTTGCCAAATTTATGACAGAGGAGGAGATGAAGGTCCTCATCGAGGCCATGGAGGGAGAGAACGGCGACCTGCTCCTCTTTGCGGCTGACAAAAACAAGGTTGTCTGGGATGTGCTGGGCAACCTGCGGCTGGAGCTGGCCCGCCAGATGGAACTGCTGGACAAGAGCGAGTACAAATTCATCTGGATCACAGAGTTTCCTCTCCTTGAGTGGAGCGAGGAGGAGAACCGCTACACAGCCATGCACCACCCTTTCACCATGCCCATGGAGGAGGATCTCCAGTACATTGACAGCGACCCTGGCAGAGTGCGGGCAAAAGCCTACGACATTGTGCTGAATGGAAATGAGATCGGCGGCGGAAGCGTCCGTATCTTTAATCCGGAGATCCAGAGCAAGATGTTCCAGGTGCTGGGCTTTACACCGGAGAGGGCTCAGGAGCAGTTCGGCTTCCTTCTTACCGCCTTCAAGTACGGCGTACCGCCCCATGCGGGACTGGCCTACGGTCTGGACCGCCTTGTCATGCTCATGGCAGAGCAGGACAGTATCCGCGACGTGATCGCCTTCCCCAAGGTGAAGGACGCCTCAGACCTTATGACAGAGGCTCCCACGCCGGTTGACCAGAAACAGCTGGACGAGCTTGGACTGGCCATTGCGGACGAGGAAGAGAACCAGTAGACTGACAGCTGACTTATAGGAGTTACAGGATAAAAGGGATATCTCCTGACGGGGATGTCCCTTTGCGTATACAAAGCTTCCCGCTTACAGCTTTGCTCCGGCCTGTGAGGGACAATTTATCAGAAAAGCATCTGGATATAAAAGTGTTTATATGTTATAATCCGTTTACGGTGGGAAAGACGAGGAGGATGTTTTCCGGGAGTATCTGATATGTAACATCAGAAATGCGGCAAAGAAGGAGGAAAACATGTTAGAAAAAAGAGATATTGAAATGATCCGACAGGTCATGAAGGAAGAAATCGATGGAGTTGAGAGCCGCCTGGGCGAGCGCATCGGCGGAGTAGAGGGTCATTTGGATGGTCTGGGCGAGCGTATCGACGGAGTAGAGGGTCGTTTGGATGGTCTGAACGAGCGTATCGACGGAGTAGAGGGTCATTTGGATGGTCTGGGCGAGCGTATCGGCGGAGTAGAGGGTCGTTTGGATGGCCTGGGCGAACGTATCGACGGAGTAGAGGGTCGTTTGGATGGTCTGAACGAGCGTATCGGCGGAGTAGAAAATCATCTGACGGCGATGGAAGAGCGGCTGGATGAAAAAATTGATACAGTGGAAAACAACCTGTACGATGAAGTCAGTCGAGTGTATGACGAGTTGGACAAAAAGATGGAGAAGGTGCAGGTCAGTGTGGATGAGATAAGCCGGTATTACAGGATTTCCAGACTGGAACAGGAGAATACAACGCTGATGCTGAAGATTACGGATGACCTGCGGCGGCGTGTGGAAAAGCTGGAAAGCCAGAGTGCGTAAGAAACTAACTATAATGGGGTCATTGTAAGACAGATGAAGGTCATCTGGAGCAATGGCTTCTTTTTATGAAAGTGGAAGGTGGGACTTGAAACCACACGGCATCAAAAGAAAGACACCGAAGTCAGTATAAATACCAGCTTCGGCGCCTCTTGCATGAGAGCGACAGACGGGGCTCGAACCCGCGACCCCGACCTTGGCAAGGTCGTACTCT
>CAZZBJ010000150.1:0-2896 GCA_964652805.1 uncultured Mordavella sp. | reverse complement strand
AGCAGGAGGCAAACGCCCTTGTGGCGTTTGAGTGCTTGCACCGGGGAAGTTTATTCCCGGTATGGTTCATATCTTGTGATCAGACTGCTGATCTCTTCCCCTGCTTTCAGATTCGTTCTGAGGTTCTGCAGCCAGTAATTTTCCTCCTGGGTCAGTTCGTGCGTGATCAGGAGCTGCATGGGAACAGCATCGCCTTTCAGATAATAGATTCCTTTGTAATGCTGTTCCGCCCTCATCCCTCTCACTTCTTTCAAGTGTTTCACCATTTCCCGGGGATATCGGTTGCACACAAATGTGATCGTGATCTCCGCCGGCTCGATCTCCCTGATCCGGTTCGTATTCGATTGATAAAAGCAGGCATATCCATACACTTTATAAAAGTCATTTACGCTCAGATTATCGTCCGGCGCCTTATACTCGACAATATTGTGCTGCCGGAATATCCTTCCGATCGTCTTGCGTATCATTGCATCCTTCCGCTTCTTGATAATGAGTACATCAATCTGGGGAGGCTTCTTGTTCAGCAGGTATTCCTCCTGCAGTTCCAGTTCATCCCTTTCTATTTCCTCCGAGAACGTGATCCGGAGCGCAGCTCCGAATGCCGGATGCCATTGCAGCCTCTGGCTGTCTTGTTTTTTTCTTCCACTCATCTGTGGATTTCTCCTTTCAGTATAGCCAATTCATTTTCCGGTTGCAACACAGTGGCAGATAATTTTTCAACAGTTCGCCATCAAAACCTGACAGTTACGAACTGTTACGACGTCTTGACCAACGGCATCACTCCTTCACTTTCTCAATCTGTTTTAACAAAACTGGAAATCCACTCTGAACTCAGAGCATGAAACCTGTTCTTCGGCGGTCAGACAGGACAGAACGTCCCCCGCCAGAGATATCCCGCAGGCATATCACAAATCTGACATGTCCGCTCTACGGGAATAGAAACAGGATAACATTGACCAAAGCAGACAGCAAGCAATTTTCTGTTGCACATTCTGTTTTATTCATAAATAGCACAGGAAATCAAAGCAAATAAACAAATACCGGGTGTCATAGCTGAGGGATCCGACTCCTTCAGATAACACCCGGCAAACGTTTTTTATTCTGATCTTAATATTGCTGATATCGCTCTAAAACCATTTTCAAAAAATACTCCGAAACTGCCTCAGAACATCCCCTTCAGCGCAGGATAGAACTTCCTGAACTTCCGGTACCTTTCCTCATATTTTTCTGCCAACTCCGCATCCGGCTCCTCCGTAGCGACTACCTTCACCAACTTCTTTGCCGCCTCCTCAACGGAAGGGTACACTCCGCAGCCCACCGCGGCAAGGATCGCCGCGCCAAAGCCGGGCCCTTCCTCACTCTCAATGATGTCCACCTTCATGTTCATAACATTGGCGATGATCTTTCGCCAGAAAGGACTTTTAGCTCCTCCGCCGCAGATCTTCGTCCGCTTCGGATCTACTCCGATGCTGCGCGCCACTTCTAGGGAATCCCTCAGTCCGAATGCCACACCTTCCAGCACAGCCTGAGTCATGTCCTCTCTGGTGGTGTCCATGCTCATTCCTATAAACGCAGCTCTCGCTTCCGGATCATTGTGGGGAGAACGCTCTCCCATCAGATACGGGAGATAGAAGACCGTATTTTCTCCCAGCTTCGTGATCCCTGCCTGCTCTTCCTGATACTCCGTCGTCTTCAGGATCTCATCCATCCACCACTTGTTGCAGGACGCCGCGCTCAACATACATCCCATAAGATGATAGTTTCCGTCTGCATGTGCGAAGGAATGGAGTGCATTGTTCTCATCCACACCGAAGGTTCTGCTGGAAATGAATAGTGTTCCCGATGTTCCCAGAGAAATGTTGCATCCTCCGTCTCCTACGGTCGCGGTACCGACCGCAGCAGCCGCGTTGTCTCCTGCCCCGGCGATTACACTGACGTCCTGCGGAAGATCCAGCTCCTCTGCGATCTCCGGCTTCAGGCATCCCACCGACTCCCAACTCTCATACAGCTTCGGAAGCTGTTCTTCTGTGATCCCGCAGATCTCCAGCATTTCCTTTGACCAGCACTTGTGCTCCACATCAAGGAGGAGCATGCCGGAGGCATCCGAATACTCTGTGCAGAACGTTCCGGAAAGCTTATACGCAAGATAATCCTTGGGCAGCATGATCTTGCAGATCCGTTCAAAGTTCTCCGGCTCGTTCTCCTTTATCCAGAGGATCTTCGGGGCGGTAAAGCCCGCGAAAGCAATATTGGCAGTGTATTTAGAAAGTTTTTCTTTTCCTATGACATTATTAAGATAGTCCGTCTGTTTTCCTGTCCGTCCGTCATTCCACAGGATCGCCGGACGGATCACGTCGTCATTCTCATCCAGCGCTACAAGGCCGTGCATCTGTCCTCCGAAACTGATTCCCTTTACCTGGGTCCTGTCACACTCTGATACCAGTTCTTTGATCCCTGCCAAACTTTGCGCGAACCAGTCCTCCGGTTTCTGCTCCGACCAGCCCGGATGCGGGAAATACAGCGGATATTCTCTTGATACGATCTTTTCGATCTTTCCGTTTTCATCCATCAGTAAAAGTTTGACTGCGGATGTTCCCAGGTCTACTCCTATAAAAAACATAGCTTTCTCCTTTTTCTGAAAGACGACCGCGCCCATAAGGATGCGGCCGTCCGGCTATACCTCTGTACCTGTACTGTTAATATTGAGGCAAAAGTCCTCACCTACATATCCGCAGGCTCATTATCGCCACGGATTCTCTGTGGGATATCTCACTCCTGCAGGCTGATTGTATCCGATCTCCTCAACCGGAACACCGATGTATTTGAACACTTCGAAGAATTCCTTTCCAAAATGTCCGAACGCCACCGCACCGTGATGCGGGAAGTTCTTCTCGAT
>CAZZBJ010000149.1:0-2915 GCA_964652805.1 uncultured Mordavella sp. | reverse complement strand
TACTTCTTAAAGAATTTCTCCAGATAGACGAGGACGAAGCCGGCCATGATAGCCGCAATGACCTGTCCCTGATAGCCGATCATCTCCACCTTGGCAAAGCCGAAATCCCACACCGGAATCTCAGAAGCCGGTGTGTCCGCCACGCTGAAGCCGTTGAGGAGCTGAGAGGACACCAGCGTCAGACCAAGGACGATACCGAGAATCTGGGTGGTTCCCATCTTCTTTGTGATAGACCAGACGATACCGACAGGGAGCAGGTGGAATACCGCTTCCCCGATGAGCCACAGGAAGTTGTATGTACCTGCCCAGAACTGAGAGATATCCGCCAGGCTCTGTGTACCATTGTTAAAGAAATGGATCTCGCCGATCACGTTCCGGAAGCCAAGGACAAGACCGCCGCAGATCAGGGCCGGGATCAGGGGAGCAAAGATCTCGCCCAGGGCGCTCATTACTTTCTGCACCGGGTTCTGGTTTGTCCTGGCCGCCGCTTTCACCGCATCCTTGCTGACTCCCTCAATGCCTGCATACGCGGTAAATTCATTGTAGAACACAGCTACATCGTTTCCGATGATGACCTGGTACTGACCCGCCTGCGTAAAGGTTCCCTTTACACTGGGGATCTTCTCGATGGCTTTCTCGTCTGCTTTTTTCGGATCAATCAGGACAAAACGCATCCTTGTCATGCAGTGTGAGACAGCCTGGATGTTTTCCTTCCCTCCTATGAGGGTCAGAAGCTGTTTGACATCATTTTCATACTTTGCCATTGTTTCCTCTCCTTTTTCCACGATAATCCGTTCCAACTTGTTTGAACAAGTATAAAATATCACACTTGTTTAAACATGTCAAGAAAAACTTGTTTAAACAAGCGCGGTAAATTTTCTTGACTTCCCTATCTCCTATATTCTATAATAGTATTAAGTTGTTTAAACAGGATTATACATGACTGGATGTGATGGGAATGCCGAGAAGTAAATATGAAGCCATCTACAGAGATTTAAAACAGAAAATAGAGAGCAATGTATTTGCCAGCCAGACCCTGCTGCCCTCAGAGCACGCCCTCATACAGGAGTACAGCTGCTCCAGGAACACCGTGCGGCGGGCCATAGCCCAGCTTGTGTCGGACGGGTATGTGCAGACGATCCAGGGAAAGGGCGTGCGCAACATCTACCGCCCGGTAGACCAGGCCGCCTTCACCATAGGCGGAATCGAGTCCTTCAAGGAGTCCTCCGCCAGGAACCACAAGAGGGGTGTCACCAGAGTCCTCCGGTTTATGGAACTGACGTCGGATGAAAAAGTAGAGAAACGCACCGGCTTCCCCGCGGGAACCTTGCTGTATTACATACAGCGCCTCCACTATCTGGACGGAAAGCCCCTCATCATCAACCACAATTATTTCCTGAAGGATGCGGTTCCGGGACTGACCCCCAAGATTGCCTCCGACTCGATTTATGAGTATCTGGAAAAGAAGCTTCACATGACCATTGTCAACAGTCAGCGTGTCATGACCGTCGAGAAGATCACCCAGATCGACGAGAAATATCTGGAAATGGACATCAACGACTACAACTGCGTGGCCGTGGTGAGCAGCCGCACCTACAACAGCGACGGCGTCATGTTTGAGTTCACCCAGTCCCGCCACCGGCCGGACTACTTCCGGTTCCAGGACAACGCTGTGCGCCGGGCGCCGGAATCGGCGCAGGCCAGGAATGGGGGATAGAGCTCTGAGAATAGATAAAGAAATATAAAATACCGGCCGTTAAACATCGGCCGGTTCACTTTTAATGCCAGGATATGACCGACTTTGCTCTTTTTATCTCGAACATTTCCTGGTCTTTTCTGTCAGCTCATGGCATCTGCCGTCTCAATATACCCCTTTTAATCCTTCGAACTGAATAATGTCGCAAAATCCTCTCCTATCGGCAGCTCCACTCTCGTTCGTGATCTTAAAAGCTCTACACTGTCTTGATCATAATATTTTCCTGTTCGTAACAATGTAAAATATTTTCCGGAATCTCTTCTCCAGTCACAAACAGGCCAATCTCATTAAGGCGGCATACGCGCCAACTTGCCATTGACTCAAATTTTGAATGGTCTGCAATCATCACCGATTTTTTTGAATGAAAAATCATCTGACGCTTTATTAGGACTTCATCATTATTAGTAATAGAGCATCCGAATTTGCGGTCAATTGCATCAATGCTGATAAATGCAAGATCCACATATAGGTTCGATAAAAATTGCTCCGTTTCAGAACCTTTAATAGTATAATATCCTCGACGAATGTCCCCCCCAGGTATGGTCACTTTAATTTCTGCATTAGTAGAAAGATGCGTCGCAATCCAAACATCATTTGTGACCACATGAACATCCTGCATTTCAGCCAAAAAAGGAATCATTTCCCTTGCCGTAACACCAGTATCGAGAAAAATTGTCTGGCCCTTCTGGATTAATGTAGAAGCGAACTGGCATATTCGGACTTTTTCCTCTCGATTACGGCTAAGCTTTTCTGTATATTTCAGTTCTTTTTCCACTTCTCCTTTTTTTCTTGCTCCGCCACGCAGAAGGCATACCATTCCCTTCTCGCCCAGAATATCCAGATCTCTGCGCACTGTAGCTTTGGACACTTGAAATCTCTCCACAAGTTCATCTACGCTCACGTATGAATTAGCATTAATATAAGCTTTCATCTTATTTAAACGTTCATCTCTTATCATCGCCCATATACTCTCCTCAGAATATTAATAATTTTTCATTCTCTGCCGCAAATGATCAATCTTGCCTTCCGATGATGTTGAAGTCAAAAACCTTAATATTTTCTAATTATACTATTATTGTAAGGAATCTGCAAACAAACAACTCTCTTACTTTTTTTTTTGAGTTGCTTTTATTTAGTAAAGTTATGGATAACAAGACAC
>CAZZBJ010000148.1:0-2956 GCA_964652805.1 uncultured Mordavella sp. | reverse complement strand
TTACTGCAAGATGATATAGATTTAAGAACCAGAAAAAGGAGGTGTCACATGATCAAGCAGCTATCAGTTTTCGTGGAGAATAAGCCGGGCAGCCTGATGGAGGTCACGTCAAAGCTCACAGAAGCGCACATCAACATCCGGGCTGTTGCGTCTTTTGATACTCCGGAGTTTGGGATCCTTCGTCTCGTAGTCGATAAGCCAACAGAGGCGAAGGGTTATCTCACTGAGAGGGGATTTGTCGTGCGTGTGAACGATGTCATCGGCGCGGAGCTGGAGGACAGGAAAGGCAATCTCAATCAGATGTTGGCAGTACTTGCAGAAAACAGCATAAACGTGCGCTACATCTATTCATTTGTAATCCGCGAAGGACGCGCTCCGGTTCTGGTTTTCAGCACCGACGATTATGAGAAAGCAGCTTCCATTCTTAAGGATGCAGGTGTGAAGATGGTAGACGAGTCAGACCTGTAGATCTGGCCGCACCAAAAGTATTAAGAATAGGAGTAGAAGAAAATGGCAGGAGTATCTTTAGAGAATTGGCAGGAGAGGATCAGGGATCCGAAGATTGAGTGTACGAGCAGGGACGAGATGAGCGCCCTGCAGAGCGACAAGCTTGTAAAGCAGGTAAAGAGGGTGTATGAGAACGTGCCTTTTTACCGGAAAAAGATGCAGCAGAAGGGCGTGGAGCCCGGCGACATCAAGGGGATAGAGGACATCGGGAAACTGCCCTTCACCACAAAGGAGGACCTGAAGGAGAATTATCCATTTGGACTGCTGGCAGTTCCACAGAGCGAGATCGTGCGCGTGCAGGGGACGTCCGGGACAACAGGAAAGCTGACCATTGCGTCCTACACAAAATATGATGCAGAGGTGTGGGGAGAATGTGTGGCAAGAGGTCTTACAATGGCCGGCCTTACAAACGAGGACCGCATCCATGTCTGCTATGGCTACGGGCTGTTCACGGGGGGAATGGGCCTTGATTATGGCGCCATGGCCCTGGGTGCGATGGCCATCCCCATGTCTGCGGGAAATACCAAGCGCCAGATGATGTGTATGGAGGATATGGGAGCTACCGCATTTGCCTGCACTCCCTCCTACGCCCTCTATCTGGCCGAGTCCATCCAGGAGGCAGGCCTTGTGGACCACATGCAGCTGAAGGCCGGCATCCACGGTGCGGAGCCCTGGACAGAGGAGATGAGGAGGAAGATTGAGGATATCCTCCATATTAACTGCTTTGACATTTACGGTCTCTGCGAGGTGACGGGACCGGGTGTTGCCTTGGACTGCATCCACCACGAAGGACTTCACGTATACGAGGACCACTTCTATCCGGAGCTGATCAATCCTGCTACCTATGAGCCCTGCGCCGACGGCGAGACGGGAGAGCTGGTATTCACCACTCTCTCCAAGGAGGGTATGCCCTTGATCCGCTACCGCACAAAGGACCTGACAAGCATGACACATGGCACCTGCAAGTGCGGAAGAACGCTTGTGAGGATCCACAAGTTCACAGGACGCACCGACGACATGAAGGTTATCCGCGGCGTCAATGTATTCCCGACCCAGGTGGAGACAGCCCTTCTGTCCATGGGCGGCGTAGCACCTCACTATCTGATGGTCGTGGACAGAGAGAACAACATGGATGTGCTCACGGTCATGGTGGAAGTGGACGAGAGATATTTCTCCGACGAGATCCGCAAGCTGGATGAGCTGAAGAACAAAGTGGCAGCAGTACTGAAACAGGCGCTCGGCGTGTCTGTCCGCGTGAAGCTGGTGGAGCCCAAGACCATCCAGAGAAGCGAGGGAAAGGCAAAGCGTGTCATCGACAACAGGCAGATGTAAGAAGGAGGGGAATATCATGGGAATTAGTAATACAGTACAGCAGTTATCCGTATTTCTTGAGAACAGAGAGGGACGTCTGGACGAGGTGCTGGCGGCGCTGGCCAAGGGCGGCGTGAACATTGTGGCCCTCAGCCTGGCGGACACTTCTGAGTATGGTATGCTCCGCATGATCGTGTCTGACCCCCACAAGGGCAGAGTCGTCCTGAAGGAGGAGGGGATCACAGCCATGCTCACGGACGTGGTGGCGCTGCGTGTTCCCCACGCTACGGGCTCCCTTTCCAAGGCCATGCATCAGCTTGTGGAGGGAGAAGTCAATATCGAGTACATGTATGCCTTTGCCAATGGAAGAGACGCGGCGGCAGTGCTCAAGAGCGACGAGCCGGGAAGAATGATCGACATCCTGAAGGGAAGCGGCTTTGATGTGTACACTGCAGACGAGGCATACCGCGCCAACGTATAAAAAACTGCAAAGTTGTGAAAAAATAAACAATTGTATGAAATGTCAAATAATAAACAATTGTTGACGGAAAATTTTTGGACGGTTATAATAAAGCCAGATTTAATGGGACAAGTAATCGGGTGAAGGATCCAAGAGAGACTGTCGTATGTGTTGGAGGCAGCGCCGAAGGGGCAAAGGGATACTTGAAACTCTCAGGCAAAGGTATTGGGTCTGGACGAGGCTCTGGATGAACAGACAGGGAGAGACTGCTTTCAAATGAAGGGGGACAGTCTCTCTCTGTTTTATTTTATCTGTCTCTTAAATACAACAAATCTGGCAAAGGAGGAAAAGTAGGAATGGAACTGAAAACACCGCTCTATGCGGCGCATGTGAAGGCAGGCGGAAAGATCGTTCCCTTCGGGGGATACCTGCTCCCGGTACAGTACAAAGAGGGCGTGATCAAGGAGCACATGGCAGTGCGCACCCAGGCAGGTCTCTTTGATGTGTCCCACATGGGAGAGATCCTCTGCCAGGGAAAAGACTCGCTGGCCAACCTGCAGATGATGCTGACCAACAATTTTGACAACCTGACAGACGGCCAGGCCAGATACAGCCCCATGTGCAATGAGCAGGGGGGCACGGTGGATGATCTGATCGTATACAAAAGGGCCGATGAGG
>CAZZBJ010000147.1:0-3027 GCA_964652805.1 uncultured Mordavella sp. | reverse complement strand
GGCCCGGCGATAGGGATGAAGCCCGGCCCGCTTGCCGATCTCATTCTGGATCTTTCCAAAGGTCGCCATGGAAGCGCTGGTCACCCCGCCGAAGATCAGGGTCGTGACGGAGATGCCAAGCATCATGGCCACCTCTGCGCCTCTCGCACTCTTTCCGAAGCGGCTCGACAGGATTGCCTCTGCGATCCGATCCAGAACACCGGCCGCTGTGAGCACGCCCATGATGCCGTACACTGAGAGCACCAGAACTACCGTAGCCATCATGCCGCTGATGCCATCTGTCAAAAATCCTGCCGGAACCCCGTCTTGAATGGAGATCACATCGGCAAAGGTGAGAAGTCTGGATGCCAGACCGATCACTGTGCCCAGAAGGATGCCGGCTGTGATGGCCTTGTAAATGTTTCTCGTCTTCACCGCAAGCACCAGCATGACTACCACAGGTATGAGCATGATCAAGGTGGACGGATTCTTATTTTCCGCCAGTATCTCCTCTCCTCCTGTCCCTGCGGTTCCGCCTCCACCGAACACCCAGAACAGGACAAAGGACAGCGTGGCTGCCACAAGGGAGTATTTCAGACGGGTGGACACGCATCCTCCCACATCCGCAGTCCCCGGCCGGTTCCTGTACTCCTGGGTCCCGGCTGAGATGATGGTGGTGTCCGAGATGGGCGCCAGATTATCACCGAAGATGGCGCCGCCTACGATGGCCCCGGCCAGCACCGGCGCATTGCTTCCCAGCAGGATGCCTGCCGGATAAAAAATGGGGAAACAGGTAAACATAGTTCCCAAAGAGGAGCCTGTGGCTGTAGCTATGACGCAGACGGCAAAAAAGGTAAATGCCGTAAAGAGCCCGCCGCTCACATGGAAATAATCTGCCAGCCATACAAAGCCGGAGGAAATGTCGGCAGCCTTGATCATGGAGGCAAACATGCCGATGATCAGAAGGAGGATACCGATGGACACCGCTTCCTTCGCCCCCTCGTAGACCGCCTCCCAGAAACGGTCATACTGTCCTTTTTTCACAAATACAGCGCCCACGAGAAGCCCCACAAAGGCTCCCATGGCCAGCGCATACATCTCAAACGCCTTAAAGACGACAAAATAGAGGATACAGAAAAAGAGGAAGATCGCCACCGGCAGAAAAGCCATGCCCCATCCGCCGCGAAATTCCAGTCTTTCTTTTGTCTGCGTATTCTTCTGTTGCTCCATAATAATACCTCCTTCTATAATATTCAATGTATCATGTTCCGTATTCTGTTATTCTTCACTTAAGTTCATCCACATGATGCTCCTGTACTTGGTGCCCACGGTCCTCTCCTGCTGGAAGGGCTCTCCTTCCACTGTTGGATACTGGTCCAGAAAACTCCGGATCCTCTGTATGTCTTCCCCGGAGAGCGCAAAGGAAAAGATTCGCATGTTGTCCTCCACGTGGCGGCTGTTCCTGATGCCGATGATAGCGGCTCCCACGCCCTCCTGGCTAAGGATGTACCGGGACGCCACCTGCGAGATGCCTACGCCGTATTTATCAGCAATATCCTTCAGTATGAGGAGGAGCTGCTGATAGCCGTCCCAGCCAAGGGAGTCCTCGATGACCTGCATGTATTTCACCTGGGACCGTGTCTCCGGCTCCTCCATCTCTTTTCCAATCCATCTCTCTGCCAGAAATCCCCCGGACAGGGTTCCATAGCAGAGCATGGGGATGTGATGCTGCTTCAGGTAATCCAGATATCCCTTCTCCGGTCTTCTGTCGAACAGGGAATACTGGGTCTGGCTTGTGACAACCGGAATTCCCGCATCCACAAGCTCTGCCAGGTGGACTGTGTCAAAATTGGTAACGCTGATGTTGCGGATTTTCCCCTTCTCCTTCAACCTGCACAGATATCCAGCCGTCTCCACGCATCCCGGCACGTCGTAATCCCACCAGTGAAACTGCACCATGTCCAGCATATCCCGGTTCAGTCTTTTCAGGCTCCTGTCAATGATCTTCTCTGTGTACTGGAAATCCACTTTGTCCAGTATATCCAGATCCGGTACATATTTTGTGTGAATCTGGATATCTGCCGGGGAAACGCCGCTGCCGTTTTTCAGCTCCAGCACGAATTTCCCAAGAAACTCCTCCACCCCTGTGTAGATGTCGCCGCAGTCAAAGGTGGTAAATCCTCTCTCCGCCAACATATGAAAAGCCCGCATCACGTCGTTAAAATCCAGATCATTCTTGATGGTGTGGCCTTCCGAGAGCTGCCAGCACCCGTTGATCACTCTGTTTATCTTACAGCCTTCTGTAAGTTCAATCTTCTCTGTCATAGTCTGTCCTCTCCTTTTTCTGTCTTTTCCTTTCTTCCCTGTACAGGGGCTCCACTGTACACTCGCCGTGGCTGAATTTACGCTTCCCGATGCGGGTGATCTTAAATCTGGCCCCGCAATTCGGGTCCGGACAGGCAATGACGCTGTCCGAGAGCATCCAGTCGTTCCGATCCAACACCCGTTGCTTCGCGGGCAGCAGAGGAAGCAGTGCGCTCAGGGCATACATGGAAAAAGAATTGTTTTCCGGAAAGACAAGATTTTCTCCGATCACCAGAAAATAATCTCCCTCCTTATGGCTGCACACCATGGGCTTCTCCGCCCCGATTACTTCCACCTTCAGGTCATAAAGCATAAAGTTGTCATCCATTCTCTCACCTCCAGATTGTCTTTTCCAGTGCATCCGGCTGACAGATTTTCTGTAACAGTAGAGTCCGAAAGAGTTTTATGTAAAACAAAAAACCTGTCCCTGAAAATACTTCAAGGACAGGTAAAAACCTGCGGTACCACCCTGTTTGACATATCCCATAAATATGCCCACTCTGCCGGAATGCCATCACATCCCTGGCCCTCTAACGCTGGCCTTGCGTCTCAGCTACTCGGAAGCGTCTACATGAACATCTGCATGATCTAAAAGTAGTTCTCTCTTCCTTTCACATCGCCCTCCGGGGCCCACTTACTGCCACTGACATCTCTTCGGCTTCCACCATCCCGAAGTCGCTGCAG
>CAZZBJ010000146.1:0-3046 GCA_964652805.1 uncultured Mordavella sp. | reverse complement strand
GCATCGAGCGGATACGCTTTATGACCTCTCACCCGAAGGACCTCTCCGGCGAGCTCATAGAGGTGATGGGCAGGTCCAGGAAGATATGCCGTCATCTCCATCTCCCGGTGCAGTCCGGGAGCAGTCGGATCCTGAAGAAGATGAACCGCCGGTACACAAAGGAGCAGTACCTGGCGCTGGTGGAGAAAATACGGGCCGCTGTTCCGGATATCTCCCTCACTACGGACATCATCGTGGGATTCCCCGGAGAGACGGAGGAAGATTTCCAGGAGACGCTGGACGTGGTGAGAAGGGTGCGGTACGACAGCGCCTTTACCTTTATTTATTCAAAGCGGACAGGCACTCCGGCTGCGGCCATGGAGGAGCAGGTTCCCCAGGATGTGGTGAAGGACAGGTTTGACCGTTTGCTGAAGGAAGTGCAGGAGATTGCCGGGGAAGTGTGCGCTGTTCACCAGGGCGCTGTCCAGGAGGTGCTGGTGGAGTCGGTGAACGATCATGACCCGTCCCTTATGACCGGGCGGATGAGCAACAATCTTCTTGTCCATTTCCCGGGCGGGGAGTCTCTCACAGGAAAGCTGGTGCAGGTGCGCCTGGACGAGTGCAGAGGATTTTACTATCATGGCCATATGGTGTAAAATGCCGGCTGTGACCAGTTATATTTTGCGGTAGAAACGCTCACACTATATAGGAGACTATACAGTGAGGGCGTTTTTTATGAGAGAATACAGAAAGAAATTTTTCCGCTGGAGCATGTTTGCCCCTTTTCCGGATTTAATTTGACGGGAAAATGTGCTATACTTAACCATGTATGCCTGCAGGCAGCATACAAAAGACAAGAACAGCAAAGGAGAACTTACATGGCTGAATTAACCCCAATGATGCAGCAGTACGTGGAGACGAAGAAGCAATACAGTGACTGCATCCTTTTCTATAGATTGGGAGATTTTTATGAGATGTTTTTCGATGACGCCATCACCGTGTCCCGGGAGCTGGAGATTACGCTGACCGGGAAGAGCTGCGGCCTGGAGGAGCGGGCGCCCATGTGCGGCGTGCCCTACCATGCGGTGGACGGCTATCTGAGCCGTCTGGTGGCCAAGGGCTACAAGGTGGCCATCTGCGAGCAGATGGAGGATCCGGCCGCGGCCAAGGGACTGGTCAAGAGAGAGGTGGTGCGTATCGTCACCCCGGGGACCACGGTGGATCCCCAGGCGCTGGACGAGACAAAAAATAATTACATCATGTGCGTGGCCTATATTGGTGACACCTACGGCGTCTCCGCAGCGGATGTGACCACGGGAGAGTATTTTGTGACGGAGATCGGGGACAGCGGCATGCTCTTTGACGAGATCACCCACCTGATGCCCTCGGAGCTGATCTGCAACGAGGCCTTCTATATGAGCGGCATGGACCTGGACGACCTGAGGGGGCGGCTGGGAATCACGATTTACGCTCTGGACGCCTGGTACTTTGACGATGCCATCTGCCGCAGGAACCTGGAGGAGCACTTTAAAGTGAGCTCCATGGAGAGCCTGGGTATCGGGGATTTTGACTGCGGTGTCATCGGCGCCGGAGCTCTCCTTGTCTACCTGAAGGAGACCCAGAAGACGGATCTTGTCCAGCTCTCCCACCTGGCCCGGTACGTGACAGGAAAGTACATGGTGCTGGACAGCTCCACAAGGAGGAACCTGGAGCTTAGCGAGACGCTGCGGGAAAAGCAGAAGAGGGGCTCGCTTCTGTGGGTGCTGGACAAGACGAAGACCGCCATGGGGGCCAGGATGCTGCGCAGGCAGCTGGAGCAGCCCCTCATAGATAAGAAGGAGATTGAGAGACGGCTGGATGCGATGGAGGAGCTTCTGGATAACGCCATCTGCCGGGAGGAGATGCGGGAGTACCTGACTCCGGTCTATGATTTGGAGCGGCTGCTCAGCAAGATCACTTACAAGTCCGCCAACCCCAGGGATCTGACCGCCTTCTACAGCTCCCTGTCCATGTTGCCCCACATCCGGTGCATTTTGGAGGATCTGCAGTCCCCCCTTCTGAAGGAGGTACTGGGGGAGATGGACGCCTTGGAGGACATCTGCGACCTGATCGGGCGGGCTATCTGCGAGGACCCGCCCCTTGCCATGAAGGAAGGCGGCATCATCCGAGAGGGCTACAGCGAAGAGGTGGACCGCCTGCGAAATGCCAAGACGGAAGGAAAGGACTGGCTGGCAAAGCTGGAGGAGGAAGAGCGGGAGAAGACAGGCATCAAGAACCTGCGAATTAAGTACAACAAGGTATTCGGCTACTATCTGGAGGTGACCAATTCCTTCAAAAATCTGGTGCCGGATTACTATACAAGAAAGCAGACGCTGGCCAATGCGGAGCGCTACATCACGCCCCGTCTCAAGGAGCTGGAGGATACGATCCTGGGGGCGGAGGACAAGCTGTACGCCCTGGAGTATGAGCTGTACTGCGAAATCCGGGACACTATAGGAAAAGAAGTGGTGCGCATCCAGAACACGGCGAAGGCGGTGGCCCAGCTGGACATGCTGACCTCCCTGGCCGTGGTGGCGGAGCGGAATCGGTACGTGCGGCCGAAGATCAACGAGAAGGGCGTCATCAACATCAAGGACGGCAGGCATCCGGTGGTGGAGCAGATGATCCCGGGCGGCATGTTCATTGCCAACGATACATATCTGGACGACAAAAAAGACCGGATCTCCATCATCACCGGCCCTAACATGGCGGGGAAATCCACATACATGCGTCAGACCGCTCTCATCGTGCTGATGGCCCAGGTGGGCTCCTTTGTGCCTGCATCCAGTGCGGATATCGGCATTGTGGACAGGATCTTCACGAGGGTGGGGGCCTCTGACGACCTGGCCTCCGGCCAGAGTACCTTCATGGTGGAGATGACGGAGGTGGCCAACATCCTGCGAAACGCCACCCGGCACAGCCTTCTCATTCTGGATGAAATAGGCCGGGGTACCAGCACCTTCGACGGCCTGAGCATCGCCTGGGCAGTGGTGGAGCACATCAGCAACACCAAGCTTTTGGGCGCTAA
>CAZZBJ010000145.1:0-3054 GCA_964652805.1 uncultured Mordavella sp. | reverse complement strand
CTCTTTCTCGTAGGCCCCCACCGGCATCAGGGTCTTTGCCAACTGCTCCTGGGTGAGATGGTACAGGGCGTAGGTCTGATCCTTCCTGGCCGCGGCGGAGGTCCGGAGGGACCAGCGGCCGCCCGGCAGCTGCTCCACCCGGGCATAGTGTCCGGTGGCAATATAGTCCGCCCCGATATCCAGGCTCCTCCGAAGGAGGGACTCCCACTTCACATACCGGTTGCAGGCAATGCAGGGGTTGGGGGTCCTGCCGCAGGTGTACTCTCCCACAAAATAGTCGATGACGCCACGTCGAAACTGATCCTTGAAATTCATCACATAGTAGGGGATCTCAAGTCTTGCAGCTACCCTCCTGGCGTCGTCCACGGCGCTGAGGCCGCAGCAGCCCCCGTTCTCCTCCTGAACGGTCTCTTCCTCGTCCTGCCAGATCTGCATGGTCACGCCGATCACATCATATCCCTGTTCTTTTAAAAGCCATGCCGCCACGGAGGAGTCCACTCCCCCGGACATGCCCACCACAACTTTCTTCTTCTCCATTGTCCTTATCCTTCCGGATCAATACTCCTCTTCTTCCTCTTCCTCGCCCTCGTGGATATCAGACTTGGGCTTTTCCAGTCCCTCGATCTTGATGCCGTTCTTCTCAGCGTAATCCCAGAGAGCCGCATGGATGGCCTCCTCCGCCAGAAGCGAGCAGTGCACCTTCACCGGCGGGAGTCCGTCCAGGGCCTCCATCACCGCCTTGTTGGTGACCTCCATGGCCTCCTGGATGTTCTTGCCTTTTACCAGCTCTGTGGCCATGCTGCTGGTGGCCACCGCAGCCCCGCAGCCAAAGGTCTTGAACTTCACGTCCCGGATGATCTGGTTCTCGTCAATATCCAGATAAATCCTCATGATATCCCCGCACTTTGCGTTTCCAACTGTTCCCACGCCGCTGGCGTTCTCTATCTCCCCCATGTTCCTGGGATGCTGAAAATGATCCATTACCTTCTCTGTGTACATGTTTCTTCCTCCTTATACACCGCCCGGCCGAGCGGCTGTTCTTCTGTTTTTACAGAGTATTCTTCTTTACAAAATCCTCGTAGAGAGGAGACATCTCCCGCAGCCGGGCCACGATCTCCTTCAGGTTATCCACCACGTAGTCGATCTCCTCCCTTGTGGTCTCCTCGCCAAGCGTCAGACGCAGGGAGCCGTGGGCGATCTCGTGGGGCAGGCCGATGGCCAGCAGCACGTGGGAGGGATCCAGGGAGCCCGATGTGCAGGCCGAGCCGCTGGAAGCGCAGATGCCCTTCATGTCCAGCATGATGAGAAGGGACTCTCCTTCAATAAACTCAAAACTGAAGTTGGCGTTGTTGGGCAGTCTGTCCACCGGGTCTCCGTTGAGACGGCAATAGGGGATTTCCTTCAGTACCCGGCCGATGAGGTAGTCCCGAAGCCGGATTTCCTTTTCGGATCGCTCTGCCATGGTGGCAACGGCTCTCTCCACCGCCTTACCGAGACCAATGATGCCGGGCACATTCTCTGTGCCTGCCCGGCGCTTTCTCTCCTGGGCGCCGCCGTGGATGAAGGATCGGATCTTTACACCCTTACGGATATAGAGGAAGCCGATCCCCTTTGGCCCGTTCAGCTTGTGGCCGCTGGCGCTGAGCATGTCAATGCCAAGTTCGTCCACGTCGATGGGCACCTGCCCGAAGGCCTGCACCGCATCTGTGTGGAAGAGGACTCCGTGCTCATGGGCAATCCGGCCAATCTCTTTGATGGGCTCGATAGTCCCGATCTCATTGTTGGCGAACATGACGGAAAGGAGGATGGTGTCCGGGCGGATGGCCGCCTCCACATCCTCCGGCCGCACAAGACCCTTCTCGTCCACGTCCAGATAGGTCACCTCAAAGCCTCTCCTCTCCAGGTACTCACCTGTGTGAAGGATGGCATGGTGCTCAATCTTTGTGGTGATGATATGCTTTCCCTTTGAGGCGTAGGCCTCAGCTGTGGCCTTCAGAGCCCAGTTGTCGCTCTCCGTGCCTCCCGCTGTGAAATAGATCTCATGGCTCTTTGCTCCCAGCGCCCGGGCGATAATCTCCCTCTGTTCTGTCACCGCATCCTTGTTCTTTGAAGCGAAACTGTAAACGCTGGACGGGTTTCCGTAGTTTTCGCTAAAATAAGGGAGCATGACCTCCACTACCTCAGGGGCTGTCTTTGTTGTAGCCGCATTATCCAGATAAATCAGTCTGTCCATCTTGTATCCTCCTGTCTCGCACTTTGTTTTGCTTTTTATTCGTTATATTCCGGGTTTATTTTCGGCTGCAGGCCTTTTCCTTCTCCTCTTCCTCAGGCCGCAGCTGTCTGCTCTTTTCCATCAGAGTGTCCAGCATGATTCCGTTGACCGTGTCGTTGATGCTGTCGTTAATCTTCTTCCACACGTACTTGGTGACGCAGCTGTCCGCTGCCTGGCAACCCTCATCCGGGTGATAGGCCGCGCACTCGGCAGGCTCCAGATTTCCCTCCAGGGCCCGGAGCACATCCCCCACGGAGATCTGCCCAACCGGGCGGGCCAGTACGTATCCCCCCGCAGCTCCCCGGATACTCTTTACGAGACCGGCTTTTTTCAGGAGAGCCATAAGCTGCTCCAGATATCCCTCGGAGATGTCCTCCCGGGAGGAGATGCTGCTGATGGAGACCGGTTCGCTCTCGCTGAACCTGGCCAGATCCACAATAGCCCGGAGACCGTACCTCCCTTTTGTGGATAGCTTCATTGTCCTCACCCTCCTTTTAATTCCTAGTAGTTTACTTGGAATTCCTGTTAGTAGGATAGCACCGACCTGCCCGTCTGTCAAGCATCTTTCCTCATTTTTTTGCATCCGGACGTCCGCATATATTCCCATTTTCCTGAATATAAAGAGGCCGTTGTCCTGACCCCGGCCGTAGTCATCACCCGCAGCATCGCCGCCAGCCGCTTCTTGGAGCATACAAAAAGGGACTGCGGGAGATTCTCTCCCTGGCAGTCTGATATGCTCCCTTCTGGGTAGACAAGTGAAATAATAAAAACTTGTCACTTAG
>CAZZBJ010000144.1:0-3059 GCA_964652805.1 uncultured Mordavella sp. | reverse complement strand
TAAGGCCACGTCACGGCCACAGACATATCGTCAAATACCCCCCGCTCATTCATCCGGATCTTACCTGCTACGATCTCCTCCGCCGGACAGCCGTACACACGGATCGTCCCCGGCAGATTTTCAGCCTGCATTCTGTCTTTCAGATCACATGCCGCGCCAGCGCAGGCAGTTCCCAGCAGATTGTGTCCGCACCCGTGTCCCGGGCCTCCGTCCTGCCGCTGCCGGGACACACACTCCTGCCCCAGTCCCGGCAGGGCGTCGTACTCCGCCAGAAAACCGATGACCGGTTCGGCTGATCGGGCAGGTACGTACTCTGCCTGTACACTTTCTTTCGGTTCGTTCCCGCGCCGCCCGTTACTCCATTCCGCAACAAATGCAGTCTCAAATCCCGCTATGCCCCATCTGACTGCAAATCCCTCACTCTCCAGAAATTCCGCCAGCCTTCGGGAGGATTTATATTCTTTCAGAGATACTTCCGGATTATGGAAAATATAATCCGCAGTGTCTTTCATTTTTACTTTTATCTCTTCTCGCATCAATATCACATCCCTTTACTTTTATAACATCATTTTGATTTTATCATTTTATTCAGGAATGTAAAGTTGCTGCCGGCTTTTGTGGTTTTTTGTGGTTTTTGTTTTTCCTGATTGTGGTTTTTTGCCGCATTTCAGCATTATCATGTTGCCATTTTCCTGTGGTTATAGTATAATCATTGTTAGAAATGTCCGTTTGCGTATATTTAGCAGGCGGATCTGCGAAAACACCAATATATGGGAAGCTAACACATACATCTTTAAGATTATGTACAGGCCATCCCGCAAGGAGAGAAAGCAATATGAAGCGTTCAAAACGAATTGAAGCACTGGATGCCCGTCCGGTCAATCTGGACGGCTACATCAATGAGTGGCCGGAGATGGGCTTTGTTGCGATGAGCAGCCCCTACGATCCGAAACCCTCTGTGAAAGTTGAGGACGGCAGGATCGTAGAACTGGACGGCAAAAGCCGTGAAGACTTCGACTTTATCGATCAGTTCATCGCTGATTACGCCATCAACATCGACCGGACTGAGAAATCAATGGCAGTATCTTCTCTTGAGATCGCAAGGATGATCGTGGATATCAACGTGTCCAGAAAGGAAATCCTTGCGCTTATCTCAGGCATTACGCCTGCGAAGATGACAGAGGTCATGAACCATCTGAATGTAGTGGAGCTCATGATGGGGATGCAGAAGATCCGTGCCAGAAGGACTCCCGGCAATCAGGCTCATATCACAAACCTGAAAGACGATCCGGTGCAGATCGCAGCAGACGCCGCAGAAGGCGCGCTGAGAGGATTTGCTGAAGAAGAGACGACCATGGGTGTTGCGCGTTACGCTCCCTTGAGCGCCATGGCTCTTCTGATCGGTTCCCAGGTGGGCCGTCCGGGCGTACTTACACAGTGTTCCGCAGAGGAAGCTACTGAGCTTGAACTTGGTATCCGTGGTCTGACTACCTACGCTGAGACACTGTCTGTATATGGAACAGAAAAAGTATTTATCGATGGGGATGATACTCCGTATTCCAAAGCGTTTTTGAACTCTGCATATGCATCCCGCGGCCTGAAGGTACGTTTCACTTCAGGCTCCGGCTCTGAGGTCCTTATGGGAAGCAGCGAGAAGAAATCTATGCTCTATCTGGAATGCCGCTGCCTGTTCGTGACAAAAGGCGCAGGAAGCCAGGGCATTCAGAACGGTTCCGTAAGCTGTATCGGCGTGACCGGTTCCGTGCCGGCAGGTATCCGTGAAGTTCTCTCAGAGAACCTCGTGGCAGCGCTCCTCGGTCTGGAATGTGCTTCTTCCAACGATCAGAGCTTCTCCAACTCGGATATGAGACGTACCGCAAGGACGATGCTTGAATTTCTTCCGGGAACAGACTTCATCTTCTCGGGATATGCGGCAGAGCCGAACTATGACAATATGTTCGCCGGATCGAATTTTGATGCGGAGGACTTTGACGACTATAACGTACTTCAGAGAGATATGCAGGTAGACGGCGGGCTCAAACCTGTTACAGAAGAACAGGTGATCCATGTGAGAAACAAAGCGGCACGCGCAGTACAGGCTGTATTCCGCAACCTGAACCTCTCCCCGGTAACGGACGAGCAGGTGGAAGCCGTAACCTATGCTCACGGCAGCAAGGACACACTGCCCCGCGACGTCACCGCTGACCTTGCGGCAGCCGAGGACGTGCTCAAGCGCGGCATCACCGGCATCGATGTTGTAAAAGCACTGGCAGAGACCGGATTCGAAGATGTGGCCGCAAGCGTACTGAATATGCTGAAGCAGCGCGTTGCAGGCGATTATATGCAGACAGCCGCGATCCTTGACAAAGACTTCCATGTGCTGTCCGGAGTCAACACACCGAACGACTATATGGGACCGGGAACCGGCTACCGTGTAGACGGCGACCGCTGGGAAGAGATCAAGCAGATCCCGCATATCATCAATCCATATGACATTTAGGAAAGGAGGAGACAGATCATGCAGATCAGCGAAGAATTAGTAAAACAGATCACCAACGCAGTTTTAAGCCAGATGTCACAGTCCGGCGTCTCCTCTTCAACAGGAGATAATACTTCAGTTTCTTCCGCCGGGAAGATGCCTTCCCTCGCCGGAAGAGAGCGCATTAATGAGGAAAAGACTTCTTACGCTTCTTATCCCCGTGCAAAGAAAGGGACAGACCCGAAAGAGGTTGTCATCGGAGTGGGCGCAGCCTTCCATAAAGAGATCAGAAAAACCATCAGCGGCATTCCGCTGGATGATGTGCTCCGCAATGTAAAAGCCGGTATCGAGGAAGAGGGAATGATCCCGAGAGTCGTAAAGATCCTCGATACATCGGACGTATGTTTCATGGCGCTGGAGGCAGCCAGGCTGTCCGGTTCCGGAATCGGCATCGGTATCCAGTCCAAAGGAACGACGGTCATTCACCAGAAAGACCTCTACCCGCTCTCCAACCTGGAGCTGTTCCCGCAGGCGCCGCTCATGACGCCAGAGACATACCGCCAGATCGGACAGAACGCGG
>CAZZBJ010000143.1:0-3060 GCA_964652805.1 uncultured Mordavella sp. | reverse complement strand
TCCTAAGTGACAAGTTTTTATTATTTCACTTGTCTACCCAGAAGGGAGCATATCATTGATGCGACAGCCCCATTGTTTTGCGCGAAAATCCGGAAAGCAGACAGGAGAACTTCCGGTTCTTAACGAAATCGGCTGTCCTTCAGGTTTGCCAGGATGATTTCCGCAGTCTTTACCACTGTTCCGGAAACCATCTTTGTGCAGTGAGCTTTTCGTTCCGGAGACATTTTTTCCATTCCTCTTGTCAGAACGCGGCAGCAGGAAGCGCCGAAATTCTCCCTGAAAAAGTCATGGAGTTCATTGCAGAGCTTGAAGCAGAGCTGATTGCGGGGATTTCCCGGCTCTGTGCGCCCGTAAAAGTAGCCGATGCACATGGTTCCGCCTGCCAGAGCGCCGCAGATGCAGCCCGCTCCGCCAAGCCCCCACGGAAAACCGGAGCTCATAGCAATTGCGTCGTCAGACATCTCAAGCGCAAAATGCTTCCTGATCGCGTAGATAACAGACTCTGAACAGGTAAAGCCGGAATGGAAAATATGTACGGCATCTTCCCTTAATTTCTCCATATCGATCGATGTATTCATAGAAACAACCTCCTTTTGCAGATATTATAGGACGGAGGGGGAAAAACTGCAAATGAAAAGATTGTCAATACTGGAATTGAAATATATAGATAAAGACAGTATACTAATTAGAGAATATGCAGGCGAAAGAGCCCTTACACGATTTACATTGGGAGGAAATCAATGCGGACAGTCCGGGTAAGTGAGATCACAGAAAATATAAAGGAAATGTGCATAGAGGCCAACCATTATCTGTCAAAAGATATGGAGGCTGTTATGGACCGCGCGGCGGAGACAGAGGAGGCTCCCCTGGGGAGACAGATATTAGGACAGCTCAGGGAAAATCTGGAGATTGCGGCCAGGGACAGGATTCCGATCTGCCAGGATACGGGCATGGCGGTCGTCTTTCTGGAGATCGGCCAGGACGTGCACCTGGAGGGAGGACTTCTGGAGGATGCTGTAAATGAGGGGGTCCGCCAGGGATACACAAAAGGGTATCTGCGGAAATCAGTTGTGGGCGATCCCATCCTCAGAGAAAATACAAAGGACAACACACCGGCTGTCATCCACACAAAGATCGTGGCGGGAGATAAAGTAAAGATCAAGGTGGCGCCCAAAGGCTTTGGAAGCGAGAACATGAGCCGGGTCTTCATGCTGAAGCCTGCAGACGGTCTGGAGGGAGTGAAGAACGCTATCCTGACAGCTGTCAAAGACGCAGGCCCCAACGCCTGTCCGCCTATGGTGGTCGGCGTTGGCGTTGGCGGCACCTTTGAGAAATGCGCTCTCCTGGCAAAGGAGGCTCTGACAAGGGAAGCCGGCTCCCATTCTTCCATCCCCTGGGTGAAAGAGCTGGAGGAAGAAATGCTGGAAAGGCTCAACGGTCTTGGCATCGGGCCGGGAGGCCTTGGAGGCAGTACGACAGCCTTTGCGGTCAATGTGAACACCTATCCCACCCACATTGCGGGCCTGCCGGTGGCCGTGAACATCTGCTGTCATGTAAACAGGCACGCGGCAAGAGAAATATAGGAGCCGGGATACAAAACCGGTCATACACAGAGGAACAGGAGAGCGGAAAATATGGAAAAACATAGGAATGTGCCAATGACAAAGGAAGAGGCGGCAGGCCTTAGGTCCGGGGATTACGTGTACCTTACGGGAACCATCTACACGGCCCGGGACGCTGCCCACAAGAGAATGGACGAGACACTGGACAGAGGGGAGGCGCTGCCCCTTGATATAAAGGATCAGAGTATTTACTACATGGGTCCCTCCCCGGCAAGGGAAGGACGCCCCATCGGGTCAGCGGGGCCCACGACGGCCAGCCGCATGGACAGATACACGCCCAGACTTCTTGATCTGGGACTTGGAGCCATGATTGGAAAAGGAAAGAGAACGCAGGAGGTGACGGATGCCATCGTGCGCAACGGCTGCGTCTATTTTGCCGCGGTGGGCGGAGCAGGCGCCCTCCTGTCGAAATGTATCAAAAAATCCGAGGTGATCGCCTACGAAGACCTGGGGACAGAGGCGATACGCCGCCTGGAGGTGGAGGATTTTCCGGTTATCGTTGTTATCGACAGCCAGGGAAACAATCTCTACGAGACGGCCATCAGAGAATACAGAAAATAAAACAGAAGGAGCGTACAATCGTGAAAAGGATATTACTAATGATCTTTCGGAACATCTTCTTTGTTCCGTACGCATGGTGCAAGCTCTGCTATCATGCGGCATATACAGAAAAGTATACGGATGAGGAGCAGTACGCCCTTCTGAAATATATTACCCTCCGGGCAAACCGGGGCGGCAATGTAACGATCGCCTCCTCTGGTGTGGAAAATCTTCCGCAAGAGAACGGATTTATGTTTTTTCCGAATCACCAGGGACTTTACGATGTGCTGGCCATCATTGAGGCCTGCCCCAGACCCTTTGCCGTGGTGGCGAAAAAAGAAATTGGAAACATCCAGTTTTTAAAGCAGGTATTTGCCTGCATGAAGGCCTATATGCTGGACAGAGAGGATGTGCGCCAGGCCATGCAGGTCATCATCCACGTGACAGAGGAAGTGAAAAAAGGCCGCAACTATCTGATCTTTGCAGAGGGAACTCGTTCAAAGAACGGCAATCATCCCGGGGAGTTCAAAGGAGGCAGCTTCAAATCCGCCACAAAGGCCAAATGCCCCATTGTCCCGGTGGCCCTCATCGATTCCTTCAAGCCCTTTGATACCAACACCATCAGTCCGGTCACAGTCCGGGTGCATTTCCTGGAGCCCATGTACTATGAGGAGTACAAGAATATGAAGACTACAGAGATCGCGGCGGAGGTGAAGAAGCGGATTGAGGCGGTTATCAGTCAGTATGCGAAATAAACGGGAATTTACTTATGGAAGCGTTTTTGGAGAATAAGGGAAAAACACATTGACAATCATGCGGGGGTTTAGTATAATAACTTCTGCTGGAGAAATACTCAAGAGGCCGAAGAGGCGCCCCTGCTAAGGGTGTAGGTCGGGCA
>CAZZBJ010000142.1:0-3188 GCA_964652805.1 uncultured Mordavella sp. | reverse complement strand
GCAAATATGTATTGGAGGATCTTGCATGGATCCCGGTGGAAGTAGACCTGGCGTCAGAGTTCCGCTACCGCAATCCGATCATTACTCCAAATTCACTGGTAATCGTAGTATCGCAGTCCGGAGAGACAGCGGACAGCCTTGCAGCCCTCCGCCTGATGAAAGACCGGGGAATACCGGTGATGGGCATTGTAAACGTGGTTGGCTCCAGCATTGCCCGGGAGAGCGACTACACGCTTTATACTTATGCGGGACCAGAGATATCCGTGGCCACTACGAAAGCGTACAGCACGCAGCTGATCGCCATGTACCTGCTGGCGATCCAGGCTGCAAAAGAAAAAGAGAGGATCGATGACGACCGCTATGCAGAACTCCTGGCAGAGATGGAGACACTGCCGGCCAAGATCCAGAAGACGCTTGACGACAAAGAGCGCATCCAGTGGTTTGCCAGCAAGTACGCGAACGCCAGAGATATTTTCTTCATCGGCCGCGGGATTGATTATGCGATCAGTCTGGAAGGCAGCCTGAAGATGAAGGAGATCAGCTATATCCACTCCGAGGCATATGCGGCGGGCGAACTGAAGCACGGTCCGATCAGTCTTGTGGAAAATGGCATTCTGGTGGTGGGCGTCCTTACACAGAGCGCGCTCTTTGAAAAGACACTCAGCAATATGGTGGAGGTCAAGAGCCGCGGCGCTTATCTGATGGGACTTACGACTTATGGCAACTATAATATTGAAGATACTGCTGACTTCTCGGTCTATGTGCCGAAGACAGAAGAGTACTTTGCGACAAGCCTCGCGATCGTGCCTCTGCAGCTGATGGGATATTATGTCAGCGTGGCGAAAGGCCTGGACGTGGATAAGCCGAGAAACCTGGCGAAATCCGTGACGGTGGAATAATGAGGAGTCAATTTTTGCCATGGTAATATCTGAAAAGTCACATGACGGAACTTGACAAAAAACAAAAGCGTGTCTATACTGCTTCCTTGGTAGGGGGGCAATGTTTTGCGGTACGAAAACTGCAAAAAGGCAAATAATTTCAGAAGGGGTTTTAAGAATTGACCGGGATGATCGACATTCACAGCCATATCCTTCCGGGGCTGGACGATGGCTCCGCGGATATGGATGAGAGCATAAAGATGCTGCAGCTTGCGAGAAAGCAGGGGATCACCCAGATAGTGGCAACGCCCCATTACTCCCACAGCTTTCAGAACACAGACCCTGACCGGATCAGGGACATGTGCAGAAAGGTCCAGGAAGCAGCCCGGCGTCAGTTGAAGACAGAAATCCACATATGGCCGGGACAGGAGATCATGTATGACAGTGATGTGTTGAATCTACTGTCAGAGGGAAGTATTCTCACCATAGCGGACAGCAGATATGTCCTGACAGAATTCCTGCCGTCTGCGCCATATTCATATATCTGCCTGGCGGTGAGGGAACTCTCGCTGGGAGGATACATACCGATACTTGCACACGCGGAGCGATATATGTGCCTGCGTGAGAAGCACAGGGCGGCGGAGATCAGGAGCCAGGGCGCGCGCATACAGATAAACTTCCGGAGGATCGGAGGCAGATGGTACGACAGCACAACCAGGTGGTGCAGGGAAATGCTCCGGGAGCGGAAGGTTGATTTCCTTGCCACTGATATGCATAATATACGGGAAAGACGTCCGGAGACAGGAGCGGCTCTGGAATGGATGGAGAAACATCTGGACATGGGATACCTCAGAAAGATCCTTTATCAGAACCAGCAGAAGGTACTGGCAGATGAAAAAATATGATCAGCTCTAAAACATAGCAAAGGAAAAGCGATATGGGAAAAACATATGAAGATGATGATGTGGAAATTAATTTGACAGAGCTCTTCTATGCTCTCAAAAAGCGGATACTCGTTATCCTGGCAGTCATGGTGCTCGGAGCGGTTGCGGCCGGCGTCTATACCAGGTTTCTGATAACGCCCATGTACAGCGCCACATCAACGATACTTGTCCTTACGAATGAGACGACTCTGTCATCCCTGGCAGATCTGCAGATCGGCAGCTCGCTGACCCAGGATTACAGTATACTGATCACGACCCGCACAGTGCTGCAGGACGTGGTAGACAATCTGGATCTGGATATGACATATCAGCAGCTTGAGGACAGCATCACAGTCGAATATCCGGAAGATACCCGTATCATGGAGATCACGGTGACCAATCCTGATCCGGAGCTGGCCAAGGAGATTGTAGACGAAGTGGCAAATGTGGGTTCTGACTTCATCGGGGACCAGATGGAGGTGGTTCCTCCGAAGATCGTCGAAGAGGGCGAGGTGGCGGCCAGCCCGGACAGCCCGAGTATGAGCAGAAATGTAATGATCGGCGCGCTGGCAGGCCTGGCGCTTTCCGCCGGCGTTGTTATCCTGATGACGGTCATGGATGATACGCTTAAGACAGAAGATGATATCGAAAGATATCTTGGCATATCCACTCTGGCGAGCGTGCCGGACAGGAAAGATTATATCACCGGAAAGCCTAAAAAGAAGTCAAAGAAAAAGAGCAGGAGGAGGAAACGGAAATGACATTGAATAAAGTAGTCATGACAGATCCGAAACAGCATGATTATTATTATGAAGAAGCCATTAAGACCCTCCGCACAAATATCCAGTTTACCGGAACAGAGATTAAGACCATCGTAGTGACAAGCACCTACCCAAATGAGGGAAAGAGTGATATCCTCTTCCAGCTGGCGCAGGAGATTGGAAAGATGGAAAAAAAAGTACTGGTAATAGATGCGGACATCCGCAAGTCAAGTATTGTCAGCCGATATCGCGTCAGCGAAAAGGTCAATGGCCTGTCGCAGTATCTGAGCGGACAGAAAAGCCTGCATGACGTCATGTATGCGACGAACTTCCCGGGCGTGGATATCATCTTTGCCGGTCCGGTAGCGCCGAATCCGTCGGAACTTCTGGGGCAGGAGAGTTTTGCAGAGCTGCTCCGTGAAATGAGAGAACGGTACGACTATGTTCTGGTTGACACTTCTCCGATCGGCAGCCTGACCGATGCGGCGGTAGCCGCAAAACAGTGCGACGGCGCCATCCTTGTGATCGAGAGCGAGCTGGTGAGCCGGAAGATGGCGGCCAGGAGCAAAGAACAGATAGAGAAGAGCGGCTGTAAGCTTCTTGGGGCAGTGCTCAACAAAGTAGAT
>CAZZBJ010000141.1:0-3314 GCA_964652805.1 uncultured Mordavella sp. | reverse complement strand
TGTGTACGGCGTGTATACAGATGCGGGATGCACGGCTCAGGCAGGGGAACTGGTGACAGACGCGTCCGGGAAGAGCGGGCTTCTGTCTGTCAATGCGGGGACCTACTATGTAAAAGAAAAGACACCGCCCAGAGGCTACGCCCTGGATGGGACCGTCTACAGGGCAGACGTCCAGGCAGGGCAGACAGCCCAGGTGAGCGCAAGTGACATTCCCCAGAAAAATCCGGTGGAGGTGCTGCTGAAGAAATATGACGGGGAGCTGGATTTCCAGGAGGAGGGAAATGTGCCTCAGGGGGCGGCCGCTCTGGCAGGAGCGGAATTTACCTTCCGGTTTTACCCGGGAGACTATGACAGCCTGGAGAAGCTGGAGGGAGTGAGCCCTGCAAGGACCTGGGTGTTTCGAAGCAACGAGGAGGGGTTTGTGTCCACCCAGGAGGAGTATTTTGTGGAGGGGGATCCGGTGTGGCGGGACAGAAACGGCGATTTTTTCCTCCCTCTCGGAACTGTGACGATCCAGGAGACAAAAGCTCCACAGGGCTATAATCTGAACAGCGAGATACTGCTGGCGCGCGTCACGCCGGAGGGGACTGGCGAACAGGTGCAGACATACCAGACGCCGGCCTTTGAGGAGGCTGTGATCCGGGGCGACCTGGAACTCATCAAGGTATACCAGAATGAAGAGGAAAAGGAAGATGTGCTGGAGGGAATCGAGGGAGTGGAATTTACCCTCACTTCCAGGACGACAGGGCAGGAAGTGCTGCGGATTGTGACAGACCGCGAGGGGAAAGCCACTACCAGGAGCGAGGACTATCCAAGGGGCAGACTGGTGTACGATACCTACCTCGTAACGGAGACAAAAACACCGGAGGGGTACAATCCCGTCACCCCCTTTGAAGTGGAGATTTCAGAAGAAAATGTGACCGTCAGCGGCATATACCGGCAGGACACGCTCATCACCAGCCCCATCCAGGTGCTGAAGGCGGACGCCTCCACGGGTAAGACGATCCCCGCCGCGGGGACGGAATTTCAGCTGCTGGACGCAGACAGAAATGTGGTGACTATGACATCGTACTATCCGGAATACCAGGTGTATGAGACCTTTGTCACAGACGAGGAGGGGTGTTTTACATTCCCGGAAAAGCTGAAATATGGGACTTATTATCTGCGTGAAGTGGAGGCGCCCAAGGGGTACCTCCTGAACGGGGAGGAACTTGCTTTCACCGTGGAGGAGGACAAGGACTGGGGAAGTCCCCTGACCGTGCGGTTTGCCGATGAGAACGCCATGGGCAGGATCACCATTGACAAATTTGAGAAGGGACAGGAAGAGTACCTGGCAGGAACAGAGTTTGAGATACGGGCGGCGGAGGACATTGTGACGCCTGACGGGACCGTCCGTCTGAAAGAAGGAGAGCTGGCCGGGACTTTAACGACGGGGAATGAGACGGCTGTGTCCAAGGAACTGTTCCTCGGGAAATATACGGTCAGAGAGACAAAGCAGGTTCCCGGATTTGCCCTGCCGGAGAAAGCTTTCCTGGTGGAGCTGAAATATAAGGACCAGACAACCCCTGTGGTGGAGGAGCATCTCACTGTCTATAATGAGCCGACTTCTCTTGTGCTCCTGAAATATGAAAAGGGCTCAGAGGAGAAGACAGTCCTGGCAGGGGTCAGGTTTAAGGTGTGGCTGAAGCAGGATGAGACGTTGGAAGAAAATGAAGTCACGCAGGAGGATGCGGTGGATCCTGGATACACGTTGGAAGCGATCTATGAGACGGACGAAGAAGGAAGGATTGCAATCCCTTATCTTCTGCCGGACAGCACGTACTGTATACAGGAGGTGGAAGCTCTGCCGGGCTACATTCCCGACGGGACAGTCCATGAGGTCTATGTGGATGCCCAAGGACGGATCGAAGGAGAGGCTGTCTGTGTGATGAAATTTGAAAACGATTATACGAAGCTGCGCGTCTCCAAGCTGGACGGGGGAAACCGCCAGTATCTGCCCGGGGCTAATCTGAAGCTGGAGAAAGTTCTGGAAAGCGGCGAAAGGGAGCTGGTGGAGAGCTGGATTTCCGGAGAAGAGGAAAAGGGATTTGACAGACTGCAGCCCGGAGCGTACGTGCTGACAGAGGAGCAGGCGCCGGAGGGCTATGAGAAGGCGGAGCCTGTAAGCTTCAATCTTAAGGCGACGGGAGAAGAGCAGAAGGTGGAGATGCTGGATCAGCCGCTGGTGAAGGCGCCAAGGACAGGGGATATCTCTTATATTCCGTGGCTTGGGGCGGCGCTGGTAGGCTCCCTTGCCCTGATGCTGTGGGCGCTGCGGAGAAGGAAAAGGAAATGACAGGATGGATTACTGTGTGATCTGCGAAACGGACGTTGTCATGGAAGATAAATGTGGATATAATATAATAAGGAGGGGGCAGGCAATGATTGAAAAACCGACACAGAAAATGTCACAGAGAGAGCGGATGCTGGCGGGACTTTTGTACAACGCAGCAGATCCGGAGCTCTGTGAGGCCCGCATCCGGGCAAAGCATCTGACATACCTTTACAATACATGTGATCCTGTGGACATGGAGAAGCGGGCCGCTGTCATGAAGGGGCTTATCGGTGAGCAGGCGGAGCACACGTGGATTGAGGCGCCCTTTTACTGTGACTACGGGACGAACATAGAGTTCGGCGACAATTTTTATTCGAATGTGCACCTTACCATACTGGATTGTGCGAAAGTGACCTTCGGGCATGATGTGATGATAGGTCCCAACGTGGATATCTACACAGCCGGACATCCGGTGCACCCTGAGACCCGCTGCACAGAGTGGGAGTACGCCATGGAGGTGAAGATCGGTGACCGGGTGTGGATCGGCGGCAGAAGCGTGATTAATCCCGGAGTGACCATTGGGAATGACTGCGTCATCGCATCCGGCAGCGTGGTCACAAAGGACGTGCCGGACGGCGTGATCGTGGGTGGCAACCCGGCAAAGGTGATTCGCCGTATCACGGAGGAGGACAAAAAGTATTATTTCAAGAAGCTTCCCTACGACAGGGGGCTGTAGACAAAAAAGCGGACAGCAGGAATATGGCTGCAGACGAGGACTTGAGGTCAGGGAGTATCCAAAAGTTTGTGTAAACCTTCAAACTGATGTAAGACAGACTTACCAGTTTGGAGGTTTATTTTATAGCAAGAAAAAAGGATACCCCATAAAAAGCAGCCCTTAGAGAAATGATGGGCAGATGTTTTTATTGCCTTTTAAGTATGGATACATTAAAATATACTTATTAAGCATGATGAATTCAGGAGGTACCTTTCGTGGAAATTA
>CAZZBJ010000140.1:0-3332 GCA_964652805.1 uncultured Mordavella sp. | reverse complement strand
ACGCGCTTAGTGCGGACGTAGCTCATGAGCGGGATGCCAATGCACTCGTAAAACTCCTTGCAGATGTACGATTTGGAATAGTGAAACGCCTGACAGATATCTTCGAGAGTGAAAGGATTTTCTATATTCTTATCTATATATCCTATGATTGCCGACATGTTCTGCTTCAATACGCAATCGTAAGCCCCCTCGCTGCGGCAGAAGCGGCAAAAATAGACAAATATTTCGGTAAGAACGCATCTAAAAAGCATCTTTATGCTCTCGCAGTCGTCGCCGACGTTTGCGACGTGCTCATCGAACCGCGCGAATATGGCGGGTATGGGGGTATTCGCCACGTTGAATTTGCCGTCCGCCGTCTGCATGACGGCGAGGAGATCGCTCGGAACGAGATAATCCGTGAAGCCTATGACGTAGCACTCATACCTCTTTTTGGAGAGAAGCCGCACATGATGATGAAAGCCCGGGCGCACCAACACCAAATCGCCAGGGACGAGCGCATACTTTTTATTCTCGACGACATATTCGGCGTCGCCCGAAATAAAATAGAACATCTCGTAACCGGGATGGAAATGGTCGTTATAGCGGACGGACCACTCGGCGGGGTCGCACATTTTGTGGGAATAATACAAATCGGGGAAAATGTACTTGAACATAACGCAACCTCTTAGCTTGTATTATACTCCCTCATTGCAATTTTTGCAATGTCCGAAATTAAAAATTGTAATGGAATGCGTGAAAATATTGTGATATCATAATGACATAGAATGTTCGACTTTTATAACATTCAAACAATGAAAGGGAGGAAAAAAATATCATACTCACATTCAGATGGTACGGCGAGGGCGACAGCATACCGCTCGACTACATCCGCCAGATACCGGGCATGAGCGGCGTGGTTACAGCCGTTTACGACGTGCCCGTGGGCGAGGCGTGGAGCGAAAGTTCGATTGCAAAACTTGTATCGCTCGCCGAAGACAAAGGACTTAAAGCCGAGGTTATAGAGTCCGTGCCCGTGCACGAGGACATAAAGATGGGCTGCGGCAGGAGGGACGAATACATAGCCAACTACTGCCTTACGCTCCGCAGGCTGGCGAAATACGGCGTTAAATGCGTGTGCTACAACTTCATGCCCGTGTTCGACTGGCTGCGCACGAACCTGCGGCACGCTAACGGGGACGGGAGTCTTTCCCTGTCCTATTCGCGCAAAGATTTTGAAAAGCTCGACCCGCACAACCTTCATCTGCCCGGTTGGGACGAAAGCTACACGCCCGAGCAGCTGCGCGGGCTCATCGGGGCGTATTCGCACATATCGCACGCAGAGCTGTTTGAAAACCTTGTGTATTTCCTCGAAAGGATAATACCCGTGTGCGAGGAATGCGGCATAAACATGGCAATACACCCCGACGACCCGCCCTGGGATATATTCGGTATTCCGAGGATAGTATCGTGCGAACGCGACCTCGACGCTATATTTGCAGCCGTGCCGTCCGTGCGGAACGGCCTCACCCTGTGCACGGGTTCGCTCGGAGCCTCGAAAGATAACGACGTAACCGCGCTCGCCGCAAAATATGCCGCGCAACACAGAGTGCACTTTGCGCACCTGCGCAACGTGGCGCGGGACGGCGACGGTTCGTTCTGCGAATCCGCCCACCTCTCCCGCTGCGGCAGCCTCGACATGGCGGCGATCGTAAAGGCGCTCGTCGACAACGGTTTCGACGGATATGTGCGCCCCGACCACGGCAGGAACATATGGGGCGAGGACGGCAAGCCCGGATACGGACTGTACGACAGAGCGCTCGGGGCGGCGTACATAAACGGATTATTTGAATATGCAACCAAAATAAAGGAGGGGAAACTATGAACAAATTACCTTTCCGCGTCGACCTTTCCAAAGAGGTCGTAGCCATAACGGGCGCGGGCGGCGTGCTGATGAGCGGATTTGCAAAGGCTCTGGCGGCATGCGGAGCGGCTGTGGCAATAATTGACATAAGCGAAGAAAATTGCAAACGCGTAGCCGGCGAGATTGCCGCCGAAGGCGGGAGAGCCGTAGCCGCCCCCGCGAATTGCCTGAATAAGGCGGATATAATAAAGGCTGAAGAGCTGACCGAAAAGACGTTCGGCAGCGTAACCATGCTGATAAACGGCGCGGGCGGCAACAACGCCAAAGCACAGACCGATATAGAAGTCATGGCAAAGGACATACCCGAGGACGCAAAGACGTTTTTCGACCTCGACGAGAGCGGATTCAGATTCGTCTTCGATCTGAACATTCTTTCCGCCGTACTGTGCTCGCAGGTGTTCTGCGAGGGGATGGTCAAGGCAGGCAGGGGCAATATCATAAACATAAGCTCCATGAACGCCTACCGCCCCCTTACGAAGATCCCCGCATATTCCGCGGCGAAAGCGGGCGTGAGCAACCTGACGCAATGGCTGGCGGTTCACTTTGCCCCCGCGGGAATAAGGTGCAACGCAATTGCCCCCGGGTTCTTTGCGACCAAACAAAATGAAAAATTGCTGTTCAACCCCGACGGTTCGCCAACAGCGCGCACGGGCAAAATACTCGCGGGCACTCCCATGAAAAGGTTCGGCGTGCCCGACGACCTGACGGGCACGCTGTTGTGGCTCGCATGCGACGACGCGAGCGGATTCGTAACGGGCACGGTAATACCCGTGGACGGAGGTTTTTCGGCTTACAGCGGCGTATAAACTGCGCCTTCATTTCTCCTTATAACGCGATACCCCGCCTTTCGGCGGGGTATCAGCCGTGTAAATCATATCTTTTACCCCAACGCGCGGCGCTTTTTTAAGCGCCGCGCGTTGGGGTGTTACTTTTTGCCGACGAGCAGCATGGAGTGCTTCAACATATACAGCCCGCTCTCCCTTGACGAGAGCAACAGTCCGTCGGACGTATCTATAAGTTCCGCCCTTTCGTATCCGCTTTCTTTGAGTTTTTCTGTAAAAGCCTGCATGTCGCCGTATGCGCGGGAGACATGATATCGTGAATGGCAAACGTGCCGCCCTTTTTGAGGACGCGGAGCATCCCCTTCAATCCCTGCATGGGATCCGACCAGAAATAAATGCTTTCAAAAGCGACCGCCCTGTCGTAGGTTTCGTCCTTATACGGCAAATTCATGGCGTCCCCGCACAAGATACTGCACCTGTCTGCAAATTTTTTGGTCAATTTGCGACTACATTCAACGCTCTCCCCGGAATAGTCGATTCCGTCGGCACGGCTTTTGGGACAGCGCTCCAGAACGCGGACAAGATTGCCGCCACCGCCGCAACCGACATCCAGAACGCTTTCACCGTCTTTGAGCGGGCACACCTCAAAC
>CAZZBJ010000139.1:0-3386 GCA_964652805.1 uncultured Mordavella sp. | reverse complement strand
GGATACTGTAAAAGAAGGCCAGCTGATCGGAGAGCCGGAAGCGTTCACGGCGGCTCCGCTTCATGCCAGCGTAAGCGGAACGGTGCTGGATGTGAAAGAGGTAATGGACCAGGGAAGACAGCTCCCCGCCTGCGTGATACAGCGGGAAAAGGAGCATGTGGAAAGCGGCGCTTCCTACAGAACAGCGGCTGCGGATATCCGGGGAATTTCACGGGACGAGATCCTGGCCGGCATCCGGGACGGCGGCCTGACGGGAATGGGAGGAGCAGGCTTCCCGACCCATAAGAAGTATGAGACGGATAAGCCTGTCGATACGCTTCTGATCAACGGAGCGGAATGCGAGCCCTATCTGACCTGTGACTACCGGCTGATGCTGGAGGAAGGACAGGCTCTGGTAAACGGAATACGCCTTCTGCTGAAGGCATCCGGCGCAGACCGGGCTTATATCTGCATGGAGGACAATAAGCCCCGGGCGGCGGAGAACCTGAGCCGTATTCTGGACGATGCACGGAACCGGGAAATGATGAAAAGCGACGGTCAGGTGGAAGTAAAGGTACTTCCCACCAAGTATCCGGAGGGCGGCGAACGCCAGCTGATCCAGGCGGTCACGGGGCGGGAGGTTCCCATGGGCGGACTTCCGGCGGATGTGGGCGTGATCGTCTCCAATGTGGGGACAGCCAAAGCGGCCGCGGATATGGTCCTTGGGAACATGCCGCTGACGCGCCGAATTGTTACGGTGACCGGCTGCGTGAAGCATCCGGGAAATTACCGGGCGCCCATCGGCACCTCCGCAAAGGAACTGGTAGAACTTGCAGGCGGAGTAACCGCAGAGAAAAACCGGGTGATAGCCGGCGGCCCCATGACCGGTCCCTGCGTGGCTTCGGACTGGAACGGGGAAGATGAGCTTTTCTATATTACGAAAAGTACGTCCGGAATCCTCGTGCTTCCGGATTCGGACTGGGAGGAACAGCCCTGTATCCGCTGCGGCTGCTGTGAGAATGCCTGCCCGGCAGGCCTTGTTCCCTGGCAGATCGATTTTGCATTTCAGCAGGAGGACTATGATCTCTGCAAAAAGCTGTATGCCAGCGAGTGTATTGCCTGCGGCTGCTGTTCCTATATCTGCCCTGCTAAGCGCGAACTGTCTGTGCGGACGCGGATGGCAGGGGAGGCAGTAACGCAGAGAATGAGGGAAAGGGCGGTGAAGGAAGCATGAGTCAGACAGGAACATTCAGCACCCCGTCGGCAGAGACGGCGAGGGTAATCCGCGGGCCCCATGTGCGGACAGAGCAGACAACCAGACGGGTCATGCTTCATGTGGCAATTTCCATGGTGCCCGCACTTCTGGGAGCGGTCTATTTCTTTGGGATCCGTTCCCTGTATCTGACTGCACTTTCCGTGGCAGTCTGTGTATTGACGGAATATCTGTGGCAGAAGCTCACAAAGAAGCAGATTACAGCCGGGGATTTCAGCGCGGTAGTGACAGGCATGCTTCTGGCTTTTAATATGCCGGTGATGACGCCCGGCTGGGTAGTGGCGCTTGCAGCTGTTTTCAGTATACTTGTGGTAAAGCAGATGTTCGGCGGCATCGGAAATAATTTTGCGAATCCGGCCCTGATGGGACGCCTTCTGGCCATGGTAGTCTGGCCTGGCACGGTTATGCAGTACACCGCGCCGGTGACCCTGGATGCGGACGCGGTATCTTCCGCCACGGTCCTGGGAGCGGCAAAGACAGGAAGCGAGGCCGATACAGCTATCTTCAGATGTTCCTGGGGGAGATTCCCGGAGCATTGGGAGAGACCAGCAAACTTCTCCTGCTTGCAGGTTTTGCCTATATGTGTTATATGGGTATTGTCAACGCAGAAGCGGCCGCCGTCTATATTGTGACGGTGCTTGTCCTGACTTTTGTGTTCGGACCGGCAGGACTGTTTACCGGAGATATTCTCCTGAATCTCTTCGGAGGCGGACTGATCCTGGGCGCCTGCTATATGCTGACCGATTATGTCTTTGTGACCAGAAGGGGAAGGCTTCTGTATGCGGTCACGGCTGGGGTTATCACAGCGGCTATTCGTATCTTCAGCATTTATCCGGAAGGAATCTGTTTTGGGATCCTGACGGCCAACTGTCTCGCAGGGGGGCTTTCCCTGCTGAATAAGAGACGTGTATATGGAACCAAAAACAAATAAAGGAAGTGAAGGAAAAAAGGAAGGAAAGAAAGCATATGAAGAATAAAGAATTAAAAGGAATCCTGGCATTGATCGTAGTGACGGCTCTGTCTTTCGTCGTGATCGTCGGATCAAGAACCCTGTCTCAGGATATGGCGGGCGGAAGCGCAGAAGGCGGAGAGTCCGCTGCCGCAGAGGAGTTTGATGTAAGCGGTGCGGAAGGCGTCGAGGAAGCGGTGCGCCTGGAGGACGGCGGTTATGCGACGACAGTCCGGCAGGCCGGATATGCAGGAGATATCGTGCTGCGTGTAACCTTTGAAGATGATGCGGAGACCATCCGCCAGGTGGAAGTGCTGGAGCAGAACGAGACAGAGACGCTGGGCTCCAGAATCTCAGAGCCGGAGTTCCTGGATCAGTTTGCGGGCGCAAAGGCCCCGGTCTATCTGCAGGGCATGACTGTGGACGCGGAAGACAGCTCTGACAGCGCGGCGGACGCTTCCGATGACAGCGCCGGGACAGAGACTACAAACATGGAAGAGACTCTGGAAGCTCTGGACGGGGCGGTTCTGAGCGACGGAACCTATGAGGCGCAAGGCGAACCCTCTGACGGCTATACTGACCACGTAACCATTACGGTAGCAGATGGCAAGATTACGGAAGTAACCTGGGACTCCATCGGAGAAGACGGTTCTTCCAAGAGCGTGCTCTCTGAGAACGGCGAGTATGTGATGACGGAGGACGGCCCGACCTGGGCTGAGCAGTCCAGAGCGCTTGCAGACGCCCTGATCGAAAAGCAGTCTTTAAGTTTTCTGAGCCCGGATGACGAGGGAAAGACGGATGCGGTGTCCGGCGTAAGCATTTCCGTAGACGGCTTTATCACCCTGGCGCAGCAGTGCATCGATCAGGCGGCCGGGACCGGGAATACGGAGGGAATGGAGACGGCTTCCCAGGACGGCACGCAGGTAGACGGCGTGTCCGGAGCGACCATATCCTCTACGGCAGCTGCGACAGCCATCAATAACGCGTACAGTTTTCTGCAGACAGTGAAATAAGGAAACGGAGGATTCGATATGAAACTAAAGTATCCGGCAGAAGCCTTTGCCCTTGGAATTATTCTGTTTTCGTCGGGGATGCGGGAAGCCTTTACGGCCGGGATCCTGGTGATCCTGTCCGTAGTGTTTGCGGAATTTCTGAAGAGTCTTCTGGAAACGTTCCTGCCTTCAT
>CAZZBJ010000138.1:0-3412 GCA_964652805.1 uncultured Mordavella sp. | reverse complement strand
CTGTGTGGAGGATGTGCTGAGGGAGCAGAAGGTGGAGATCGAGCAGATTTACTCCTACAGTGATGCGGGCAAAATACAGCTCATCCGGAAATACGGGGAGCTGGAAAAGGAAGAGTACACCCAGGATGGGATCTATGTCAGGGCCTATGTGCCTGCAGATGTCTACGGGAAGCTCATCCATGAGCCGTCGGGAGGAAGATAGTATGGCATTGAAATTTATTTTTGGGGGTTCCGGTTCCGGGAAGTCCCATTATCTATATGAGAGGATCATAAAGGAGGCCGGGGAACATCCCGGCTTTTCCTATCTGGTGCTCGTGCCGGAGCAATTTACCATGCAGACCCAGAAGGACCTTGTGATGATGAGCCCTGCGAAGGGGATCATGAACATCGACGTCCTCAGTTTTGTGCGCCTGGCCCACCGGATCTTTGAGGAGACGGGAAAGGGCGTTTTTCCTGTGCTGGACGATGAGGGGAAGAATCTGGTATTGCGAAAAATCGGCGGGGATCTGGAGGAAAAGCTGACGGTGCTGAAAGGCAATATGCGCAGGCTTGGCTATGTCAGCGAGGTGAAGTCCGTCCTCTCCGAGTTCATGCAGTACGACGTGGGGGAGGAGCAGCTGGACCAGGTCATGGCAGGACAGCAGGAGGGCGCTTACCTGTCCTATAAGCTGCAGGACTTAAAGCTCCTCTACAGAAGCTTCCAGGACTATCTGCGGGAAAAATACACCACAAAAGAGGAGCTCCTGGACGTGCTGGCAAAGGTGGCGGGGGAGTCTGCTCTTTTACGAAAGAGTACAGTGGTGCTGGACGGCTACACCGGATTCACGCCGGTCCAGAACCGCCTGCTGGGAGAGCTTATGACGATCTGCCGGGATGTGATCGTGACAGTGACCATCGATGAAAGGGAAAATCCCTACGCCTGCGAGCACCCCTATCAGCTCTTTGCTATGAGTAAGAAGACCGTCACCTCCCTGGTGAAGATCGCCCGGGAACGCCATGTGCAGGTGGAGGAACTGAAGTTTCTGCGGCCGCAGGCGTTCCCCAGATTTCAGGAGAGTCCTGCCCTGGCGTTTGTGGAGCGCCATCTTTTCCGGTACGGGAACAGTTCCTTCGAGGGGGAGCAGGAGGGGGTAGAGATCCACGTGGCGTCCGGCCCGGATAAGGAGGCGGAGGCGGCTGCCAGAAAGGTGCGGTCCCTTGTGAGAAAGGAGGGATACCGGTACCGGGAGATCGGCGTCATCGCCAGTGACATGGAGGTGTACGGGAATTATCTCCGAAAAGCCTTTGCCCGCTACGAGATACCGGTCTTCATGGATCAGAAGAGAAGCATCCTCCTTAACTCCTTTGTGGAGTACATCCGCAGCCTTCTCGCCATGTCCAGGGAGAGTTTTACCTGCGACAGCGTGTTCCGTTTTCTGCGGACCGGATACACATCCTTCTCCAGGGGAGAGCTGGATGACCTGGAGAACTACTGCCTGGCTCTGGGCATCCGGGGATGGAAAAAGTGGCAGCAGAGCTGGATCCGCCGGACGAAGGACATGGATGCCGGGGAGCTGGACCGGCTTAACCACATGCGGGTTCTCTTTGTGGAGAAAATGGAACCCCTTCTTTTCGTGCTCCGCCAGAGACGGAAGACGGTCCGGGACATCACGGAGGCCCTCTACGATTTCCTGGCAGGGGAACAGATGCAGCTTGCCCTGAAAAGGCAGGAGGAGACATTCCAGGAGAGGGGCGAGAACGCCCTGGCCCGGGAATACGCCCAGATCTACGGTATTGTCATCGGCCTTTTTGATAAGTTTGTGGAACTTCTGGGGGAGGAACAGGTCTCCCTCCAGGAGTACTGCGATCTGCTGGACGCAGGCCTTGCGGAGGCAAAGGTGGGGGTTATCCCGCCAGGTATCGACCAGGTGGTGGCCGGAGATATGGAGCGGACCCGCCTGAAGGGCGTGAAGGCTCTGCTCTTCGTGGGAGCCAACGACACCTTCCTGCCGGGCTCTCTTGTACGAACAGGGCTTCTCTCCGAGCGGGACGTGAAGGCCTTTGAGAAGGAGAGGATCGCCCTGACGCCGGGCAGCCGGGAGCAGGCCTATGTGCAAAAGTACTATCTCTATCTGAACCTGACCAGGCCCTCCCGGAAGCTCTGCGTTTTCTACAGCAGGGTGTCCGCCGACGGAAAGACCATCCGGCCCTCCTATCTGGTGCAGGAGCTGGAAAAGTTCTTCCCGGACCTGGCAGTCACCGACGAGGACGCCACTCTCTTAAAAGACCGGGAGCTCTCCCCCAGGACCGGGCTGCCTGAGCTCATCGAGGGACTTCGGATGAAGAGCGAGAAGGCGGGGGGCGCCTGGATGGAGCTCTACACCTGGTATAAGAAAAACCGGGAGTGGAAAGACCGCCTCGGCGCCATCCTGGAGGCGGGATTTTACCGGAGACCCCCGGATGCCATCAGCCGGGCTGCGGCAGAACGGCTGTACGGGGACCGGCCTTTGGAGAGCATCTCCCGGATGGAGAAGTTTTCCGCCTGCGCTTTTGCCCATTTCCTCGACTACGGACTGCGGCTGAAGGAGAGGGAGACTTTTGAGTTCCAGGCTGTGGACATGGGAAATGTGTTCCACAGTGCTATTGAGCGGTACTCCCGGAAGGCCTCCGCCAGCCAGGGGGGATGGACCGGCCTGGACCGGGAGGAGCAGAAACGGCTCTGCAGGGAGAGCGTGGAGGAGGCGGTGACAGACTACGGGAACTCCGTCCTTTACAGCTCCTCCAGGAACACCTGGCTTATCACCCGCATCCAGCACATGATGGAGCGGACTGCGTGGGCTCTCACACAGCAGCTGAAGGCCGGAGATTTCCGTCCGGAGGGATATGAGCTGAAGTTCGGGGCAGGCAAGATCGACCGGGTGGACACCTGTGTGGAGGAGGACCGGGTCTATGTCAAGATCCTGGACTACAAGACCGGGCAGACTGCCTTTGACCTGTCCCTTGTCTGCGGGGGACTGCAGATGCAGCTTCTGGTCTATATGGAGGAGGCGCTGAAGATCACCGGGAAGAGGTATCCGGGACGGGAACCTGTGCCTGCCGGGGTGTTCTACTACCACATCCAGGATCCCTTCACAGATCCCGGGGGAGAGGAGAGCCAGATCGAGGAGAGGCTTCTAAAGAAGCTTCGCCCGGACGGCCTGGTGAGTCTGGAGGGAGACTCCCTCTGGCATCTGGAGCACAGGACACAGGGGGAGTCTCTGGCCATCCCTGTCACCTTCAAAAAGGACGGGGCTCTCTCTGCCAGGTCGAAGGCCCTCTCAGGGGAGCGCTTCCGTATGCTGGGGACATTTGCCAGGGCAAAGGCAGGGGAGCTCCACAGCCGCATCGTCTCCGGGGAGGCGAAGGCGGAGCCCTACAGGTACGGGGACCGGAC
>CAZZBJ010000137.1:0-3412 GCA_964652805.1 uncultured Mordavella sp. | reverse complement strand
GTAAGTCTATCTTACATCAGTTTGAAGGTTTACACAAACTTTGGGATACTCCCTATTTATTTGCCGTAATAGCATTTGAGATAGATTTCTTTCATTTCCTTCATCAGCGGATATCTCGGGTTTGCGCCTGTACACTGGTCGTTGAAGGCCTGCTCTGTCATCTCATCCAGCGTGTCAAGAAAATACTTCTCGTCAATGCCGTATTCCTTGATGGACTTCTTGATGCCGATCTTCTCCTTCAGATCTTCCAGTCTTGCGATGAAGTCGTCAAATACCTCTTTATCTGTGTTGCCTCTGCAGCCTGCGTAGCGTCCAAGCTCTGCATAGTCTGCCAGCGCATGGGGATACTGATACTGTGAGAATGTTCCCATTCTTGTCGGAACTTCCTCTGCGTTGTATTTCATAACCTCTGTCAGGACCACAGCGTTTGCGATACCGTGGGGCAGATGATGGAAAGCGCCCAGCTTGTGAGCCATGGAGTGGTTCAGTCCAAGGAACGCGTTCGCAAACGCCATACCAGCCATGCAGGAAGCGTTAGCCATTGCCTCGCGGGCCTTCGGATCCTTCGCACCGTTCTCGTAAGCGGACGGCAGGTTCTCAAATACCATCTTAACAGCCTTCATGGAGAGACCCTTTGTAAAATCTGTAGCCATGATGGATACGTAAGACTCGATAGCATGTGTCATAACGTCGATACCGGATGCGCATGTCAGGCCCTTGGGCTGTGTCATCATGTTGTCCACGTCTACGATCGCCATGTCAGGCAGGAGCTCGTAGTCAGCGATAGGCCATTTTACGCCTGTTGTCGCGTCTGTGATGATGGCAAAGGGCGTCACCTCGGAACCTGTACCGGAGGATGTGGGGATTGCTACAAAGTAAGCCTTCTCCCCCATCTTCGGGAATGTGAATACCCTCTTGCGGATATCCATGAAGTCCATGGCCATGTCAGCGAAGTCTGCTTCCGGATGCTCGTACATTACCCACATGATCTTGGCGGCGTCCATTGCGGATCCACCGCCCAGAGCGATGATGGTGTCAGGCTCGAAGGCCTTCATCTGTTCCACGCCCTTCTGTGCGCACTGCAGTGTCGGGTCCGGAGCCACCTCGTAAAAGCATGTATGCTGAATACCCATCTGGTCCAGTTTTTCCTCGATCGGTTTCACGTAGCCGTTCTGATACAGGAAAGTATCTGTTACGATAAATGCTTTCTTCTTGTGCATGATGGTTCCCAGCTCATCCAGGGCAACCGGCATGCAGCCTTTCTTAAAGTAGATCTTTTCTGGTGTTCTGAACCACAGCATATTTTCTCTCCTCTCGGCCACTGTCTTGATATTGATCAGATGTTTTACTCCAACGTTCTCTGATACGGAGTTTCCGCCCCAGGAACCGCAGCCAAGTGTAAGGGATGGCGCAAGCTTGAAGTTGTACAGGTCGCCGATACCGCCCTGAGAGGAAGGTGTGTTGATCAGAATACGGCATGTCTTCATTGCAGCCGAATGTTTTGCGATCTTCTCCGTCTCGGAAGGATCGATGTACAGCGCTGATGTATGGCCGTATCCGCCGTCCTCTACCAGCTTCTCCGCCTTCTTCAAAGCCTCGTCAAATGTCTTTGCCTTGTACATGGCAAGTACAGGAGACAGTTTCTCGTGTGCAAACTCTTCGGAGATATCCACGGACTCAACCTCGCCGATGAGGATCTTTGTGTTTGCCGGAACCTTCACACCTGCCATCTCTGCGATCTCGCAGGCGGATTTTCCAGGAATCTTGCTGTTCAGCTTGCCGTCGATGATGATCGTCTTGCGGACCTTGTTCAGCTCATCGCCAGGTTTCAGGAAATAGCATCCGCGGCAAGCGAACTCTTTCTTTACTTCCTCGTAAATGCTTTCCAGAACGGTCACAGACTGCTCGGAAGCACAGATCATACCATAGTCAAATGTCTTGGAGTGGATGATGGAGTTTACTGCGTTCTTGATATCGGCTGTCTCGTCGATAATGACCGGTGTGTTTCCAGGTCCAACACCCACTGCCGGCTTTCCGGAAGAGTATGCTGACTTGACCATTCCCGGGCCGCCTGTCGCAAGGATCAGGTCAGAGTCCTTCATAACAGTTGTGGTCAGCTCCAGTGACGGAGCGTCGATCCATCCGATAATTCCCTCAGGTGCTCCGGCCTTTACAGCGGCGTCCAGAACAATCTTTGCAGCTTCGATCGTACATTTCTTTGCAGCCGGATGAGGGCTGATGATGATCGCGTTCCTTGTCTTCAGACAGATCAGTGTCTTGAAGATTACTGTAGAAGTCGGGTTTGTAGTCGGAATAACGGCTGCTACCAGTCCCACAGGATCGGCAATCTTTTTGATGCCGTAGGCCTTGTCCTCCTCGAACACGCCGCAGGTCTTTGTATTCTTGTATGCATTGTAAGTATACTCAGCCGCATAGTGGTTCTTGATGATCTTATCTTCCACAAGACCGCGTCCTGTCTCCTCCACTGCCATCTTTGCAAGGGGAATACGCATCTTGTTGGCTGCCATAGCCGCCTCAAAGAATATCTTGTCTACCTGCTCCTGTGTATAGGTGGCAAATACCATCTGAGCTTCTCTCATTGCCTTCATCTTTGCTTCGAGAGTTTCCACGCTGTCGATACATGTTGGTACCACCGCTTCTTCTTTCTTTTTCGCCATTTTGGTTCCCTCCATAAATAGTTTTTCGTTGTTTTCTTCAACCAGGATTTAGTATACAGACTCGTTAAAATTTTGTCAATAACTTTTTGATATTTTTTTAACAAAAGAAGGAACGAACCAAAAAAAGAGTTCCACCGGAACTCTTTTGGAACTCTTTTTTCGTCTGTTTAATGATCTTCCACCCAATCGCTTATACGAGCTCGATCAGAACCTCCATAGCGGCGTCGCCTTTACGCTGACCGATCTTGATAATCCTTGTGTAACCGCCGTTGCGGTCTGCATACTTCGGCGCGATCTCATCGAACAGCTTCGCTGCCATGTCGATCTCTTTCGTGTTTTTCTTTCTTCCAGCTGCTGTCTTCGGAACCTCTTTTACAGGGCACAGAACCTTCAGCATCTGACGTCTTGCATGAAGTCTGGAAGGCATATCCTTCCTGATCTTCTTCTCTACCTCGTCATATACTGTAACTTTCTTTCCGTCTACAACTTCCTTTACTCTCTTGCCGTCCTTGTCCTTGCGGGCAACCTTCGCCTTAACAGTAACCTCCTCGAAGTTGTCCTTCTCCTTTACTGCCATAGCGATCAGGCCCTCCGCGATCTTGCGGATCTCTTTAGCCTTTGTCTCTGTTGTACGGATCTTTCCGTTGTTTAAGAGAGCTGTCACCTGGTTTCTCAGTAATGCTTTTCTCTGGCTTGATGTTCTGCCGAGTTTTCTATACTTTGCCATTTTTATT
>CAZZBJ010000136.1:0-3503 GCA_964652805.1 uncultured Mordavella sp. | reverse complement strand
GGATAAACGCTGAAGGCATCTAAGCGTGAAGCCCCCCTCAAGATGAGATATCCCTGCGAAAGCAGTAAGACCCCTTGAAGACGACGAGGTAGATAGGGCAGAGGTGGAAGTGTGGCAACACATGGAGCTGACTGTTACTAATCGGTCGAGGGCATAACCGAATAAGGTTCGGGGAAGGAAGACGGATGAGATTTCTTGTATGTGGTTTTGAAGGTATATGAAGACAGACCAGAAGAGAGTCAGATGACTTCTTCTGGTTTTTTGTTATAATATAAAGCAGCGACAGGCATGACATCGAGGATATCGGGTAGTACATAAGACCAAAATGTCAAGATTTTTATACGGTCTGTCAATTTTTATAGAAATAGACCGTACATGCTGATAAAATAATGTATAGCAGAATGACTGCCTGTCAAAACAGTAGGGATTACACAAGGAGGATGTAAACGATGGTATATATAAGCGAGATCGGAACCACTGCGCCTGAGAAGGGCACAGATAAGACCAAGGACAAAGTATTCCGGCTTCTGGACAAGCTCCACATCCCCTACGAGAGAGTGGAAAACGATGTGGTGGAGACGATGGAAGAGTGCGAGGAGATCGACAGAGCTCTCGGTACAGAGATAAGGAAGAGTATTTTTCTGTGCAATCAGAAGAAGACAAGCTTTTTTCTTGTGGTTATGCCCGCTCACAAGCAGCTGGACACTTCCGCCCTGGAGAAAAAGCTGGGTGTGGGACATCTGTCCTTTGCCTCGGCAGAGATGATGGAGAAGCACCTGGGAACGAAGCCGGGCTCTGCCTCCGTCATGGGACTTGTCAACGATGAGGACGAGTATGTGCAGCTCATCATGGACAAAGAGGTGGCTGACGAGGAGTGGTTTGGATGCAATCCGGGGATCAACACGGATCACCTGAAGCTGAAGACAGCGGACCTTCTGAACAAATTCCTTCCCCGCATTTATCATAAGGCGAAGATTATGGAGCTGTAAAGAGAAGAGTGAAAATCTGGAACCCGGATAAAATTCCGGGTTTTTCTTTTTATTATGAAAGACTATTAGAAGTCAGGGACAGACAGGTGTATAATGGTCATAAATAATGCATTAGGGATGATAGAGAAAATGAGAAAAGAGTTGATTGTGCTGGCAGCGCTGTCTGTCTATATGGAGCTTGTGTTCCACTTGTATATGGGGCTGGATATGAGGTACGCCCCTGTGTTTTTGTGCGCATCGGCGGCTTGGGGATTTCTGACGGCTGCGGCAGTGTCTCTTCTGCCGGAGAAGGCCGGGCGTATCGTGGGAGCGATACTTATCCTGCTGTTGTCTGTCATCTATATGGCGGAATGTATATGCAAGAAAATCCTTCAGCAGTATTATCAGATCGTGGGCGGACTGGACACGGCTGCCGGCAATCATCTGGAAGACTACAAAGCGGCGGTGTGGCAGGAGCTGAAGGAGAATGTCCCGGGGCTTTTCCTGCTGGTGGTACTGCCTCTGGGAGTCTGGTTCTTTACAGTCAGAAGAACAATGAAAAAAGGGCCGGAGGAGACGGAAAGTAAAACGGAAAAGATAAGACGCTGGAAGACGCCGGCTCTATTCCTTGGGGCGACAGCAGTTTTTTTCGCCTGTTTCCTTGCCGGAGTCTTTCTTCTTCCGTGGAAGGGGGAGATCACGCCCGCCTATCTGTACCGGACAGACCTCTACACAGATGACCAGGTGGAGCAGCTGGGACTTGGCACTATGCTCATCCAGGATGTCCGCCACAGCCTGTTTGGCGTGCCGGAGCGGGAGATGCCGCAGGTGGAGGAGCAGGCAGAGGCGGCAGAGGCGTCCGTGGAGCCAGAGGAAGAGGAGTACGGATACAACATGATGGACATTGATTTTGATGCCCTGGCGGCCTCCGCGTCCAGCGAGGAGGAAAAGTGGCTCAGCGAGTATTTTGGAAGCCTGCAGCCAACCCGGCAGAACGAATTTACCGGCATGTTTGAGGGATATAACGTGATCTTTATCACGGCTGAGGGCTTCAGCGGCTACATGATCGACCCGGAGCTGACGCCCACTCTCTATCAGATGTCCACAGAGGGATTTGTCTTTAAAAATTTTTACTCGCCGCTGCACTTTACAAGCACATCGGGAGGAGAGTTTCAAAATTTGACAGGCCTCTATCCCCGCGCGGGTTTTCCCGTCAGCCTGACCGAAAGCGGGAAGCAGTCCACCTATCTTCCCTTTACATTGGCAAATGCGCTGAACGGAGAGGGTTACACTTCCATTGGCTATCATTTTAACCAGGACATGTACGGGCGGGAGCTGTCCCACCCTAATCTGGGCTATGATTGGAGGCAGGCGGATGCGTGTGAGCGCCCGGTCACAAAGGAGACGAATGAGAATGGCCGCGAGTACTGGCCTCAGTCGGACAACTACATGGTGGAGCAGACCTTTGCGGACTATGTGGACAGGGAGCCTTTTCATATCTACTATCTCACCATCAGCATGCATCTGCCCTACGGGTATGACAGCAATGAGATGTCCAGGAGAAACTGGGAGCAGGTGGCGGACCTTCCCTACTCCGACAAGACAAAGGCCTATATTGCTGCCGGTCTGGAGTTGGAGAAGGGCCTGACTCGTCTGCTGGAGGGCCTGGAGGAGGCGGGGATCGCGGACCACACGCTGATCGCCATGGCGCCGGACCATGTGCCCTACTCGGATCTGGATATCCTGGAGGAGCTGGCAGGACGGGATTTTGGCTCTGATTCGGTGGAGACGCTTGACGAGGAGAATGTGGACCTGGATGTCTATCGGAACACCTGGATCCTCTGGTCAGCCGGCATGGAAGAACCTGTGGAGGTGGAAAAGGTCTGCTCACAGGTGGATATCCTCCCCACCATGCTCAACCTTCTGGGGGCGGAGTATGACTCCCGGATGCTGGCCGGCACAGATGTATTTTCCGACCAGGAGGGCATGGCTATATTCTTCTCAAGATCCTGGATCACGGACCAGGGGACCTACAACAGATACACAGCGGAATTCCAGCCTGCCTCGGGCGTGGAGATGACAGAGGAAGATCAGAATGTCTATGTGGAAAATAAGAAGTATGTGGCAGATTGCCGGCTGCGGCTGGGAGAGCTGATCATTGAGACGGATTATTACCGAAAGATCGATGCTTTTGCCAGCTCCAGTGAATAGAAAGAGGAGTGGCAGGACGCCCTCTGCTAGCGGTCAGCATGCAGAAGGCGTCCTGCCCTTTCTACTTCCTCGGCGGAAGGAGGCAGGACATCCTCCAGAGAGTAGGGGATGCCCAGCTCTTTCCACTTGTAGACTCCCAGCGAGTGGTAGGGCAGCACCACCACCCGCTCCACATGGGAGAGGGAGCGGATCAAGGCGTTCATTTCGCGCAGGTCCGCCTCCTCATCTGTAAGACCGGGGACAAGGACGTGGCGGATCCAGACCGGCACGCCCAGCTCATCCAGGTGGCGGGCCATGTCCAGGATGCGGTCATTTCCCCGGCCG
>CAZZBJ010000135.1:0-3521 GCA_964652805.1 uncultured Mordavella sp. | reverse complement strand
CAACAGAAGAAGACTCAGCCAGCCAGAAAGGGATTAAAGCTGAAGGCACGATCACCATCACAGGCGGAACCTTTGTGACCGATACGGTCGATGATTCGATCCACTCAAACAGCGATATCGTGATCACAGGAGGCGAGTTTGAACTGAGTACCGGAGATGATGGCATTCATGCAGATGCTGCTGTTACGATTGAAAATGGTGATTTTACCATAGCATACTGCTACGAGGGGATCGAAGGTCTGTCGATTACCATTGACGACGGCTCTTTTAACATTACTTCTGTAGATGACGGACTCAACGCCGCAGGCGGCACAGACGGCTCGGGATTTGACGGTGCGCGCCCTGATCAGGAACAGTTCGCTTCTTCGTCCGACAGCTTTATTACCATTAACGGAGGAAGTTTTGTGATCGTCTCTGCCGGGGACTGCATTGATTCCAACGGCGATTTGACGATCAATGGCGGTACGCTGGATCTTACTTGCAACGGAAGCGGAGATACGAGTGTCGACTGTGACGGTACGTACACCAACAACGGCGGCAATGTCACCACCAACGATGGTGCGGAAAGCAATCCGGGCCAGATGGGCGGCGGCATGGGCGCTCAAGGCGGAATGAGACAGGGCCGCTGATGATCCAAACATAGGGGCTCCTGTCCGGACATGTATCCCGGGCAGGAATCGTAAACGTCTCGGCTATAAATGATGGACGAAGGGAGGTTATAAAACAGATGCAATCTTTATGGATCGCTTTAATTCCGGCGTATCAGCCGACAGATCAATTGCTTCCGCTTTTGCGGGAGGCAAAGAATGAAGGGTTTGAGATTCTTGTTGTGGATGATGGCAACGATGCGGGCTCGAAGGACCTATTTGACTTTGCGGCTCGGTTCGGAACAGTACTGCATCACCCGCGGAATAGGGGCAAAGGGCGGGCGATCAAAACAGGATTGTCTTATATTCAGCAGCATTATCCTGTGGATTGCGTTTTGGTAACGATGGATGCCGATGGGCAGCATCGTGTGGCAGACGCCAAAAAAATCTGTCAAATCGCCCAGAGTCATCCCGATACACTGGTGCTGGGCAGCAGAAAGCTCAGGGAAAATGTTCCTCTCAGAAGCCGATTTGGGAATACGGTGACCAGGCTTGTCTATCATATCTCTACCGGGCAGAAGGTATGGGATACCCAAACCGGACTCCGGGGCTGTTCCGCAAGCCTGATTCCGCAGCTTCTCACTGTTCCGGGGGAACGGTATGAGTATGAGATGAATGTGCTGCTGACCTGTTCACGCGCCGGTGTTCCTCTCTTGGAGGAGGAAATCGATACAATTTATATGGACGGCAACGCCTCCTCACATTTTGACACCGTGAAGGATTCCTGGCGTGTGTATAAGGAGCTTCTGAAGTTTTCGGCGGCTTCTCTTACCAGCTTTTTGGTGGATTACGGATCATACTGTCTTCTCACGCTCTTGACATCCGGCCTGGGAAATGCTTCAAGCATTCTGATATCGAATATCGGAGCCCGGATTGTGAGCGCAAGCGTCAACTATACCATCAACCGAAAGATGGTATTTCAGAGTAAAGAGAGTGTTGTTCGTTCCGCTGTCCGATACGCCTTGCTGGCAGGCGGGATTCTGGCCGCCAATACCATTGTCCTGAGTTTTCTTGCGGATCATCTGGCAATAAACCGGTATGCGGCAAAGCTCATCACTGAGTTGTTTTTCTTTCTGTTCAGCTGGCTGGTTCAGCGGAATGTGATCTTCCGGGATGGAAAGAACACAGAACGCTCAAAACAACTAAAAGAGAAGAGGTGAGATCAGTTGTTCATACGAAAACACTTGTGGGCTATTCTCTATAGCGTCTTCCTGACCGCATTTACACTTTACCTTGTTATGGATACCTTTGTGATCTCCCAGGTATATGCGGTGGTGACCGAAACAGACAGGGGGTCAGGAAGCGCGGAAGAAAGCGCTGCCTCAGCTGATGCGGAACAGGAAAATGAATCGGGCTCCGGCACGGAGGCTGTGGTGTCAGAAACTTCCTACAGCGATGAAAACATCCAGATTACGGTCACGGAGTACCGGGAATATGACACTTCCATCTACGCTGCGGATATCGTACTGTCCTCTTCGGAGTATATTCAGACCGCCTTTGCGCAAAACGCCTATGGCCGCAATGTTACGGAAAAGACTTCTGAGATTGCGGAAAATGTCGGTGCGATTTTAGCTATTAACGGTGATTATTATGGTGCCCGGGAAGAAGGATATGTTCTGCGTAATGGGGTACTCTATCGGGACACGGCAGCTTCCGGGCAGGTGGATCTTGTGATCTATGAAGATGGAAGCTTCGCCATGATCAACGAAGAGGATGTCACTGCCGAGGAACTTCTTGCGGACGGTGCGCAGCAGATCTTGTCTTTTGGCCCCGCCTTAGTTGAAGACAGCAGGGTGGTTGTTTCAGAAAGCGATGAAGTGGGGAAAGCAAAGGCCAGCAATCCGCGGACAGCCATAGGGATCGTGGATGATCTTCACTATGTTTTTGTGGTCTCCGATGGAAGAACAGAGGAAAGCGCCGGCCTGTCACTGTCCCAGCTGGCGGAATTTATGCAAGGCCTTGGTGTTGTGACCGCCTACAATCTGGACGGCGGAGGCTCTTCCACCATGTACTTTAACGGCGAAGTGATCAACAATCCCACAACCAGCGGACGGAGCATCAAGGAAAGGAGCGTGAGCGATATTGTCTATATCGGATATTAACGGAAGGAGGAATATGGCCAAGACGGGCTTTCTCTATCTGTTTGTTTCCATGTTCTGCATACTGTTTGGTGCCGTATACGAGTGTTTCAGCCATGAGGTGTACTCCTATTTTATGCTGTACGCATTTTTGTTTCCTTTAGTGGGCGGCACGCTCCCTTTTTTTGGAATGGCTTTTTACAGAATGCCTATACCTAACAGAGTGTCCCGGAATTTGTACCACTCCGGCATAGCGGCCCTGACAACAGGCTGTTTGTTTAAAGGCGCACTGGAAATTTACGGGACAACAAACCGTCTTATTTCGGTCTACTGGATACTTGGTATCCTGTTTATCCTGACGGCCATTTTTATATATTGCCTGTTCCAAAAAAGAAACAAATGCAGCAAAATGGAGAATGATGATCTTGACTTGTGAAGAATACTATGGATATCAGTATGATTCCCTAAAGCGGGCAGAGCAGGTTTTGCTGGATGTTATTCACAAATATCCTACGCAAGGTTATCCAGATGAAATAGAGCCTGTTTTATACTGTAAAAGCCGGATAAAGAGTCCCGAAAGCATGATGCGGAAATTGAAGCAACGCGGGCTTCCAACGGATGGGCAATCTGCTCTTTCCAATATGCACGATACTGTGGGAGTACGGATCGTATGCTCATTTTTGGATGATGTCTATAAAATCGCCTGTTGGTTAGGGACACGTTCTGAATTTGAGATTTTTAAAACGAAAGATTACATTGCATATCCGAAGTCCAATGGCTATCGCAGCCTGCACTT
>CAZZBJ010000134.1:0-3652 GCA_964652805.1 uncultured Mordavella sp. | reverse complement strand
GAATACGTCAATTACTCCCTCATGAACTGATAACATGTTATCATTAAGGAGTCGATAAGGCAAGAAAAAATTTCCGTGTATGGGAAAAAATACAGAGATTTCCAGTTCACACTCTTGACATATTTTGCTGATAAGATATAGGGTAAATTTAAAAGTGCGGATACAGAGAGGAGAGAGGCAGATGGAGAATATAAAGATACTTGTTGTGGATGATGAGAGCAGGATGAGGAAGCTCGTCAGGGACTTTCTTACAAGGGAAGGATATACGGTTCTGGAAGCAGGAGACGGGATGGAGGCAATGGATCTTTTCTATGATGATAAAGACATTGCCCTTGTCATCCTGGATGTGATGATGCCCAGGATGGACGGCTGGCAGGTCTGCAGGGAGATCAGAGAATCCTCAAAGATACCGATCATCATGCTGACTGCGCGGTCGGAGGAACGGGATGAACTGCAGGGGTTTGACCTCGGTGTGGACGAGTATATATCCAAGCCCTTCAGTCCCAAGATCCTTGTAGCGAGAGTCAATGCGATCCTGAGAAGGACGCTCGGAACAGACGGCGGAGATATCCTGAGCGCCGGCGGGATCACCATCGACAAGTCGGCGCATATCGTGACGATCGACGGAAAGCTGATCGAGCTGAGTTTCAAGGAATTTGAGCTTCTGGCATATTTTGTAGAGAACCAGGGAATCGCACTGTCCAGGGAAAAGATCCTGAACAATGTCTGGAACTATGATTATTTTGGTGACGCAAGGACGATCGATACCCATGTGAAGAAGCTGAGGAGCAAACTGGGCGACAAGGGCGAGTATATCAGGACTATATGGGGAATGGGCTATAAATTCGAGGTGGAATAACAGGTGAAGATGAGATTTTCTCTGAGACGGCAGATGACGGTGATCTTTGTCGGTCTGCTGGTTTTTATACTGGGAGCGGTCTTTATCGTAAACACAGGATTTCTGGGACAGTACTATCTCTCGCACAAAGTCCAGGATCTTATGGATACCTACGATGCGGTGGACGTTGTCCTGGCGCAGGGCAGCCTGTCTGAGCAGAGCACGGAGATCCTCTATGAAGCGGAAAAATCAAATATTGATATGGCGATCGTCAACAGCAATGCGGAAACCCTTCTTTCCACAGAGAAGGACGGCAGCCAGCTTTTTCTCCAGCTTTTCCGCAATCTGTATGGCAGGAACGATACCCCGGGCACAATCCTGGAACAGACGGATGACTATGTCCTCTGCAGGGCCGCAAACCCGGACAATTCAATGGACTATATTGAGATGTGGGGAAAGTTCTCTGACGGTTCCTTCTTTATGATGCGCAGTCCGCTTGAGAGTATACGTGAGAGCGCTGCGCTGGCGAATCAGTTCCTGATTTATCTGGGACTTACAGGGATCATACTGGGAGGCGTTCTGGTATGGCTTTTTGCCAGGAGGATCACGCGCCCGATCATGGAACTGGCGAAGCTGTCCGAGCGCATGGCGAACCTGAATTTTGATGAAAAATATACGAGCGGCGGGAGCAATGAGATCGGAATACTGGGCGAGAACTTTAATAAAATGTCCCGGCAGCTTGAGCAGACCATATCTGAACTGAAGACGGCAAATAACCAGCTTCAGCAGGATATCGAGCAGAAAGAAAAGATCGAGAATATGAGGAACGAGTTCCTGGGAAATGTCTCCCATGAGCTCAAGACTCCGATCGCCCTGATCCAGGGATATGCGGAAGGTCTGAAGGAAGGGGTCAATGATGATCCGGAGAGCCGGGGATTCTACTGTGACGTCATCATGGACGAGGCGGGAAAGATGAACCGGATGGTCAAGAACCTGCTTACTCTGAATCAGCTCGAATTCGGTTCAGATGAAGTGGAATTTGAACGTTTTGACGTGGTCAGCCTGGTGAAAGGGGTGATCTCCAGCTGTGAGATCCTGATCCAGCAGGCGGGGACGGAAGTAGACTTTGTCTCTGACGAGACAGCCTACGCATGGGCGGATGAATTTAAGACCGAGCAGGTGGTAAGAAATTATCTGACAAACGCGATCCACCATGTGGAGAATGAAAAACGGATCGAGGTACGTGTGATCAAAGACGGAGATAAGGTGCGCGTGACAGTATTCAACAGCGGGAAACCGATCCCGGAGGAGGATGTTCCCAAACTGTGGGATAAATTCTACAAGGTGGATAAGGCTCACACAAGAGAATACGGCGGTAACGGCATCGGTCTGTCCATTGTCAAGGCGATCATGGAGTCTTTCCATCAGAAATATGGTGTAAAAAACTTCGATAACGGAGTGGAATTCTGGTTTGAGCTGGATGCGGGGAATTCCGGAAACGGGGAGAATGCTTTAGCACAGTGATTCGGAGACACACTGCACTGGAAAAATATTTTCTTTACATTGGAGTAAAAATGAGGTAGAATGCTAGTGTTGCATTAATAATTGAATATCTGAGGCATACGGCATGCCAACTGGAGACAGTGGGATCCGTATGCCTTATCTGTTATCCGGCAGAAATGCCGCAGGTTATCAGAATGAAGAGGAGGAAAACCAATGTACGAGAAAATTTACGGCTTTGTCCAGTCTGTGGACAATCTGGTATGGGGCTGGGCGATGATCCTGCTTTTGCTGGGGACTCATCTTTTTCTGACCATCCGGACAGGATTTATCCAGAGAAAGACGATCACAAAGGGAATTCCGCTTTCCGTGTCAAAGGAAGACGGAGCTGACGGTGAAGTGAGTCAGTTCGGAGCGCTTACAACAGCGCTGGCATCAACGATTGGAACAGGAAATATCATCGGTGTCGGAACCGCGATCGCACTGGGCGGACCGGGAGCGGTGCTCTGGTGCTGGCTGACCGGTGTGTTCGGCATCGCGACGAAGTATTCCGAGTCGCTGATCGCTGTGAAATATCGTGTAAAGACGGCGGACGGACGTATGCAGGGCGGTGCGATGTACGCGCTGGAACGTGGACTGAATATGAAATGGCTTGGAATGATCTTCGCGGTATTTGCAGGATTTGCTTCATTCGGGATTGGATGCGCCACACAGGTCAACGCCATCGCAGAGGTGTGCAATACAAACCTGGGAGTTCCGGCCTGGATCGTGGGAGTTGTCATTGCAATCCTGACTGCGTTTGTTATCTTCGGCGGGATTAAGTCGATTGCAAGCGTCTGTGAGAAACTTGTCCCGTTTATGGCGATATTTTATGTACTGGGATGTCTGATCATCCTTTTCATGAACCATGATTATGTCATTCCGGCGATCACAACGATCTGTCAGCTCGCATTTGCAAGTCCGAAAACAGTTGTTGGCGGTCTTGTGGGAGGCGGCTTAAGAGCTGCAATCCAGTACGGAGTTGCAAGAGGTCTGTTCTCCAACGAATCCGGTATGGGTTCTGCTCCGATCGCAGCAGCAGCGGCAAAGACAAAGAATCCGGTGCGCCAGGCACTTGTGTCATCGACAGGAACCTTCTGGGATACCGTTGTTGTCTGCCTTATGACAGGACTTGTCCTTGTATCGACAATGATGAAGAATCCGGAGATCGGAGCGGCTCAGGTCACGGACGGAGGCAAGCTAACCACACTTGCATTCTCACAGATTCCGTATTTCGGACCGTTTATCCTTGTAGTCGGTATTATTACATTTGCT
>CAZZBJ010000133.1:0-3713 GCA_964652805.1 uncultured Mordavella sp. | reverse complement strand
ATCAAGAGGGAGAATATTCCCCCGATAACCGCGATCACAATGAGGAACTCACCGATGAAGCACAAGAAAAAAAGCGCCTTTCTCCACCAGAAGACAAAGGCGGAAGCGCTGCCTTCCTGTCCGCTCTGCCTTCCGCCGTCCCGGCCTTTCCCGGTGCCAGAGGAAGTGTCGCAGGCAGCCCCGGTCCCCAGTCCGTCACCGGTCATGCCGATGACAGAGCGGGCAATGACCCAGGGGTCTCCCAGCTCTGCGATCACATCGCTCTCCTGCCTTCCCTTCGCTGTCTCTTCTATAATATAGGAATTGTAATAGTCCACATTTTCCTGCACGGTCCTGCGGTCCAGCTCACTCTCCAGAGCCTCCCTGAGTCTTGCCAGAAATTCCTGTCTTGTCATGCGCCTGTCCTCCTGCCCTTTTCTCCCAACATGCGCCGGCACTTTCCCCGGACACAAAATACCCTGCACCTAGGATAGCATATCTGTCATGCTATTCCAAGTGCAGGGTTATGAACATTTTATTATAACTTTATGAAATATCGCTTTATGAAATGCCCATCTTTGAAGTCACGCTGTCCCTCTATATCTCAAACATGAGGTCGCCGTAGGACGGCATGGGCCATGCCTCCTTATCCACCAGCATTTCCAGTCTGTCCACCGGCGCCCGGAGCGCTTCCATAGCCGGGAACACTGTGTCGTGGTAGAACCTGGCCTGAGCCTCGCCCTCCTCCATGGCTGCCGCTGTCTCAGTCTCCTTCACCAGCACGTCCAGAGCCTTCTTGGCCTCCGCCAGAAGCTCTGAAATCTGACCCAGGAGCTGGGCCTGCACGGAGAAGTCCGCCCCGGCCTCACGCACAGAGTTCACCGTATCGGCCAGCGTCTTCGTATATTTGATGATGGCCGGGATGATCTGCTTGCTGGCCATGTCGATCATGGTCCTTGCCTCAATATTGATGGCCTTCGCATAGTTCTCATACTTGATCTCCGCACGGGACTCAAGCTCTGTCCGTGTAAACACATGATATTTCTCAAAGAGGGCGATCGTATCCTCTGTCACCAGCGCCGGGATGGCGTCCACCATGGAGCGGATATTGGAAAGCCCCCTTCTTGCGGCCTCCCGGATCCACTCGTCCGCATAGCCGTTTCCGTTGAACACGATGCGGTAGTGCTCTGTGGCATACTGCTTGATCAGGTCGTGGACCGCCTTCTCGAAATCCTCCGCCTTCTCCAGGATATCGCAGGCCTGGGCGAAGGCGTCCGCCACGATGGTGTTGAGGACGATGTTGGAGGCTGCCACTGAGTCCCTGGAACCCACCATGCGGAACTCAAATTTATTGCCCGTAAAGGCAAAGGGTGAGGTCCTGTTCCTGTCAGAGGTGTCCTTTGCCAGATCCGGCAGGGTGCGCACGCCGGTCTGCAGCTTGCCGGTGTTCAGGCTGTGGGTAGCCTCGCCGGTGGTGACCAGCTGCTCCAGCACATCCTCCAGCTGCTCGCCCAGGAAGACGGATACGATGGCCGGGGGCGCCTCGTTGGCTCCCAGTCTGTGGTCATTGCCCGGGTCGGCGGCTGACTCCCGCAGAAGAGCCGCATGGTCGTCCACTGCCTTCAGGATACAAACGAGGACGAGAAGGAACTGGATGTTCTCGTGGGGAGTCCGGCCCGGATCCAGCAGGTTCTTGCCCTCGTCTGTTGTGAGGGACCAATTGTTGTGCTTGCCGGAGCCATTGACGCCGGCAAAGGGCTTCTCGTGGAGAAGGCACTTCATGCCATGCTCAGAGGCTACCCGCTTCAGCGTCTGCATGATGATCTGGTTGTGGTCCACCGCCACATTGGCCTTGGCGTAGATGGGAGCCAGCTCGTGCTGGGCCGGGGCCACCTCGTTGTGCTGGGTCTTGGCTGTCACACCCATCTTCCACAGCTCCTCATTGACGTCCTTCATGAAGGAGGCGATCCGCTGGCGAATGGTGCCAAAATAGTGGTCGTCCAGCTCCTGCCCCTTGGGCGGCATCGCGCCAAAGAGAGTGCGGCCTGTGTAGATCAGATCTTTTCTCTCATGGAACTTCTTGGCATCCACCAGGAAATACTCCTGCTCCGCACCCACAGAAGGGGTCACCTTCTTCGCCGTAGTGTTGCCGAACAGGCGGATCAGGCGCAGGGACTGTTCATTGATGGCCTCCATGGAGCGCAGAAGAGGGGTCTTCTGGTCCAGAGCTTCTCCCGTGTAGGAGCAGAAGGCTGTGGGGATGCACAGCGTGGCTCCCGCTGCGTCTTTGCGCACAAAGGCAGAAGAGGTACAGTCCCAGGCTGTGTAGCCCCTGGCCTCAAAGGTCGCTCTCAGTCCGCCGGAGGGAAAGGAGGAGGCGTCCGGCTCGCCCTTGATCAGCTCTTTTCCGGAAAAGCTCAACAGGACCTTTCCGCTCTCCATGGGAGCGGAGATAAAGGAGTCGTGCTTCTCAGCCGTGGTCCCTGTCAGAGGCTGGAACCAGTGAGTATAGTGAGTGGCTCCCTTCTCGATGGCCCACTCCTTCATCTCATGGGCAATGACGTCCGCAGTGGCAAGGTCAAGTTCCTTGCCCTCCTCGATCATCCTCTTCAAATCTTTATAGACCTTCTTCGGCAGGCGCTCCTGCATGGTGGCGTCGTCAAATACGTTTTCACCAAAGATCTCCGCAATATTAAACAATTCGCTCATATTTTATTTCGTATCCTTTCTTTCCCTGTATGACCAGAAAAAGGCACTCCGGCCTTCACCGGACCGGAACACCTTTACTCTTCTTCCTATATGGCCGACTCTTCTCAGGCTTTGCCTACGGAACCGAATAACTCCATCTTCTCTTTTACAGTTGCCATGATCGCGTCTACGCCCGGTTTCAGAAGCTTGCGGGGATCGTAGCCCTTGCCCTCAAGGTCCTTGCCTGCCTCGATGTATTTGCGTGTAGCGTCAGCAAAGGAAAGCTGGCACTCTGTGTTTACATTGATCTTCGCAACGCCAAGGCTGATGGCCTTCTTGATCATATCCTCCGGGATACCTGTGCCGCCGTGAAGTACAAGGGGCATCTTGCCTGTCAGCTTCTGGATGGCGTCCAGAGTCTCAAAGCTGAGTCCCTGCCAGTTGGCCGGATATTTTCCGTGGATGTTTCCGATGCCGGCTGCCAGCATGGAGACGCCCAGGTCAGCGATCATCTTGCACTCCTGGGGATCCGCGCACTCGCCCATTCCTATAACGCCGTCTTCCTCTCCGCCGATGGAGCCTACCTCTGCCTCCAGAGACAGCCCTTTCTCCGCGCACACGGCAACAAGCTCTTTTGTCTTCGCAACGTTCTCCTCGATGGGATAGTGGGAACCGTCGAACATGATGGATGAAAATCCTGCCTCGATACACTTGTAGCATCCCTCGTATGTTCCGTGATCAAGATGAAGGGCAACCGGTACTGTAATATTCTGCTCCTCGATCATAGCCTTCACCATGGCGGCAACCGTCTTGAAACCTGTCATATATTTCCCTGCACCCTCAGACACGCCCAGGATAACAGGCGATTTCATCTCCTCTGCTGTCAGAAGGATGGCTTTTGTCCACTCCAGATTGTTGATGTTGAACTGGCCTACCGCATAGTGGCCTTCTACTGCTTTTTCAAGCATTTCTTTTGCTGATACTAACATGATGATCTCCTCCATTTCTTTATTTTACACTGTCGTGGTACTCCCATAAAGGCAGTA
>CAZZBJ010000132.1:0-3819 GCA_964652805.1 uncultured Mordavella sp. | reverse complement strand
AGCGCGGTTCACCGTATCTCAGAAAAGCGATTTTTCAGTCTGCCCTGATTGCTTCTTTCAAAATATCCTTTACCTTATTGTAATATAAAATATCATAGCTCAAATCATGATACCGTTCCGCAACGGGAACCGGACCGGTCCGCAGCAGGTCCCGGCCCGCCGCAGCAAGTACCTCATGGCAGCCCCATCAGTCATGGATGTGCGCCCAGTCCAGAATGACCTTTCCGGACTGACCGGAGATCATAGCCTCAAAGCCTTTGCGGTAATCCTTGATATCAAAGTGGTGTGTGATGATGGGGCTGATATCCAGGCCGGCCTGGAGCATGGTGGACATCTTGTACCATGTATCCCACACTTTTCTTCCGTAAATACCGCGGATATCCAGCCCATTGAAAATCACTGTCTCCAAGTCCACCGTAGCGTCCGCTCTCTGCAGACCCAGAAGCGCGATCTTGCCGCCGTGCTTCATATTGTGGATCATGTCGTGGAGGCCTGCCTGGGAGCCGGACATCTCAAGTCCCACATCAAAGCCCTCTGTCATTCCGATCTCTTTCATCACCTCGGACAGCTTCTCTTTTCCCAGGTTAACCGTCCTGGTAGCTCCCAGCTTCTTCGCCAGATTCAGACGGTACTCATTGAAGTCTGTCACCACCACGTGTCTTGCCCCAGCAAATTTCACAATGGCCGCAGCCATGATGCCGATGGGGCCCGCTCCGGCCACCAGCACGTCCTCTCCCAGCACATCGTAGGACAGAGCCGTATGGGTCGCATTTCCAAAGGGATCAAAGATAGCGTACATCTCCTCCGGGATATTGGGGTTGCAGGGCCACACGTTGCCGGACGGAATGACAAGATACTCGGCAAAGGCTCCGTTCCTGTTTACGCCCACACCCTTTGCGTCCTTGCAGTTCTCCTTGTGTCCCTCCAGACAGTTCCGGCATTTCCCGCAGGTGATGTGTCCCTCTCCGGACACCAGGTAACCCGGCTTAAACCCCTGTACTCCCTCGCCTACTTCCACAACTTCCCCCACATATTCGTGTCCTGCTGTAAGTCCGACAGGAATGGTGTGCCGAGCCCACTCGTTCCACTGCCAGATATGTACATCTGTCCCGCAGATAGCCGTCTTGTGGATCTTGATCTTCACATCGTTAGGCCCCATCTCCGGAATGGGAACCCTCTTCATCCAGAGCCCCTCCTTTGGCTTCTCTTTGACGAGCGCCCACATCTTTCCGTCATTCATTTGTTCTCTCATAATATACATACCTCCATTTTCCACAGCTTTTTGACAAACAGCTGTTCTTCGCCTATTATAACACCCCGCAACAGTTTCTACAATCAAAGCCAAAATCAATTTATGCAAAACGCTGTTATAATCGTCGTTTTTGTAGTATTTTTTTGTGAAATACCCCGATATTTTTGCGATTTTTTTATTTTTGTATGGCAATATTCAATAACTTGCGCAATAATATAAGCTGTCAGGCAGAAAACGCCAAACTGAAATAATGAGAGAAAGAGAGGAGAAGCAGATAGCTGCATCTATCTGCGAAAAACAGCATGAAAAACACAATCAAAAAATGGAACAGCATCAGCCTGGTAAAACGAATTATCGTTGGCCTGGTCATCGGTATCATCCTTGGCCTTGCTGTTCCACAGGCAACCGGGATTTCCATCCTTGGTGATCTGTTCGTTGGGGCGCTCCGCGGCATTGCACCTGTTCTCGTATTTTTCCTTGTCATGAGTGCACTGTGCCACATGGGCGAGGGACAGCACACCAACATGGCCGCGATCGTGGTCCTGTACATACTGGGCAACCTGCTGGCGGCGCTCGTAGCTGTGGTCGTACACTACATTTTCCCGGTTACGATCACTTTTGCCGAGGGTACATCCACAAGCGATGTGACGCCTCCAAGCGGCGTGGTGGAAGTACTGACCAACCTTCTGATGAACCTGGTAGACAATCCGGTCAACGCTATTGTAAACGCAAACTATATCGGCATCCTGGCATGGGCCATCATCTTCGGAATCGCCCTGAAAAAGGCAGGCCCGGGAACAAAAAAAGCGCTGGAAGATATCTCCGGCGCCGTCTCTGCAGCTGTACAGTGGGTTATCGCCTGCGCACCCTTCGGTATCATGGGCCTGATCTTTACCACCATCTCCGAGCAGGGACTGGGCGCTCTTGTTGACTACGGCCGCCTGATCGCTGTCCTGGTCGGCTGTATGGCTGTCGTGGCATTTGTTGTCAATCCTCTTGTCACCTTTGTGTGCACAAGAAGAAATCCGTATCCGCTCGTATTTACCTGCCTGAAGGAGAGCTTTATCACCGCCTTCTTCACAAGGAGTTCAGCGGCCAATATTCCCGTAAATATGGAGCTTTGCAAAAACCTGAACCTGGACGAGGATACATACTCTATCTCCATCCCTCTGGGCGCTACTATCAACATGGCAGGAGCAGCTATCACTATCTCCACCATGGCGCTGGCAGCAGCTACCACTTTGGATATCCATGTGTCCTTCGGCACCGCGCTCATCATGTGTGTGCTGGCGGCGGCCAGCGCGGCAGGAGCATCCGGCGTAGCCGGCGGTTCACTGCTCCTCATCCCTCTTGCCTGCAGTCTCTTTGGCATTGACGACAGCATTTCCATGCAGGTTGTCGGCGTGGGCTTTATCATCGGCGTGATCCAGGACTCCTGCGAGACAGGTATCAACTCCTCCACAGACGTTCTTTTCACGGCCTGCGCAGAGTTCAGAGACAGACGGCTTCACCCCGAGAGATATGCGGGCAGACCGGAAGCTTGCTTCACTGTTTTGAAAAAGAAATAGCCTGACACATAAAAACTGAATACCTCAATGAATAAAAAAGATCGGTTTCAAAAACGAACCGATCTTTTTTCATGCCATTTATTTCATTTACCACTCGAATTTCTTCTCAAAATATTTGTCCAGATCCTCGATCCTGATTCTCTCCTGCTCCATGGTGTCTCTGTCGCGGACAGTCACTGCACCGTCCTCCTCAGACTCAAAGTCATAGGTCACGCAGCAGGGAGTTCCGATCTCATCCTGGCGGCGGTAGCGCTTTCCGATATTTCCTCTCTCATCGAACTCGCAGTTGTATTTTTTGCAGAGCTGTGTGTAGACTTTGGCGGCGCCCTCGCTCAGCTTCTTGGAGAGAGGCAGAACGCCGATCTTCACAGGCGCAATGGCCGGGTGGAAGCGAAGGACCGTGCGCATGTCGCCGCCCTCCAGCTCCTCCTCGTCGTAAGCGCTGCACAGGAAGGCAAGGACCATGCGGTCCGCTCCCAGTGAAGGCTCGATAACGTAGGGAATGTATTTCTCCTTTTTCTCATCGTCAAAGTAGCTCATATCCTGCCTGGACACCTCCTGGTGCTGGCTCAGGTCGTAGTCTGTCCTGTCCGCAATGCCCCAGAGCTCGCCCCATCCGAAGGGGAAGAGGAATTCCACGTCTGTGGTGGCCCGGCTGTAGAAGCACAGCTCCTCGGGAGAGTGGTCTCTCGCACGTATCTCTTCTTCTCTAATACCCAGAGTCTTCAGCCAGTCAAGGCAGTACTTCTTCCAGTACGCATGCCACTCAAGGTCCGTTCCCGGTTCGCAGAAGAACTCCAGCTCCATCTGCTCAAACTCTCTTGTACGGAAAATAAAGTTTCCAGGTGTGATCTCGTTTCTGAAAGATTTGCCGATCTGGCAGATGCCGAAGGGGATTTTCTTTCTGGATGTGCGCTGCACATTTTTAAAGTTCACGAATATGCCCTGGGCTGTCTCCGGACGCAGGTACACGGTGTTCTTGGCGTCCTCGGTCACTCC
>CAZZBJ010000131.1:1958-3823 GCA_964652805.1 uncultured Mordavella sp. | reverse complement strand
AATAACCATGCGGTGATCGACGAGGAAAAATGTATCTCCTGCGGCATGTGCGCGGTCAAATGTCCAAGGGGAACGATCAGGGATTATAATGGGATTTTCACGGCCCGGGAAGAGCAGGTGTGAGGATATGAAAGAGAACTATTGCTTTATGGTAAACGGTATTCTGCGGAGTACAGATAAGGAGAAACCACTGCTCCGGTATTTGCGGGACGACCTTCATCTGCACTCGGTCAAGGACGGATGCAGCGAGGGCGCCTGCGGTACCTGTACCATCATTGTGGACGGAAAGGCGGTAAAATCCTGTGTACTTACTACAAAGCTCGCCACAGGTCACACCATCATCACCACGGAGGGGCTGAGCGAGGCGGAGAAAGAGGCGTTTGTCTATGCTTTCGGATCAAAAGGCTCCGTTCAGTGCGGATTCTGCATCCCGGGAATGATCATGGCGGGGAAAGCGCTGATCGACAGGGTGCCGGATCCGACGGAGGAAGAGATAAAAACAGCTCTGAAGGGAAATGTCTGCCGCTGCACCGGATATAAAAAGATCATCGAGGGGATCCAGCTTGCAGCCGCGATCCTGCGGGGTGATGAGAAGATTGAGGAAACGCTGGAGAAGGGCGACGAGTACGGTGTGGGGAAGAAAGCATTCCGCCTGGATGTGCGGGAAAAAGTCCTGGGGTATGGCGAATACCCGGACGATGTGGAACTGGAGAACATGGTCTATGCATCGGCAGTGCGTTCCAGATATCCCCGGGCGAGAGTGCTGGAGATCGACGCGGAAAAGGCGAAGGCTCTCCCTGGAGTGCTGGCGGTCCTCACAGCGGAAGACGTGCCAAATAACAAGGTGGGGCATCTGCAGCAGGACTGGGATGTGATGATCGAAAAAGGAAGCGTGACGAGGTGCGTGGGAGACGCGATCTGTCTTGTCATCGCGGAAAACCGGGAGATCCTGGAAAAGGCAAAGAAACTTGTCCGGATCAAATATGAAGAACTGAAGCCGGTGACGTCGGTCTGGGAGGCAAGAGCGGAGGATGCGCCAAAGGTGCATTCAAAGGGGAATCTCTGCCAGAGCAGACACGTTACAAGAGGAGACGCGAAGAAAGCCATCGCGGAATCGAAATATGTGGTGACACAGGAATACAGTACGCCTTTTACGGAACACGCGTTTCTCGAACCGGAGTGCGCAGTGGCGTTTCCCTATAAGGACGGCGTCAAGGTTTATTCCACGGATCAGGGAGTTTATGATACCCGACATGAGATTTCCATCATGCTGGGATGGGATCAGGAGCGGATCGTTGTGGAAAACAAGCTGGTGGGAGGCGGATTCGGCGGAAAAGAGGACGTTTCCACCCAGCATATTGCGGCGCTTGCGGCACTGAAAGTGAACCGGCCGGTCAAAGTCGTGTTTTCCAGGCAGGAGTCCATCAATTTCCATCCGAAGCGCCATGCCATGAAGGGAACCTTTACTCTGGCGTGCGATGAAAACGGGATCTTTACCGGGCTGGACTGTGAGATTTATTTTGACACAGGGGCATATGCGTCGCTGTGCGGCCCGGTCCTTGAGAGAGCATGCACCCATTCGGTGGGACCCTACTGCTATCAGAATACGGACATCCGGGGATACGGATATTATACGAACAATCCGCCGGCAGGCGCTTTCCGAGGGTTCGGCGTCTGCCAGAGCGAGTTCGCCCTGGAATCAAACATCAATCTGCTGGCGGAGAAGGTCGGCATCTCGCCCTGGGAGATCCGATACCGCAACGCCATTGAACCGGGCAAAGTTCTTCCAAACGGGCAGATCGCGGACTGTTCCACTGCCCTGAAGGAGACGCTCCTCGCTGTAAAAGATATCTACGAGAGCAATC
>CAZZBJ010000131.1:0-1948 GCA_964652805.1 uncultured Mordavella sp. | reverse complement strand
CGGAAGAGCTGGGATCGCCTGTGCCATGAAGAACGCCGGCGTAGGCGTTGGCCTGCCGGACAAAGGAAGGGCGAAGCTGGTCGTCCATGACGGAAAGGTGGAGCTGTACAGCGCCGCATCCGATATCGGCCAGGGCTGCGCCACCGTCTTTGTACAGATGGCAGCGGAGACCACAGGACTTGGAAAGGAGAAGATCCGGAATATGGGTGCAAATTCAGAAGTGGCGCCGGATTCCGGGACCACCTCCGGTTCCCGTCAGACGCTGATCACAGGCGAGGCGGTGAGGATGGCGTCAGCGGATCTGAACCGGGATTTGCAGGAGGCCGGCGGCGACCTGGAGAAACTGGAGGGAAAGGAATACTTCGCTGAGTTCTTCGATCCCACGGACAAGCTGGGCGCGGATGTGCCGAACCCGAAAAGTCATGTGGCTTACGGATTTGCCACCCATGTGGTCATCCTGGACGACGAGGGCAGGGTGAAGGAAGTCTATGCGGCCCATGATTCCGGCAAGGTGGTAAATCCCATCGCCATACAGGGACAGATCGAAGGCGGCGTGCTGATGGGGCTGGGATATGCGCTGACAGAGGACTTCCCTCTGATGAACAGTGTGCCTCAGGCAAAATACGGCACGCTGGGACTGATGCGTTCGACGCAGATCCCGGATATCCACGCGATCTATGTGGAGAAGGAAGAACTCCTTCCATTCGCATACGGCGCAAAGGGGATTGGCGAGATCGCCACGATTCCTACGGCTCCGGCGGCACAGGGAGCATACTATGCAATGGATCATATCCTGAGGACAGGGCTTCCGATGGAAAACACATACTATTCAAAGAAACAGAAAGCGGTGAGATGATCGATGAGGATCGGCGCAGTGATCGCTGCAGCGGGGACGCCTGGCGGATTCCGCGCGTATGAGAAGCTGGAGCATACAGACGGGACGAGTATGGTCAGAAGGATGATCGAGACGTTCCGTCTGGCGGGAGTGGAAGATATCGTGGTCGTGACCGGATACCGGGCGAAGGAGACCGAGAAGCGGCTTGCGAAGCTGGGAGCGGTCTTTCTGAGAAGAGAGGACTACGAGGCGGCGCAGATGCTCGACTTTGTAAAGGAGGGGCTGGAGTACCTGCGGAAAAGCTGCGGCAGGATTTTCTTCTGCCCGGCGGATGTGCCCCTTTTTACAGAGGAAACGCTCAGGAAGATGGAGGAACAGAAGGCGCCGGTTGTCATCCCGCTGTATGAAGGGAGAAAAGGACATCCGATCCTGTTTGATACGTCTCTGGCGGATCAGATCGCATCTTATACCGGAGAGAGAGGGCTCAAAGGCGCCATCGACGGATCCGGAGCGGAGACGGCTCTGGTACAGGTAGAGGACGGAGGTGTTCTGATCCGGGCGCGCCGGGAGGACCGGTTTGAGGAAATCGCACAGAGAGAGCAGTCTTCACGGATCCACCCCAGGGTCAAACTGCAGCTTACGGGGACAGAACCCTTTTTCGGACCGGGGATCATGGTGCTTCTCAAGCAGATTGATATCCTGGGGAATGTGCGCGAGGCGTGTGAGAAGACCGGGATGTCCTACAGCAAAGGATGGTCGCTGATCCGCACGGCGGAAAGAGAACTGGGGTGCCCGATCGTGGACCGCAGCCCGGGCGGAAAGGCCGGAGGGACAGCCAGCGTCAGCCCGGAGGGACGAAGGCTGATGAAATGTTATGAGAAGCTGGAGCAGGAGACGACGGAGTTTGCACGGAAGAGATACCGTGAGATCTTCTTCCCCGGGATGGATGAAAATCCGATGAGGAGCCCTGATTGAGCGGAGGGAGAAGAAAGATATGCTGAAGAGTCCTAATGAGCGAAGGCAGGAGAAAAATTAAAGAGAGATATACAGGAGAAGACAGCCGGAACAGGGGGAGCCTGACCAGTTTTTTCGGACCGGCTGTCTCTTTTATAA
>CAZZBJ010000130.1:0-3834 GCA_964652805.1 uncultured Mordavella sp. | reverse complement strand
CTCTTAGTCTGCCTGTTGGATCTGTTATGAGCGGTACGGTAAGTGCAGAGGTAAATATAACGAGAAATGAAGATGAAATTACTGTGACAGAAACAGAAACGGAAAGTACAACGGTAACAACGGAAAGCACAACAGTGATAACGGAAAGCGAAATCACAACTGAAACTGCGGCAGAGCACGACGGTAACAACGAAAGGCGAAGACGCAGCTAAAACTGCGGAAGAATAGAGATGAAAAGGCTGTTGGAAAACCAACAGCCAAATTTTTTGAAAAAATTTTAAAAAAATACTTGACAAATATGGGGGAGTCGTGTATAATTACTTTTGTCGCTGCAACAAGTGACTTGCCCAGATAGCTCAGTTGGTAGAGCAGAGGACTGAAAATCCTCGTGTGGGCGGTTCGATTCCGTCTCTGGGCACCATGTGCGGGTGTGGTACAACGGCTAGTACATCAGCCTTCCAAGCTGAGGACGAGGGTTCGACTCCCTTCACCCGCTTTTTTAATGCTTATTTTTAATTTGCGCGAGTGGCTCAGTGGTAGAGCATCGCCTTGCCAAGGCGAGGGCCGCGGGTTCGAATCCCGTCTCGCGCTTTTTTTGTTTATATGCTTCCTGATAGGGCAGTAAATAAAACCACATAAAACACAATAGCCCGGTTATGAACAGGGATCGTATCAGGGTATGATTGGGAAAAAGTGAGTTTAGGGACAGCATAAGCTGTTTTTGGTGCTTTTTGGAGTATAGTACAAAAAAATAGAGTATGATTTGTACAAAATTAACAAAAATAAAAAAAGGACTAGTAATTTGAATTTGAATTTGGTATAATAGGAATTAATCAAATTATATGAAAGTATAAGGAGGCAATGATATGAAAAGAAAACTTTTAAGTATAGTTTCTGTTGTATTGGCTATGTCTATGACAACATCAGCTTTTGCCGCTACTGCAAGAGGTACAGGTGATGTTGATAATGACGGTCAGATAACAGCTAATGATGTGCTTGCTATTTTAACAGGCAAGTATGCTCAACTTGAGGGGGCAGACCAGGCTAATGTGGCAAACAGAGCTAATGGAGTTAGTGGTGTTGATGCTAATGTACTGTATCAGACAATTCTTCAGCCAAAATATGTTTCTGAAGACCTGGCTTTGAGAGTTTATACAGAAAATTACAGCATTGGTTCAAATCCTATTGACGTAATTGAAGGTGCAGAGGATTTAGGTTCTACAGTAGGAACAAATGAGTATGGTACAGGCGTTGTTAATGATGCAGTTACTTTAGATGGTGTAACAACAATAAGTGATGCTATTACAAAGTTAGCAAGCCTTGCTACAGACAGTGCGGCTGCAAGCCTTACTGAACAACTTAATAACATTTCTTTTGTTAGTGAATTGGGTGAAGATGTTTATCTTAGAAATGAAGACGGCTGGGCTAAACTTTGCTGGGCACTTGGTCCAATTATTCCATTAAGTTATGAAGATGCTGTAATAGTAAACAGAGTTGACGATGCAGCTACTGATGAAGAAATTGCTGCAAAGCAGGATCAGGTTGATGCTTTAAATGCTATTAAGGCTTATGTAGTAAGCGATAAAACTCTTACTGCTGCAGATGTTCAGGATATTGCAACACAGTTATTAATCGCTTTCCCAAATGATATAACTGAAGATGAAGTTAAGGCTACAGCTGCAAGAGTACTTGAAATTACAGATCAGAAGTATGTATTTACTGCTGACTACAATGAAATGGAAGATGAGGTAATTTCTGCTTCTGCTGTTGAAATTGAAGATGGAGAAACTACATATGAAGCTTCAGACTTTGTAAATATTCTTGCTGAGTTTATGTCAGGCTATCAGGATAAGACAATAGCTGAGTTAAGAACAACTTTTGGTGATAAAGTTGCTGTAACAGCTCAGAATACACAAACAGGTGCAGATCCTATAAGCCTTGTAGCAGAAGTTGTTGTAAAGGCTAGCTACAACCCAGATGGAACTACTGCTGCTACAGAAGCTACAACTGAAGTAACTACTGAGGCTACAACAGAAACAACTACTGAGACTACAACTACTGAAACAACTACAGAAGCTGCAACTGAAGAAGATACAGAAACAACTACAGAGGCTGCAACTGAGGAAGATACAGAAACAACTACAGAAGAAGCTACTGAGGATACCACTGAAAGTGAAGATACAGATGCAGATGGAAGTGGCTTTGTTGGAACTGCTTCAATATCTGCAGCAGATGTTTATACAGCTTTTAACGGAGCCGGACTTGTTGATGGCGACGAGATTGCTGATGGAGTAACAATTATAAATAGTGCCAGTGCCTTTACATTTTCAGAAAGGTCATTTAACTTTAACGATGGTGAATTAGCGTTAAGTAGTGTTTATTCATTCCAGATTGGAAGAGGCAATAACACAATTTCAGCTACTCATGCAGTAGGTGATGTACTTGATGATACTGAAGTTATTGAAAAGGCTATTAAATTTAGTGTAGGCGGTTCAGGTACAATTACAGTGTATGCAGGACTTGGTTCAAGTGGTGTTGAGGATGCGACAATATATCTTGTAAATCTTGATACAAATGAAATTGTTGCAATATCTAATATTAACAGACCAGGTGGAAGTGGAAGTAATTATTATGTAGAAGCTATTACAGTTCCAGAAGCCGGAAATTATGCATTTTTACAGCCAGGAAATGTATCAAGCTTGAATGTAGCACAGATTGATATTTCAATCAATGCATAATAAATATTTGTAAATAAATATAAATACTTAAATAAAAGGGAGAGATTACCTTGGTAATCTCTCTTTTTAAATAAAAAAATAAATAATAAGAGGGAGAAATGTATGAAATTAAAATGGATGGCGGTGCTTACATTAGCTGCAAGTACATTATTTGCAAGTGCAGCTTTTGCGGCAGAGGGTGTATTTAGTGATGTTGATTTTTCAACAGAACAAGGTCAGGCTATTGAAAAAATGTACAGCGTAGGCTATTTAAGCGGATATAATGACGGTACATTTAAGCCTGATGCAACTATTACAAGAGCAGAGCTTACAAGAGTTTTCAACCAGGTATTTCAGTATGAACTGAATGAAGAAAAGGCTGAAACTATGGAGGATTTTTCTGATGTGGACACTGAGGCATGGTATTATGAAGATGTGAGAATAGCTCAGACTAACGGGTATATTAATGGTTTTAATGACGGTACTTTCAGACCTCAGGAAAGTTTTACACGTCAGCAGACCTGCGTAACACTGGCACTTGCGGCAGGACTGCAGAATACCACAGAGGATATAACTATAAGTGATGAGGTTTCTCCATGGGCAGAAACCTATGTTAAGGCGGCTATAGCTGACGGAGCTTTTGAGCTTGAAGACGGAAACACATTCAGAGCAACAGCAAACATTACAAGAGGTGAAGTTTGTGAAGCTCTCGCAAAATATGTTGTAATTGAAACAGAAGTTGTAACAGATGCACAAGGTGAGGCAGTAACAAATTCTGAAGGTGAGACTGAAACCGTTACAACTGTTACTGCAAGCAAGACAAGCAGCGGTTCAGGCGGAGGTTCCTCAAGCAGAAGTTCTTCAAGCAGCAGCAGCTCTTCAAGCAGCAGTTCTTCAAGCAGCAGCAGTTCTTCTAATACAACAACAGAAGCTACAACGGAATCTACAACAGAAACGTCAGATGACGCAACAACTACTACAACTACAGAGGCAACAACAGAAACAACAACAGAATCTTCATCATCTTTAGCAGATGATATTTTAGATAATCTGCCTGATTTTTCAGAGATAGTATTAAGTGATGAAGAAGTGGCAGCACTTAAAAGTGTTATATCAG
>CAZZBJ010000129.1:0-3973 GCA_964652805.1 uncultured Mordavella sp. | reverse complement strand
TGGTTCCGCATGACCTTTCTGCGAAATACGATGAGAAAGGGCGGAGTCATCACCCTGCGGGGCCTTGTGTCCAGGAAGAAGAGCGGCCTTGTCATGGAACACCCGGAGATCTTTTACCCCTCCTCAAAGTATGAGGAGAAGCTGAACACTATGCAGCCGGTCTATCCGCTGACAAGCGGTCTTTCCAACAATACGGTCATGAAGGCAGTCCGCCAGGCGCTGGACAGTCTGCCCCTGGAGCGGGAACTGCTGCCCGAGTCTCTGCGGCTCAGATACCAGCTGGCAGAGTACAACTACGCTTTGAGAGGCATCCATTTTCCTGAGGATAAGGATGTGTACTACCATGCCAGGAACCGGCTTGTGTTCGAGGAATTTGCCCGGTTTATCTGCTCCCTGCGGCTTTTAAAGGAGGAGACAGACCGGGCCCGCAATGATTTTCATATCGAGCCCAGGCTCCAAGTGGAGACGTTTGTCCGGGAGCTGCCCTATGAGCTCACCGGGGCCCAGAAGCGGGTCTGGGGGGAGATCCTTGCAGATATGCAGAGGGGGGGCTCCATGTCCCGGCTTGTCCAGGGCGACGTGGGATCCGGCAAGACAGTCATCGCCCTGCTGGCTCTCATGACAGCGGCTCTCAATGGCTTTCAGGGGACGCTCATGGCCCCCACCGAAGTGCTGGCAAAGCAGCACTACGAGTCCATCACCTCCCTCCTTGAAGAGCACAGCATCCCCATCCGGACCGAGCTCCTCACCGGCTCCATGACGGTAAAGGAGAAGCGGGAGGCCTACCAGCGGATGGAGGACGGGACAGCCCAGATCATCATCGGCACCCACGCCCTCATCCAGAAAAAGGCGGGCTACAAAAATCTGGCCTTGGTGGTCACAGACGAGCAGCACAGGTTCGGTGTAAAGCAGCGGGAGATGCTGGCACAGAAGGGACAGATGCCACACGTCCTTGTTATGAGCGCCACCCCCATTCCCAGGACGCTGGCTATCATTCTGTACGGGGAACTGGACATCTCCGTCATCGACGAGATGCCCTCTGACCGTCTGCCCATCAAAAACTGCGTGGTGGACACAAACTACCGAAAAACCGCCTACCGCTTCATAGAAAAACAGGTGGAGGAGGGCCGCCAGTGCTACATCATCTGCCCTATGGTGGAGGAGAGCGAACACCTGGAGGTGGAAAATGTAACAGACTACGCCGCCATGCTGCAGGAAGAACTGGGGGAGGCCATCACCGTGGACTACCTTCACGGGAAGATGAAACAGGCCCAGAAGGACGAGATCATGGAGCGGTTTAGCAGCGGACAGATCCAGGTTCTCGTTTCCACCACGGTCATTGAGGTGGGCATCAATGTGCCCAACGCCACGGTCATGATGGTGGAGAATGCGGAGCGCTTCGGCCTGGCCCAGCTCCACCAGCTTCGAGGCCGGGTGGGACGCGGGAAATACCAGTCCTACTGCATTTTCATGACCGGCTCCCACGACAAGGAGACGAAGAAGCGGCTGGACATTTTGAACAAGAGCAACGACGGCTTCAAAATAGCGGCCGAGGATCTGAAACTGCGGGGCCCCGGAGACCTGTTCGGTATCCGCCAGAGCGGCCTTATGAACTTTAAGCTGGGGGACGTGTTCCAGGACGCACGGCTCCTTCAGATGGCAAACGAGGCCGTCTCCTCCCCGGAGGCCTCTGGTTCCGAATGGTTGAAAAAAATGGAGAAGCATGCAGGAAATGCCAGTGTAATATTGTAACTCCTCCATATATTATCGGTGGAACAACATAAAGTGTATCAATACCCGCGAAAATTCTGAAATATGAATTAGAAAAGCGTCTGGCAGATTGAAATAATATCTGTCAGGTGCTTTTTGTTTATTTCTGTTGACACAATTATGCACCAGTTAGTATAATTTCAGACGTAATACTTTTTAAAAGTATTGCGTATGAAATGAAATAAAAGAGGATGTGATTTCATGCGTGTGATCGCCGGGACTGCACGGAGCCTGCAGCTGAAAACCCTGGACGGGCTTGACACCCGTCCCACAACGGATCGCATAAAGGAGACTCTCTTCAATATGCTGGCCCCCTATCTCTATGACTGTATTTTTCTGGATCTTTTTGCCGGCAGCGGCGGGATCGGCATCGAGGCCTTGAGCCGGGGCGCCATGGAGGCCGTCTTCGTGGAGAAGAACCCAAAGGCCATGACCTGTATCAAGGATAATCTGAAGCACACCCGTCTGGAGCGCAGGGCCCTCACCATCTCTTCTGACGTGATGACAGCCCTCTACCGCCTGGAGGGGGAGAAGCAGTTTGACTATATTTTCATGGATCCACCCTACAACAAGGAGCTGGAAAAGCAGGTCCTCACCTACCTGGCCGAGTCCGATCTTCTGGCCCACCAGGGGGTGATCATTGTGGAGGCCTCAAAGGAGACTTCCTTTGCCTATCTGGATGATCTGGGATTTCAGATCATAAAGGAGAAGGTGTACAAGACAAACAAGCACGTGTTCATAGAGCCATTAGGGAGGAAAGAGATATGTTAAGAGCGGTTTATCCGGGCAGCTTTGACCCGGTCACATTCGGTCATCTGGACATCATTACCAGGTCAGCGCAACTGGTGGACGAATTAATCGTCGGAGTATTGGTAAATAACGCAAAAAGTCCGTTGTTTTCCGTAGAAGAACGTGTTAAAATACTAGAGAAAACAGTGGAAAATATCCCAAATATAAAAGTGATTCCATTTGAGGGACTGCTGGTAGAATTTGTGAGAAAAATGGAAGCGCAGATGGTAGTAAGGGGACTTCGTGCTATTACCGATTTCGAGTACGAGCTCCAGATGGCCCAGACCAATCACAAGCTGGAGCCGGAGCTGGAGACGATCTTCCTGACCACCAGCCTGGAGTATTCTTACCTGAGCTCCAGCATAGTAAAGGAAGTGGCCGCTTTCGGGGGAGACATCTCACAGTTTGTGCCTCATATCGTGATGGAGCGGATGCAGGAAAAAATGGATAAAAAAGGAGAGTGTAAATTATGAGCAGCCGTATTGAACAGATTATCGAAGAGATCGAGGAGTACATCGACAGTTGCAAATTTCAGCCTCTGTCCACCACTAAGATCATTGTAAACAAGGATCAGCTAGACGAGCTTCTCCGTGAACTCCGCATGAAGACTCCGGACGAGATCAAGCGCTATCAGAAGATCATTGCAAATAAAGACGCTATCTTGGCCGACGCCCAGGCCAAGGCCGACAGCATGCTCCAGGAGGCCCAGATCCAGACATCCGAGCTGGTCAGCGAGCACGAGATCATGCAGCAGGCCTATGCCCAGGCAAATGAGATCGTTACCGCTGCCACAGAGCAGGCTCAGCAAATACTGGACAACGCTACAAACGACGCCAACGACATCCGCATCGGCGCCATGCAGTACACAGACGACCTGCTGGCAAACGCGGAGAGCATCATCGGCCACACACTGGACAGCTACACCACCAAATACGACGGGCTTGTCAACTCCCTCCAAGAGTGCTACGACATGGTCCGCAACAACCGGTCTGAGCTGGAGATCCCGGAGCAGTCCTCAAGAGGGTTGGAGGCCGAGTACGGCACTCCCGAGGAGCCGGAGGAGGACTACGAAGAGGACGACATGGAGCTGGAGTAGACAAAAGTCTACAGCAGGCTCCTTTCGGTTACATAGAGAAAGACAGCGCACATACAGCTGGTCCCCCTTGCGGTGGCCAGCTTTTTTGTCAGACAGCATGGGAACGCTCGCTGTGATCTCCGGAAGGGTCTGGCTTATTTTATGGCGCGGCTTGCTTTTTTATGTGTTCCGTGACACAATAGAGAAAGACGAATTTACATTCAAATCACATACAAAGGAGATAAGACAATGGCAGTACTTGACAACCTGGAACCAAAGGCAGTCTTTCATTTTTTTGAAGAACTGTGCAGTATCCCTCACGGCACATTCGACACAAAG
>CAZZBJ010000128.1:0-3977 GCA_964652805.1 uncultured Mordavella sp. | reverse complement strand
CTCCAGCCCAATACATCGGTTTTTTGAGTTTACACAAAATTTGAAACGGTCTCAATTTTGTTTAATCTGGTGCCAGTTATATTATTGTTTTTTTTGGTTTATTCTTTCATTTGGAATATTTCCAGTCCATATATACATATTGCAGACTATTCTTTTGATATTTATGCTTTATGTAAAATTATATTTATGTATTGTTGATAGTATTATTTTATGTATTTATTCATTTTATTCAATAAAACAACAATATTATAATAAAAATTTAATTACAATATTTTTTTTAATAGCGGTAGATATATTTAATGTTTTAATTGATCTGTTTCTTATGGATATGTATAGTTTTTTAATGTCAGTGTAAAAGTGAATATAAAGAAAAGGAATGGGGATGGAGATATTGTTATTATTTATTATTAAAAATTTGACAAATGATACCCTTAACTTTCAATTGGGATTACAACTAAGGAAATAAAGAGCTATGCAAGAGCACCGGGATATATGAGAAGCGGTACAAGACTTGAAGGTGCAACAGCGTGTACATGGGAATTTGACCTTTATCTTTTCGACGGTCACGGTGATGTAACGGGTTTAGCCGACAAGAACGGAGACTTGCAGAAGTCATATGAGTATGATGCCTTTGGTAATGAGACAGACATTGACAGCAGTGATACAAATCCATTCAGATACTGCGGAGAATACTACGACAATGAAACAGGAAACCTGTACCTAAGGGCAAGATACTATGATATGAGTACGGGAAGGTTTATAAGTGAGGATCCGATAAAGGATGGTAGTAACTGGTATGCTTATTGTTATAATAATGCTGTAAATTATGTAGATATTACAGGAATGGCGCCCTTTTCTGAACGTATGGAGGCTTATAAGAATAAAATTAATGAATCAAAGAATAATTTTGAAAATATGACTAATGAGACAAATGGACAAAATATTCGGGATTTAATAAAAAATCTACCAAATGACATACAAAAATATAATATAAATTTGAAAGACCTTTTTGGGTATGATCCGTATCAAGGTGTATTTTATTTTAAAAATAGTGCACCACAGAGACAATTTGGATACACTGATATTTATGATTATGGTGCGGTAATTTTTTCTATGAATATTGATTGGAGAATTTTTGAATTTGAATATAATAGTCGTCATTGGAGATTAGAATTATGGAAGGGTAATTATAATAGTTTTGTTGGCTTAGCGGGCGGGGAAGTAGGATTATACTATAATACTGATGGCTCTTCATATTATAGTTGTGCACTTCCAGAAGATTATCTAAATATTAAATTAGTTGTTAAAAGTAAAAATGGGCAAAGTTTTGTTTGTGATACTAGATATACTTGGTGGCAAACAGGTTTTCAGCTTGGAAACACTTCATTGCCAGAAGAATTAAAATTATATGTAGAAGTGCAGTTTAAAGATAAGGGAATGACTGATGCGTTTAGAGAAAGGTTTGAAAATATGCCAGAATATATGAAAAAAGGTGTATCTATATGTGATAATTCTCAAGCAAATACAATAAATATAACTTGGGATTATGGGATTTAATAATTTATAAATAATATATTACAATTATATTGGAGATGATTATTATGTTAAAAAGAATTATTGCATATATTATTTCAATTGCAGTATCTATTTGCGGAACTATAAATAATAAAATTGATGAATTTAAACAACCTGAACAATATGAGAAATTGTGGGATGCAGTTACAGAAGGAAATGAACAAGCAATGATAGAGGCAATAAATGAAGGAGCGGATATTAACAAGTTTGAATATCACAACTTAGGTACGGTCTCACCTGTTATTTGGGCAGAGCACAGACAAAGAAGCAAAAGATTTATTAATACTATGCTTGAGTATGATATAGACCCTGACTTTGTTGACACATCAGGTACAACTGTATTTTATGAAGCTATTGGCGTAAGAGATGAGATATTTGAGAAATTGCTTACTCTTGATCCTGATGTAAACTACGTTGATGATATGGGAGAAAATTCAATAGACAAATTTATATCATCAAAATATCCGGATTTGTTTTTTGATCGGCTGGAAAAATTAATTGATGCAGGGGCAGATGTTACGGCAGATAATATTAAAAACATGGAGGACAGATTAAATAATTACAGTCAAAATATACCATTAGTGCTGGCTATGAAAGTGTTGATAGATAATTATAAAGGTGAGGATATTGATAAAGATATTTATGCCGCATATAAAGGGGAATTCAATGAAAATAATAAGTGCAAAAATAATACTGTTCTGTGGGGAATTGCAGGTTATGGAAGCAAGGATGTTTTAGAAAAAAATCTGAAAGATGACAGTGATCTGAATTTTTTGCTCAGATTAGCGGTAGCTGCCAATAATTTTGAAAATGTAAAATTTTTAATTGAAAAAGGAGCAGATATAAATGAAGCTGATGATGGATATTATAAATGTGCTTTGTATTACGCAGTATATTACAATAATTATGATATGACAGAATATATTTTAAATTTAAATCCTGCCTATATTGATGAAGCTGTTTATGAAGCAACAAAGAATAACAATATAGATATTTTAAAATTGCTTTTTGATAATGGTGCAAATATTAACAATAAAGAAGCCTTCGAGGAAGCTCTTAAAAATGATTATGATGATATTGTAATGTTATTTGTGGAAAGAGGGTTTAATGTTAATGATAGAAGCAGAATGAGTATGGAACCATATTATGTGTGGGTATTTTCTTATTGTGATTTGGATACTGTGAAGTATATACATAATTTCAGAAATGATTTGAATTATGATGAACTTTGTACTGCTGTTTATAACAGTGTAGAACAGGGGAATTTGGAATTATTGGAATATTTAAAGGAATTAAATGCTGATTTTAGTAATGATTATGTTAACAGCAGTAATGGTTCCAGATTGGATTCACAGCTTATGGTTGCGACAAGAGATGGATATTTTGATGTTGTGAAATTTCTTGTTGAAAACGGGTGTACAGCAAATAATTATACGGAAGAGGAAAAGGAAATATTGGTCAATAAGGCGAAGGAGAGTGACGATATTTATAATTATCTTATTGATAAAGGAATTATATGAAGATACAAGAAAGATATTTTATAAAACTACGGTAAAACACAATAACTGTAAAAACGGAAAGGTAATGATATATGATTTTGAATCTTCGGAAAACAAATCTTCCGTTATATGAAAATTAAGTAAAACAGAGAGACGGTTCTATCATCAGATTATCATTTGGAAAAAGATTCAGGAGAAAACAGATCCGTTCTTTTGCTATCATACAGATGGTAAAATATAATACGAATTATAACTATATGGAAATGGAACTTATATAATGATACAAATGAGAACGGAAACAGGATCAAATACACTTATGACAAGGCAGGAAATCTGACAAAAGCTGTGGATATGGAAAACAGCAACAATACTCTTGAAAGCTATACATATGATGTATATATGCGTCCTGTGACACAGACAGAGGGAAATGCAGTAACAACACTTACATATGACGGCAGGGACAGAGTAACAAGCAGTGTAACAAAGAACACAGGAGGCACAAAGCTTGCACAGACAGACTATACATATACAATAAATGAAACAGGACTGCTGACAACAGCGACAGTACAGGGTGACGACAATGCAGTGTCATACTCAACGTCAGTACAGCAGGATGTGCTTGGAAGAACTGTTGAGGAAACAAACAGACAGGGCGGAGTAACGAGCTATACATACGACTGTGCAGGAAATGTGATAACAGTTGTTCCTCCGGCAGCAATCGGTACTTACAGCATTACATATACATATGACCATGCCGGAAACGTACTCAGCGAAACGGAAACAGGATATAACGTTGATACAAACACAAAGAACTATACTTATGATATGCTTGGCAGACTTACAAGTTTAACAGACGGAAAGGGAAACAAGACAACATACTCATACACGGGAACAAACTGGGTA
>CAZZBJ010000127.1:0-4128 GCA_964652805.1 uncultured Mordavella sp. | reverse complement strand
CCAGCTGCTCTATGCCAAGGATATCCTTATGCTTTCCGGGAATGGTGCGCGCCCGGTTCAGCTCCCTGGCCAGCCGCTTGTACACGATCTCATTGACAAGGGAGCTCTTGCCGGAGCCGGATACGCCGGTGACGCAGGTCATGACTCCAAGAGGAATGTCCACATCTATATTTTTCAGATTGTTCTCCTGAGCTCCCACCACCTTGATCCATCCGGTAGGCTTCTTTCTCTCCACAGGAACCGGGATTTTCATTCTACCACTTAAATATGCGCCGGTAATGGAGTTTCTATTCTTCATGATCTCCTTTGCCGTGCCCTGGGCCACCACCTCGCCGCCGTGCTCCCCGGCGCCGGGGCCGATGTCCACGATGTGATCCGCCTCCAGCATGGTATCCTCGTCGTGCTCCACCACGATGACAGAATTTCCCAGATCACGCAGATGCTTCAGGGTAGCCAGCAGCTTGTCATTGTCCCTCTGATGAAGGCCGATACTGGGCTCGTCCAGAATGTAGGCCACGCCCACCAGCCCGGAGCCGATCTGAGTGGCCAGCCGAATTCTCTGGGCCTCCCCGCCGGAAAGGGAGCCGGTGGCTCTTGCCAGAGTCAGGTAGTCCAGTCCCACATCCATGAGAAACCGGATCCTCGCCCGGATTTCCTTCAAAATCTGCCCGCCAATCAGTGTCTGCTGGTGTGTCAGTTCCAGATTTTGCAGGAATTCCTGCAGTTTTTCTACGGAGAGAGCTGTGATCTGGGCAATGTTCATGCCTCCCACGGTCACCGCCAGGGAGGATTTCTTCAGCCTCTGTCCCCCACATTCGTGGCAGGGGGTGATGCGCATGAAGGTCTCATACTCCGCCTTGGTGGTCTCAGAGCCGGTCTCCCGGTATCTGCGCTCCACACTCTTGATGAGTCCCTCAAAGGCCACATCGTAAATGCCCTCTCCCCGCTGGCCGCGGTAGTACACCTTCACCTCTTTGCCGCCTGTCCCGTGGATGAGGATGTCATGTATTTTCTTCGGATAGTCCTTAAAGGGCGTGCGCAGGGAGAACTTGTACTCCCCGGCCAGCGCATCCAGGATGGCCCTTGTATAGCTTCCCTTGTCCGTACAGGACTGCCACCCCAGCACGACGATGGCCCCCTCGTCGATGCTCAGAGATTTGTCCGGGATCATCAGGTCCTCGTCAAACTCCATCTTGTAGCCCAGGCCGTAACATTCCGGGCAGGCGCCGAAAGGGTTGTTGAAGGAAAAGCTTCTGGGCTCGATCTCGTCAATGCTGATGCCGCAGTCCGGGCAGGCGAAGCTCTGGCTGAAATTCATGGGCTCTCCGCCGATCACATCCACCACGAGAAGCCCCTCCGCCAGGCGGAGCACACTCTCCACAGAATCTGTCAGGCGCTGCTCAATGCCCGGCTTTACCACAAGCCGATCCACAATGATCTCAATATTGTGTTTGATGTTTTTGTCCAGGGTGATCTCCTCCGATAGCTCGTACAGATTCCCGTCCACCCGAACGCGCACGTAGCCGCTCCTCTTTGTCCGCTCAAACAGCTTTGCGTGAGTCCCTTTGCGCCCCCGCACTACCGGGGCCAGGAGCTGGATCTTCGTCCGCTCCGGGAGGGCCATGATCTGGTCCACCATCTGGTCCACTGTCTGCTTCCGGATCTCCCGGCCGCACTTGGGGCAGTGGGGAATTCCGATCCTGGCATAGAGGAGACGGAAATAATCATAGATCTCCGTCACCGTGCCCACCGTAGACCGGGGGTTCCTGTTGGTGGATTTCTGGTCAATAGAAATGGCCGGAGGAAGCCCCTCGATGCTCTCCACATTTGGCTTTTCCATCTGCCCCAGGAACTGCCTTGCGTAGGAGGACAAAGACTCCATATACCTTCTCTGCCCCTCTGCGTAGATGGTGTCAAAGGCCAGGGATGATTTCCCCGAGCCGGACAGGCCGGTCAGAACTATCAGCTCGTCTCTGGGGATATCCAGGTCTATATTTTTCAGATTGTGCTCATTGGCTCCTCTGATCTTGATGTATTTTGTGCCGCTTTTTGCTGCCATATTTTTTTGTCTCCTTATCTTATGCTCTGCCGACAGGATGCATTTTATGCATACTTTTTATCCGTATACTTTTACTCTGCATACTTCCAATCTGCATGCTTTTAGTTCTACATACTTTTAGTCCGCGTCTATATCCTGCAGCTGCTTTTTCAGCTCTGTCATCTTGTCACGCAGCTCTGCCGCAGCCTCGAAGTTCAGGTCGGCCGCCGCTCTGCGCATCTGCTTTTCCAGCTCTTTGATCAGCTTTTCCAGCTCTGTCCGGTTCATAGACTCGGGTTCCTTCTCCATCCGCATCTCTTCAGCAGCCACCTTCTTTGAAATACTGATCAGATCCCGGACGGATTTCTGAACGGTAGTGGGCGTAATGCCGTGCTCTTCATTGTAGGACATCTGGATTTCCCGCCTTCTTTGGGTCTCGTCCATGGCCTGCCGCATAGAGTCTGTGATGGTATCCCCATACATGACGACATGCCCGTCCGCATTCCTGGCTGCCCGCCCGATGGTCTGGATCAGGGACGTCTCAGACCGGAGAAAGCCCTCCTTGTCCGCATCCAGGATGGCCACCAGGGTGATCTCCGGTATGTCCAGGCCCTCACGCAGGAGGTTGATGCCCACCAGCACATCAAAGACATCCAGCCGCATATCCCGAACGATCTCCGTCCTCTCCAGCGTGTCGATATCCGAATGAAGATACCGCACCCGTATGCCCAGCTCCTTCATGTAATCTGTCAGATCCTCCGCCATCCGCTTGGTCAAAGTGGTGATCAGGATCTTGTTCTTCTTTTCAATCTCCTTTTTGACCTCAGCCACCAGGTCGTCGATCTGGCCCTCCACAGGGCGCACTTCCACCTCCGGATCCAGAAGGCCGGTGGGGCGGATCACCTGCTCAGCCCGCAGAAGCTCATGCTCCACCTCATAGTCTCCCGGCGTGGCGGACACAAACATGATCTGGTCAATCCGCTCCTCAAATTCCCGGAAGCTCAGGGGCCTGTTGTCCAGCGCCGAGGGCAGGCGGAAGCCGTAGTCCACCAGGGTCCTCTTCCTGGACTGGTCCCCGTGGTACATGGCCCCGATCTGTGGGATGGTCTTGTGGGATTCGTCAATGATGATGAGAAAATCATCCTTAAAGAAGTCCATCAGCGTGTAGGGCGGCTGCCCCGGCGCAAGCCCGGACAGATGCCTTGCGTAGTTCTCAATGCCGGAGCAGAAGCCTGTCTCCTTGAGCATCTCTATATCAAAGTTGGTCCTCTCAGCGATCCTCTGGGCCTCCAGCAGCTTGTCCTCACTCTTGAAATACCGGACCCGCTCCTCCAGCTCCTCTTCAATGGCGTCCGCAGCCCGCCGAATCTGCTCCGCCGGCACCACATAGTGGGAGGCAGGGAAGATCGCCACATGCTCCAGCTTTCCCTTGATCTCCCCGGTAAGCACATCGATCTGGGTGATCCTGTCGATCTCATCTCCGAAAAACTCTACCCGCACGGCCGTCTCCGCCTCGTTAGCCGGGATGATCTCCAGCACGTCCCCCCGCACCCGGAAGGTACCTCTCTTGAAGTCGATCTCGTTTCTTTCATATTGAATATCAATGAGCTGCCGCAGTACCTCATCCCTGTCCTTTTCCATCCCCGGCCGCAGGGAGACCATCATCTTCTCAAAGTTCTGGGGCTCGCCCAATCCGTAGATGCAGGAGACGCTGGCCACCACGATCACATCTCTTCTCTCCACCAGGGAGGCTGTGGCCGACAGCCGCAGCTTGTCGATCTCCTCGTTAATGGAGGAGTCCTTGGCGATGTAGGTGTCCGAGGAGGGGACGTAGGCCTCAGGCTGGTAGTAGTCGTAGTAACTCACGAAATACTCTACGGCGTTGTTCGGGAAGAATTCCTTGAACTCACCGTAGAGCTGTGCCGCCAATGTCTTGTTATGAGCAATAATCAGCGTCGGTTTATTCAATTGCTGGATGACATTCGCCATCGTGAAGGTTTTACCGGAGCCGGTAACACCCAGAAGGGTTTGACACTGGTTGCCTTTCTTGAAGCCTTTGACCAGCTGCTCGATGGCCTGGGGCTGGTCGC
>CAZZBJ010000126.1:0-4430 GCA_964652805.1 uncultured Mordavella sp. | reverse complement strand
CAGGCTTTCTATATCTTCATGGACTAATTCCGAGGGATATCCGAGCGGTCCTGTGAAATCCTGGAACGCGTCTCCTGTCTTCAGGGCCGCAAACTTCTCTGTAGATGCGCCGACTGTCTGGAACACGATGGTAATGGTTCCTTCCTCTCTGTCATAGTCACAGATCGTCAGAGGAATTCGCTCTCCCTTTTCGTCCAACTTCACTATCACAAACTGCCCTGGCTCACAGTGCCTTGCGACACGCGGTGCTTCCACATCCATAAGATAGATCTTATCAGCCAGTTTTTCAGCTTTCCGTATCTTATACATCTTGCATCCTCCAATCATCAAATTTATTTTATAATAATCCAAACATAGAGAAATAGCAATAATTTATCACTGGATTTTTAATGCTCTGAAATGAAACAGGCGTCTTTTAATGGACACCCGACCGCTTGATCCTGTGATCTGCTGTAAGTTTGTGCGGGGATTGGAACCTGTACACGCATCGCCCACTGCATGGAGTTACTGCATCTCTTTTTGTGAAAATGTAATAAAGAGAAATATAACAAGGCCGACAGTCATCAAAACTGTCGGCCGCTCTTACTGTTATTCTGATTTTTCTTTTTCATCAGGAATGGCGCAGCATGCTGGGAGTGATGGTTCCCTCGATGCCTGCCTTGGCGGCATATCCCTTCAGGATTTTCCAAAATCCTTGTCTGCTCATCTTTCTGCCGCTGATATTCGGGAAGAGAACGTCCGATCTATGGCCCTTGAGCAAGGGCTCGCGCCCGTTCTTCAGATACGCCTTCATAGCCTTCAGCGCCTGCTTGTCGATCGGGTACGCATTCTGATTACCCGGAAAATGACACTGCAGATAGCCCATCTCCAGATTGACGTCCTGTATCTTGAGACTCACAAGCTCCTCCACCATGATCCCTGTGGAATACAGAAGCTCGATCATAGCCTTATCCCGGAGCAGCTTTGGCGTCTTCCCGTTAGGAATGGCGAGAACCTTCTCCACATCCTCCTTGGAGGCGCTCTTCGGCTCTCTGCGCTCGATCTTCGGACTAGTCAACCCCTCTGACACATCCTCCTTAATATATTTCTTTTTGAAGAGATAATTAAAAAATCCCTTGATTGAAGCCACATTTCTGGATATAGTCGTATTGGTCAGCTTCTGTTTCTCCATGTGAAGCATATAGGAGTTGAGGTTTGTTGCCGTAATCTGCGCCACTTCATGAATTCCCTGAGAGGCAAGATAGCGCACAAGCTTCATAAGATCACGCCTGTACGCCATCTCTGTGTTCAGAGAAATCCCCTTCACTTTTTTTAAATACTCTACATACTCTAACACTATTTTTTCCATACTCTTTATCTCCCATCATATACTCTAAATTATACGAAGAAATAACAAAAAAATCAAATTTTTTTTAGAAATATTTTCAGAAAAATTGGATTTAAATAACTTTTCGATATAATTCCGACTCCAATCGTCAGAATAGTACCCACCCGTAAGTTTGACTGTTAAATAGACGAAAAACATTTATTTGTGGCTATGTATGGTGTAATAAGGGAGAGGAGGTTTACCATAAAACTTACTGTAAGCAAATCAAAAAATTCCGCCTCTTTTTATGTCCAGAAAATCATCCGTAAACCCAATGGCAGCGTTAACAACCGTCACCATTGAAAAACCGGGAAATCTGACGGAGGTTCCCGCTAGAGCCGGCGGCAAAGATCCCTATGTCTGGGCTCAGGAATACGTCAATGAATTAAACCGTAAAAAGTACAGTGAAAACGAAGATTTATTATCAGTTGGGGAAACGATATGCGAAAAATCATAAGGCCATTCAAGACAAAAAAAGAATACTATATAGCTACATTTTGCATGACCCAAAAAGCCCGTAGATCGCCGGAACAAAGGCATCTACGGACTTTCACTGTCAAAGATAGGATTACTCGAAAAAATAACAAAAAATCAAATTTTTTTAGAAATATTTTCAGAAAAATTGGATTTAAATAACTTTTTGATATAATTCCGACTCCGATCGGCAGAATAGTACCCACCGTTTTGGCGGAATTCCACGATTCCCTGGGGAAAGAATAAAATACCAGAGGACAATTTCTGTATTCGGCAATATAGAAAAGCGCCTGAAGGATTATGCCGTTTGGGAGGAAATATGTCCTCTGTCGTTACTCTTCTGCTTTTCTCTTACTCTTTGCTGTATTTCACTGCGTAGGCCAGAATGGCCGCCACGGTCTTGGAGTCCTGAATCTCCCCGCTGAAGATCTTCCCCTTCAATTCCGCCAGAGTGCATGCCTGCAGATCGATATATTCATCCACATCCAGATGCTGGTGGGAAGGGATCAGATCCCTGGCTGCGAACACCTCTATCCTCTCATTGCAGAATGCGACTGTGGTCCTGAGGACAAGCAGAGGCTCCAGATGCTCACAGCGGTAGCCCGTCTCCTCCTCCAGCTCACGGGACGCACAGACAATCCCCGTCTCCTTCGGGTCATCCAGCTTGCCCGCAGGAATCTCCAGCGTAAATCTGTCCAGCGCATTTCTGTACTGCTTTACCATCAGGATCCTGCCGTCCGGGAGCACTGGTATCACCGCCGCAGCTCCATCGTGATGGATGTAATCCCATTTTGCCGTGTGCCCGTCCGGGAACTGAACCGTATCCTGGTAAACATTGATCACAGCACCCTCATATGCCAGCTTCCGGTCTATCCTCTTGATCTCATTGCTCATGTTTTCTTCCCTTTCTTTTCAGTCGCCCCACCCGTAAAACGGGTGGCTCGGATTTTCGGCGGTATACTTACCAGCATATGCACATGATCCGGCATCAGATGTCCTTCCAATATCTCCACGCCTTTATAACTGCACAATTGCTTTAATATATTGGCAAGCGAATTTGTTTGCTTTGCCATATAAACACACCTTTCCTTTCTTTAAATAGTGGCTGAACACCCCTATTATAATGGGAAGGTGTTTTTGTATAACTAACGTCGCGTACCCGCAATATAAAAGACCAGCCTGTTACGGCTGGTCTTCTGCTTTCGGTTTACATTTATTTGGCATAGTCTGTTACCCTGGATTCCCTGATAACATTTACCTTTATCTGCCCCGGATATTCCAGCTCATATTCAATCTGCTTGGAAATATCTCTGGCCAGTAATACCATATCTGCATCAGATACTTGCTCTGGAACTACCATAATACGAATCTCTCTACCTGCCTGAATAGCAAAAGATTTTTCAACACCCTTGAACTGGTTGCTGATATCTTCTAATTGTTTTAATCTGTTTGTGTATGTCTCAATCGTCTCTCTTCTCGCTCCCGGTCTTGCCGCAGAGATCGTATCTGCAGCCTGAACGATGCATGCGACCAGAGACTCTGGCTCAACATCGCCATGATGTGCTTCCACTGCATTGATAACAATCGATGACTCCTTGTACTTTCTGCACAGTTCAACACCGATCTGGATATGTGATCCTTCCACATCGTGGTCGATGGATTTGCCAATATCATGTAAAAGGCCTGCTCGCTTCGCAAGACGGACATCCAGTCCAATCTCACCTGCGAGAAGTCCCGACAGCTGCGCCACCTCAATTGAGTGTTTCAGCGCATTCTGACCATAGCTGGTCCGAAATTTCATTCTTCCCAGAAGTCGTATCAGTTCCGGATGAATTCCGTGCACGCCGACCTCAAGTGCCGCTGCCTCTCCTTCCTCGCGGATCACTGCCTCTACTTCCTTCTGAGCCTTTTCCACCATCTCCTCAATTCTTGCCGGATGGATACGACCGTCCACGATCAGCTTCTCCAGAGCGATCCTTGCGACTTCACGCCTGATGGGATCAAACCCTGATAATACAACCGCTTCGGGTGTATCGTCGATAATCAGCTCTACCCCTGTGAGAGTTTCCAGCGTACGGATGTTTCTTCCTTCACGTCCGATAATCCGTCCCTTCATCTCGTCACTTGGAAGCTGAACGACTGAAATCGTAGTTTCTGCCACATGATCAGCAGCGCATCTCTGAATGGCGGTAACAACGTATTCCTTTGCCTTCTTATCCGCCTCTTCCTTGGCCTGCGTTTCCATCTCCTTGATCATTTTTGCAGTGTCATGTTTAACATCTTCTTCAACAGTTTTTAACAGATATTCTTTTGCCTGTTCGGAGGTTAGTCCTGAGATCCTTTCTAGTTCCTGTACTCTTTGTCTGCTCAGCTCATCCACTTTCGCTTCACGAGCCTTGAGCTGCTCTTCCTTTGCTGTAATCCCTGCTTCCCGTTTTTCCATAGCATCGGACCGTTTGTCCAAAGCTTCCTCCTTGGAGAGGACTCTCTTTTCATAACGCTGTAACTCTGCTCTTCTCTCTTTTGTTTCTTTCTCGAGCTCATTCTTCGTTCTGATAGATTCTTCCTTAATTTCCAAGAGGGATTCCTT
>CAZZBJ010000125.1:0-4533 GCA_964652805.1 uncultured Mordavella sp. | reverse complement strand
CACGTAACCATGAAACAATGTTTTGGGTTCTGATCGCCCGTTAAAACAAAGATATTTCTTTTTCGCACGATCATGCCATTATTTCCACCGTGCCTTTTCGGCACAGGGCCGCCGCACTGATTGTTCAACACGGCAGCCTCTGGCATCTGAAACTTTATTGTTTTATTTTCTTCTGATCCTTTATCATCCATTTCATCCATCCGTATATCATGATTGCTATGACAACAAGCAGTGGCGCAGCAGTAACAATTGCACATGTTTTAATGGTATCCAGACTAGCATTGACAAGAATCATCGCCAGTGGAACAACTGCCAGCATAATGCACCAGAATAATCTAAGAAACGGACTCGGCTCTTCATTATTTTTCAGCCCGATTGTGGATGTTGTAGCCATTGTCATGGCAGCTCCGTCCAGTGTTGTAGCTAAAAACAGTAGAGAACTTATGCAGAATAAAACCATAAAAACAGCATTAAACGGAAGAGAACGTAAAACCTCGATAATAGCCAAAGTATCCTGACCGTTTGCAAGCATTCCCACCATATCTACGATACCATTAATTTGCTGATGGAGGGAAAAGCTTGCCAGTATTCCAAAATAGAGGAAACACCCGACACTCCCCGACACAAGTGTATTAATAATCACCGAACGGATAGTACGCCCTTTAGAAACTTTTGCAATAAAGATTCCTGTAAACGGAGCATAGGTGATCCAGTAAAACCAGTAGAAGATCGTCCACGCCTGAGGAAAGCCTGACTGTCCAATCGGATCAGTGAAAGTACTCATTTGAATAAAATTCTGCAGCATCATTCCCAAAGACTGTGTCGTATTATCAATCATGAAGAAAGTAGGTCCAACCACCAGAACTGCCAAAGTGAAAAAGATGACCAGTTTTACATTCATATCTGATATTTTGGACATTCCTTTCTGCAGACCTATATATGACGAGAATGAATAAATTACTGACAAAATAAGTATGATCACGATATTCATCCAGAAAGAGGATTCAACCCCAAGTACTGAGCAGAGCACATCTGTCACCAGAGGAACAGAAACGCCGAGCGTAATGGACAGTGCTCCAAAGCAGATAAAAAGGAAGATGATATCAATGATTCTTCCTACCACGCCATTCTGTTTAATACCGGTAATCGAACTGATAATGGCAGAGAGACTAAGTCCTTTGTTTTTCCGCACATAAAAGTGATAGCACATGGGCAGAGCGACAAGTGCATAAAGTGTCCATGCACTGAACCCCCAATGGAACATGGTGTAGGAAACGGACATTTCGTAAGCTTGCTGTGACTCCGAAGTAATACCAAGACCGGGAGTCTCTATATAGTATGCCCATTCAATGAATGCCCAGTAACAGGTAGCAGAACCAAGACCACATGACATCATCATGGCTACCCATTTGAACGTGGAAAATTCCGGTTCTCCCTCGCCGAGTTTTATTTTCCCATATTTACTGAAGGCAATCCCCACCAGCAGAATAATACCTGCGAAAGCAAACAAAAGAGTGGCAGATCCCAATGATGTCGTAATACCGCTAAAAAGCGAACTGGCAACATTTTCAGATGCTTCCGGGGTAATCACAAGGCAAATCACAATTGCAAGAACAATTACAAGACTGACCCCGATCAGAAGTTTGTCATTTTTTTTCTTTTCCATAATCTTATTCCCCCGTTCTAATTCATTCTGTATTTTTCGATCAGATCCTCATCCAGTTCTACATTCAGCCCGATCGTATCCGGGACTGTCACATATCCGTTTTCAAATGGAATCTTATTTTTAACAAGATCTGTGTAAAGAGGACTTGTGCTTTGGGAATATTCAATCAGATCCCCATGCTCACAGGAAGCTAAAAACTGTACTGTTGCAGCAAGAAGAATTCCTGTTGAAAAGCCATGTGGCACAAGTTTGACGCCGTTCATTTCTGCAATGTCATAAATTTTTCTTATTTCACTGATTCCTCCGCACCTGGTAATATCTGGCTGCACAATATCCGGCTGCGCCTGACGGATAAATGAATCAAATTCGTATCTTGTAGTAAGCCCCTCGCCTCCGGAAACTTTAGAAATACCCAAAGCGGCCAGTTTTGCATAACCATTATAGTCGTCCGGCATAACAGGTTCTTCAATCCAGTCCAAGTGATATTTTTCCAGTCTCTTAAACATCGGCGCAGAAGCCCCATATGTTCTCCATTTGCAGGCCACATCGATCTGCAGTTGAAAATCAGGGCCGGCTTCATCTCTGATAACTGCAATAATCGCTTCATCCATATCCGGATCATTTCCGAAAATACCGCCTCCAAATTTTAAGCTGGTAAATCCCTGCTGTTTTAATTTTCTCACAATCTTACGGTTCTCCTCTAACGCATCTGCAGGGATGAATGTTCCATACGCAGGAATTTTATCCCGGTACTTTCCACCTAACAGCATATAAATTGGAACCTGGTAATATTGTGAAGCTATGTCCCACAACGCAATATCAATGGCACTCATGGCATGTATTCCAAGCCCTCTTCTGCCACAATAATTGGATTGTGAATACATTTTATCCCACAGTCTCTGAATCTCAAGCGGATTTTCCCCTATAAGGAGTCTCTTCAAACCATTTGACGATTCATGGGACTGGGGAGCATTTACAATCCCTCTTGCAGCAACCGGTGAAGTATCGCTTTCACCTATTCCGCAAATCCCCTCATCTGTATGCACGCGGACGATAAACGCATCGTCTCCCCACTCGCACAGTTCGTCATAAGCGGGTACTCTTAAACAGATCACCTCCACATCAGTAATTTTCATTTGCACATTCTCCTTTCCTTGTGTGTTATATCTGTAAGCTATAATTATTGTAATTTTTCCTGTCTTTTTTGAATATATCAATATTTGACAAAATAAATGAGTTATTTTATACTCAAATATAGAAACTTCTTAATTATAACGAGTTAATATCAACTCGATTGTTGAAAAGGAGAGATTATGCCGAATCAGCTGTTTTTATCCGGAATTGGATTCGAAAATTTTATAAAATTAATTGATTCACTTTATGACGAAGTTTTGATTTATGATAACAACTACCGGATCGTCTATATCAACAAAGCCAGTATACGGCATTACGACTGTGAGCCATGGGAAATGATTGGAAAGTCTTTCTTTGATTTTACTAATGATTTATGGTGGAATAATTCAGTGCTTCCAGTTGTATATCAGACAAAAAAGGCTTATGCCGCCAGACAGAAAACCAAAAACGGTTCCGAGCTCCTGACAATTGCGATTCCTGTTTTCGATGAAAATAAAGAACTGAAATATGTAGTAATGAATGTCAGAGACAAAATTAATGAAGCTGACCTGTATTATAAAGATTACAATTCAAGCTTTATTGCACAGGATACTTTTAATGATGAATGGGCATTTCTTATGTTTACAAAAGCAAATATAGATTCAATAAAAAAGACATCAGAAAAAAAAGTAAATTACCTTATTGCCGGAGAAGAGGGGACGGGGAAAAAAAATCTGGCCCGCTATATTCATGCTAAAAAAAAGACCAGAGACTGCCCCTTTTTCATTTTAAATACCAGTGCATCCGCATGGGAAATAGAACAGACTCTTTGGGGTTATACAAAAAACGATGGGTTGAATATGAAGGAGGAAAAAGGGCTTTTAGAAACCTGTCAGGACGGAACTCTCGTACTGGATGAAATATCTGACCTTCCACCGGTAATCCAGCAAAAACTTCTCGACGTTCTTGAAAGTCACACATTTACTCCGCTGAACAGCAGATATTCTATTCCCTTCCATGGGACAATTATTGCTCTTACAACCAGGAATCTTCCTGATATGATTGATAACGGCCTTTTTCTTAAGGATTTGTATTATCAGCTAAATATCGTAGAGCTGGTTCTTCCGCCTCTCAGCCAACGTACTGACAGTATCCGACCATTGATACAGTATTATCAGCAGAGTTATAATAAGCGTTATGGCGTCACTCGCCAAATTACAGAAGAAGCAATGGAAATTCTGGAAAACTACAACTGGTCCGGGAATTTAGGTGAACTTAAGAACACGATCCATCGTCTGATAGTGATGACAGAAAATATTACTATAGGCGTTGAAGATCTCCCCAAAAATATCTATAGTCTTTCCGGGGAAAAACACGGTCTCATGTCCAAAAAGCAGGAAAGTTTTGACAGTAAAGTGGAACGTTACAAGGCATATCTGATTACAGAGGCATACAAAAAATATGGTTCTTCCAGAAAGATTGCCGACTATTTGGATGTCAGTCAGACAAAAGCGAACAATCTTCTCCGCAAATATGTGGGAGAATATAGATCTGTAGGGGTAAGAAAAATGCAGTGATATGCAAGACAACGGAGGAAAAGCACCTTTTGGAAAGCGATTATGCTCCTTCCAGTTGGTGCTTTATTTCTTTGTCTTTCTTGTCGAGCAGATCAATCAGCTTCTTGTATTCCTGTTTTGACATAATTCCAAGGAAAGCATCGGATTCATAAAAAATAAAGCAGGGATACTCCCTGG
>CAZZBJ010000124.1:0-4551 GCA_964652805.1 uncultured Mordavella sp. | reverse complement strand
CACCATAGGGCGGCTTTTGCGGGCCGCCGGGGACGGGCGGACCCGGCCAACGGTGTCCATCGGCAGCCGGGTGGAGAAAGGACAGATCGCCGCCTATACAGGGGACGTGCCGGTGTTTGCAGCTATGTCCGGCATTGTGCGGGGCATGCTCCAGGAGGGGGCTATGGTAAAAAAGGGCATGAAAATAGGAGACATTGACGCCCGGTGCGAGGTCTCCCACTGTCACACCATCTCTGACAAGGCGCTGGCCGTGGGGGGAGCTGCCCTGGAGGCAGTGGAGCTGTACGGGAGGATGAAGGGAAAATACGGCCTTGTCATCCTGGCCGCAGGCCGGGGCTTACGATTTGGCGGGGACAAGCTGTCCTGCCTTGTTCATGACAAGCCGGTCTACCAGTATATGCTGGAAAAGGCGGCCGCCTTTTCCGGGGTGGAGAAAATAATCGTCACCGGGAATGAGAACATGATGGAAGCGGCCCGGCAGATGGGCGTGACGCCGGTGGAGAACCGGGAGCCGGAGCGGGGGATTTCCTGGTCCCTGAAGCTGGGGCTTTGGGCCATGCTGGAGAAAAAGCCGGAGGTGGAGGGGATCCTGTTCTGCGTCTGCGATCAGCCCGGCCTTCAGGCGGCCACCATCCAGAAGATATGGAACCGGGCGGCAGTCAAGAGAGGAAGGATCATCTGCGCCGGTCATGAGGGCAGGCCGGGCAATCCGGTACTGTGGCCGAAAATATATTTTCCGGAGCTCATGGAGCTGGAGGGGGATGTGGGGGGCCGCGCCGTGATGGCCCGGCACCCGGACAAGATCGACATTGTGGAGTCCAGGGAGACGGAGCTGCGGGATATAGACCGGAAGGAAGACATGGAGGAAGTGTGGGAGAGAAGATGGGGAATCTGAAAAGACGACAGGCGCCAGGGCAGCCGGTCGACTACCTTGTAAAAAAGTGTTGGAGAAATCAGATTTTCTGGTCTGTTTTTTTTAAAGCGAGTTGTTTTTAAAAATAACTTGATGTATACTGGGATTGTTTCAAATGAAAGTGAAAGGATGAAACATAAAGACAGGGAGGTACATGAAAATGAAAAAAAACAAGATCAGCCGTCTGCTGGCAGTATCCATGAGCGTATGCCTGCTGGCAGCGGGACTGGCAGGATGCTCCTCTTCAGGGGAGGACAGCACAGAGCAGGAGAGCACAGAGGAGACAGAGATCCTTGTGGCGGCGGCAGCCAGCCTGGAGTATGCCTGCGAGGAGGAACTGATCCCTCTGTTTGAGGAGCAAAATCCGGGTGTGACTGTGAAGGGAACCTATGACAGCTCAGGTAAGCTGCAGACGCAGATCGAGGAAGGGCTGGAGGCGGACGTGTTCATGTCAGCGGCCACCCAGCAGATGGACGCCCTCACAGAGGAAGGCTTCATTGACGGAGACAGCGTGAAGGACCTTCTGGAGAATCAGATCGTGCTCATCACATCTGCGGACAATGAGCTGGGCCTTGAAGAATTTACGGATATCACAAAGGCAGACACCATCGCCATCGGCGACCCGGCCAGCGTTCCCGCAGGACAGTATGCCCAGGAGGCCCTTACGAATCTGGGGATCTGGGACGAAGTGCTGGCAAAATCCAGCCTTGGGACAAATGTGACAGAGGTGCTGAACTGGGTGGCAGAGGGAAGCGCTCAGGCGGGTATCGTCTATGCCACGGACGCGGCCACCACAGACAAGGTAAAGGTGATCGCCCAGGCGCCGGAGGGAAGTCTGGCGGAGCCGGCCATTTATCCGGTGGGACTTGTGGCGTCATCCGCACATCAGGAGGAGGCCCAGGCATTTCTTGATTTCCTGCAAAGCGACAAGGCCATGGCTGTGTTTGAGGAGTATGGATTTACCAGTCATGCGGAGGCCCAGTAGCATTGAAAGGAGGGGGACAAGGTGGATCTTTCGCCTGTTCTGATATCGGCAAAAACAGCGACAGTCTCCATTGTCTTTACATTTTTTCTTGGGACAGGGGCGGCATTTTTTGTCTATCGGATGCGCCATGAGAGATTGAAAATACTGTGGGATGGTCTTCTGACCCTCCCCCTGGTCCTGCCACCCACGGTGGCGGGATTTTTCCTCCTGTATATCTTCGGAGTCAGGAGACCGGTGGGCGCCTTTTTCCTGGAATATTTCGGGGTGAAGATCGCGTTTTCCTGGGGGGCCACGGTGCTGGCGGCAGTAGCCATCTCCTTTCCCCTCATGTACCGGTCGGCCAGAGGCGCATTTGAGCAGGTGGACCGAAATCTCATGGATGCGGGGAGGACTCTTGGCATGTCGGAGTGGCAGATTTTCCGCAAAGTCCTCATGCCCGGAGCCGTGCAGGGACTTCTGTCCGGGGCCATCCTGGCGTTTGCCAGGGGACTGGGAGAGTTTGGCGCCACGGCCATGATCGCCGGGAACATTGCAGGGAAGACGAGAACCCTGCCCCTGGCCGTCTACTCTGACGTGTCGGCAGGGAACATGGAGTCAGCGGGCAGATATGTGCTGATTCTGGTGCTCATCTCCTTTATCGTGGTCACCGGCATGGGCTATGCGACGTATGTGTTTCAGAGATTTACCCGGAGGGAGAACCGTTAAAGATGCTGGAAGCTGATCTTTCAAAAAAGCTGAAAAATTTTGACCTGGATCTTCGCTTTGAGGCGGAGGACGGATGCCTGGGAATACTGGGGGCCTCCGGCTGCGGGAAGAGCATGACCCTCAAGGCTGTGGCCGGGCTTGTACGGCCGGATCGGGGAAAGATCCGAAGAGACGGCAGCACCCTTTTTGACAGCGACAGAGGGGTCGACCTGCCGCCCCGGAAAAGACAGGTCGGGTACCTGTTTCAGAATTATGCCCTGTTTCCCAATATGACGGTGGCGCAGAATATTGAAGCCGGGTTGCTGAGGAGCCGGCAGGACAAAAGCGTCCGGCGGGAGCGGGTGGAGAAGCTGATCCGCCAGTTCCGACTGGAAGGACTGGAAAATCAGTATCCTGTGCGCATCTCGGGCGGGCAGCAGCAGCGGACCGCCCTGGCCAGGATTTTTGCGTCGGACGCAAAGTGTATTCTCCTGGACGAGCCGTTTTCCGCTATGGACAGCTATCTCCGGGAGGAGATGCAGATGGAGCTGGCCCGGATGATTCGGGAGTTTGAAGGCTGCATGGTCCTTGTGAGCCACGACCGGGATGAGATTTACCGCCTGTGCGGCAGAACCATGATCATGGAAAGCGGGAGAAATGTGATCTGCGATCAGACACAGGTGCTCTTTGACCAGCCACGGAAACTGACTGCGGCCAGGCTGACCGGGTGCAAGAATATTTCCCGCATACAGAAGGCAGGGGATTTTCAGGTCTACGCCAATGACTGGAATGTCATGCTGCGCACCGGCACAAAGGTGCCCGATACGGTCACCCATGTGGGGATCCGGGCTCACGACATCCTGCCTGCGGTGAAGGGAGAGGACGCCCCCAACCGGATTCGTGTGCTCCCGGCAGAGAAGGTGTCCTCGCCTTTTGAGTGGACGCTCATCTTTCAGAACCGGGAGCGCCCCGGGGCGGGCATCTGGATGAAGAGCGCCCGGAGCCGGCATCAGATCCCCGATGAGGTGACTGTAGACCCGTCGAAGATCCTGCTTCTGGAAGAATAGTGGAATGGTGAAAAAGCAGAAAATGCGCTGACAGGGGGAACGTGCTTGGATAGGGAAGAGACAAAACAGACAGGACACATCAAATCCGATGAAGACAGAAAGAACCAGAAAGAACAGAAAAACCGAAAGGAATTCCGCCTGCGGGTCAAGCTCCGGATTGGCACAGACGAGCCGGTCCTTGGTCCCGGGGTGGCCGAGCTTTTGGAGCTTGTCGGGGAGACCGGCTCCATGAAGGAGGCTTGCGGACGGATGGGCATGTCCTACAGCAAGGGATGGAAAATCGTGAACCGGGCCGAGAACGAGCTGGGGTACGCCCTCATCCTTCGGCATCACGGCGGCAGGAGCGGCGGCAGCTGCTGCCTCACCCCGGAGAGCATTTCCCTGGTGAACCGCTACCGGGCTCTGGAGGAGAAGGTGAAGGAATATGCGGACGCGGCGTTCCGGGAGATGTTCGCCGAGTTGTGAAAAAATTAACAGGAGACGCAACATTTTTTAAAAGTATTACGTCTGAACTTACACTAACTGGTGTGCTATTGTGTATGATGTGCAGTACATTTACGACAACAGCCCGACTGCTTTTTGCCAGAAGCAGCCGGGCTGCTGTCGTATTATCTTTGCCGTCACTTTATCCTGGCGTTGGGATAGAGTTGTTTTATTGCTGCGTCGTCAAAGTGCGTGTCGATGATATGCTCCTAGTCGGAGGACGCTGCCTATGTACTCGCAGGCCCCTCTCAGAAAGACATATAGAATACCTCTATAGCAATATAGACGAAGGCGATTTGAAGAAACATAACCCAAGTGATAAAATTTTATTGGTATCGAAAGGATGAGAAGCTATGCAGAAAATTTTATTTGTCTCGCACTGTATTTTGAACAAAGCAGCCAAGGTGGAGCAGGATGAA
>CAZZBJ010000123.1:0-4582 GCA_964652805.1 uncultured Mordavella sp. | reverse complement strand
TGTCGAGGAAGATGGGGATCAGTCCAGTCTGCCAGTCGTGGCAGTGGATGATATGCGGCCGGAAGCCGATCACCGGCAGGGCGCTCAGCACTGCCTTAGAGAAGAAGGCAAACTTTTCGATATCTGCGTACATATCCCCGTAGGGCGCCCAGCCGCTGAAATAGTATTCATTATCTATAAAATAGAAGGTAATTCCCTCGTACTGCAGCTCAAGAATCCCAACGTACTCTGTTCTCCAGTTCAGATCCATATAAAAATGTGTCCGGTACTGCAGCTGATCTCTCCACTCCTCTTTCATGCAGAGATATTTTGGCAGCATGACGCGGACATCGTATTTATCTTTGTCAAAACATTTCGGCAAAGATCCGACTACGTCTGCCAGTCCGCCCGTCTTAATAAAGGGCACCGACTCCGATGCTGCAAAAAGTATTTGTTTCATGATATCTCCTCCCATCCTCACGGTATATAGGTATACACGCTTATTATACCGTATTTTTTTTTAGATGAAAAGGATTATCTGTTTTAAATCCCAAGCGGAGGGTGTCAGTTGTCTCTCAAAATCTCCTCCGCTATGCGGATCTTCCTGACGCACCGGTCCATGGCGGATTTCTCTATGTATCTGTGGGCGTCCGGCTCGCTCATCTTTCTTTGGTCCACCAGAACCCACTTAGCCCGGTCAATGGTCTGCTGCTCCTGCATCCTCTCCTTCAGCCTGCACATCTCCTTCTCCAGCTTCTTTATCTTCATCCGGACAGCGCTCAGCATTTTCACGGATGTGTAGAGACTCTGCCTTGTGGTGGGCCTGGCCAGCGTGACGATGCCGTAGCCCTCCACCTGGGAGGATACCTGCTCGTACATCTCCGCCTTAACCAGCAGGAGAATTCCCGTCTCGTGCTGCTCCGCGATATCAATGGCCGCCTGTATGCCGAAATCGTCCTTCAGCGGCGTGTTGATGATGAGGATATCACAAATATGGCTGACCAGCATGCGCTTTGCGTCCCCCATGGTGGACGCGTAGGAAATGTCCCTGTACTGGGAGCCCGGGAGCACATCTCTCACAACGGGGACCATCTTGTCTGACGCAGAAGCCACCAGGATCCGGTATGCCTCTTTTTCTGCTGTCATGTTCTTTCCCACTCCTTTATCCTTGTCAATGTGTCTGTCAGTGTGTCTTCGGCGGGTTCTTGTAAACGTCCAGATAAGCCTCAGGCAGTACCTTCTTTACCAGGGCGCTGGCAGTCGCCGCATCCCAGGCCTCCCCGCGGCTCTCCGGCAGCTTCCTCAGCTGGTCCGTCACCTTGTGGTCCGCCGTGTACAGATTGACATTGGCCGGCTTCTGGAGGGGCAACTTTCTCTCAATACCGTCCATCCCCGCATAAATGAGGAGGGCAAAGGCCAGATAGGGATTGGCCGTTGGGTCGGGGGAGCGCAGCTCAATTCGCTTCTTTCCGCTCTTCACCGCCGGGATCCGGATCAGCTGGGAGCGGTTCTCCGGGGACCAGGTCACATACTTGGGAGCCTTCTTCTCCCCCAGTCTCCGGTAGGAGTCCTCGGATGGATTTAAGAAGAGGGTGATGTCCCGTATGTGCTCCAGAATGCCTGTCATGAACTGTCCGTTGCAGTCTGACCCGTCCTCACATCTTACGGACATATTGATATGCATGCCGTTGCCCGCATATTCCTTGATGGGCTTTGGCGAGAAGTCAGCGTAGAGGCCGTTCCCCATGGCGGCTGTGCTCACCACCCATTTGAAAGTGGCTGTGTTGTCCGCCGCTGTGAGGGGATCGCTGTACTGGAAGTCGATCTCGTTCTGGCCGGGCCCCTCCTCGTGGTGGGAGGCCTCCGGCTCAATGCCCATGTCGATGAGGGTGAAGCAGATCTCCCTGCGGACGTTCTCACCCTTGTCCTCCGGGGCTACATCCATGTAGCCCGCCATGTCAAAAGGAATCTTGGTTGGATTGCCCTGTTCGTCCGTATTAAAAAGGTAGAACTCAACCTCTGTCCCGATGTCGATCTTCAGGCCTTTTCCCTTCGCCCTTTCCAATGCCCTCTTTAATATATAGCGGCTGTCCTTCTCGTAGATCGTCCCGTCCGGATAGCGGATGTCGCAGTGCATCCTGGCCACCCGGCCTGTGGACGGACGCCACGGCAGAATGGAAAAGGTGGACGGGTCCGGGTGAAGAAAGAGATCGCTTTTCACTTCACTGCCAAATCCGGCCACAGCCGACGCGTCGAAAGAAATCCCTTCCTTGAAGGCCCTCTCAAGCTGTCCTGACAGGATGGAAATATTTTTCTGTACGCCAAAAGCGTCAAAAAAGGCCAGCCTGATGAACTTTACATCCTCCTCATCCACAAATGTCATGACCTTTTCATATTGATACATGTCCATATTCTTACCTCCTCTTACATATGATAAAAAGGCGCCTTCTGAAAGAGAAAGCCCTCACAGCCACGAAAACTTTCCCTGCCTCAGATGAACGCCTTTGCCCACTATTCTTTACAGTAGAAAATATAGCGGATTTCCTTTTCTGTGTCAACTTCTGCCGGGCCGGCCGGGCGGATTGTACGAAAATAAATACAAAAAAACATTTGACAAATCTTTATCACGGCAGTATAGTCATATGCAAAGAACGGCAACGGTGTCGCAGAAATACCCCTTTTTTCTGTGCGCCGTTTTTTCTTTTACTTTGTGTACGCGGCAATGGAGTCGCTTTTCCACCCTGAGAAATGGCCATATCGGGATGGAGGAGTTCCACTGCCGCTCTTTTTTTATCCATGCGGCCTGGACCGCACACATCAAATCCAAATAAAAATGAAAAGGAGTTTGAGAGTCATGAGTACAGCAGCAGAAAAATTCGGTTCAATGGTTTTCGATGAGTCTGTCATGAAGGAACGTCTTCCCAAGGAAACATTCCGGCAACTTCAACGCACAATGAAGGACGGAAGGAGCTTAGACATAAATATTGCCAACGTTGTTGCCAACGCTATGAAGGACTGGGCCATCGAGAAGGGTGTCACCCACTATACCCACTGGTTCCAGCCCATGACAGGCATGACAGCCGAGAAGCACGACAGCTTCATCAGTCCGGATGTGGACGGAAAAGTCATCATGGAGTTCTCCGGAAAAGAGCTGGTGCAAGGTGAGCCGGACGCCTCCTCTTTCCCATCAGGAGGACTGAGAGCCACCTTTGAAGCCCGCGGCTACACAGCCTGGGACCCCACAGCCTACGCTTTCATCAAGAACGGCGTCCTGTGCATCCCCACAGCCTTCTGCTCCTACAGTGGCCACGCCCTTGACAAAAAGACACCTCTTCTTCGGAGCATGCAGGCCATCAACCGCCAGGCTCTCCGTGTGATCCACCTCTTCGGAAACGATGATGTGAAATCAGTCAAGACAACGGTAGGTCCTGAACAGGAATATTTTCTGGTGGACAAAAAATATTATGAAGAGAGAAAGGATCTGATCTATACAGGCAGAACACTCTTCGGCGCTCCCGCTCCGAAGGGACAGGAGCTGGAGGACCACTACTTCGGCACTATCAAATCCCGTGTACAGGCCTACATGAAGGAGTTAAACGAAGAGCTCTGGAAGCTGGGCATCCTTGCCAAAACAGAGCACAACGAGGTGGCTCCCGCACAACACGAGCTGGCTCCTATCTTCACTACCACCAACATTGCTACAGACCACAACCAGCTGATGATGGAGCTGATGCAGCGGATCGCCAAGAAGCACGACCTTGTCTGCCTTCTCCACGAGAAGCCCTTTGAGGGCATCAACGGAAGCGGCAAGCACAACAACTGGTCCATCTCCACGGACACCGGCATGAACCTTCTCGAGCCCGGCGACACGCCCTCCGAGAACGCCCAGTTCCTCCTCTTCCTCTGCGCAGTCATCAAGGCAGTGGATGAGTATCAGGATCTTCTCCGGCTCTCAGCCGCCTCTGCGGGAAACGACCACAGACTTGGCGCAAACGAGGCGCCGCCGGCAGTCATCTCCATGTTCCTGGGTGATGAGCTGACAGAGATTCTGAAAGCCATCGAGAATGAAAAGGCATATGATAGTAAGGAAAAAGAACTGATGCGGGTAGGCGTTCACGTTCTTCCCAAGTTCCCGAAGGACTCCACAGACCGGAACAGGACATCACCCTTTGCCTTTACCGGAAATAAATTTGAGTTCCGTATGCTGGGCTCCTCCGCTTCCATCTCAGGCCCCAACGTGATCCTGAACACAGCGGTCGCAGAAGAGTTGAAGCAGTTCGCTGACATCCTGGAAAGCGCAGACGATTTTGAGACTGCACTCCACGACCTGATCCGGGACACGATCCGAAACCACAAGAGGATCATCTTCAACGGAAACGGCTACGACGACGCATGGCTTGAGGAGGCCGAAAAGAGAGGGCTTCTGAACCTGCGCACTACACCGGACGCACTGCCCTGCTTCCTCCACGAGAAGAATGTGAAACTCTTCACCTCCCACAAGGTGTTCAGCGAAGAGGAAATGCAGTCCCGCTATGAGATCATGATGGAGAATTGCGTGAAAGTACTGCGCATCGAGGCCCTGACCATGGCCGAGATGGCTGAG
>CAZZBJ010000122.1:0-4864 GCA_964652805.1 uncultured Mordavella sp. | reverse complement strand
AGATTCCGCGCGTCCAGCTTATCGCCGATGTCCTCCTCCGTCTTCAAAGTGTCCCTCAACACGGAAAGAAGACCGAAGAGGAGGATGAGACATGCGGCTGCCGCCATGAATGCCTTTTTCATCGTGCTTTCCGCCTGGAGCGGATTGTCCGCGGAGAACGGGATATTCGGGGACTGCAGTACATTCAGCACCATATCCCCGACAGTATAAAGTGTGATGTCGGAATAGTTATCCAGTATACCCTCCATAATGTCAAATGACGTCTGGGGAGAATCCGCCGTCACGCTCAGCTCCAGCAGATTTGTCTCTCCGACGATATCCACGCTGATATCAGCATCGATCTCATCCATTCCCAGTTCCTCGCACAGGATGTCCTGCATCGCCGTACTCTCGACGACTTTTTGAAAGGAAGTCGCCATAGAGTAGTAAGTTCCGAGAGAACTGTAAGAGGCTGATGTATTTCTGGCAGACACGATAAAAGTCGCCGATGTCGTATACTGAGGTTCATATCTTACATTTACCACGATCGACGCGATCATCGCCGCCGCTATTGCCCCAAGCAGGATCACCCACCAGTTCACAAGGATATCATGTATCAGTGTGAACGGCTCTATCTTGTAATTTTCCAATGTCTGGCCTGTCGTCTTTTCCATGATAACGCTACCCCACTACTACCGCTAATTTCGTCGTTGCCGTTACTCCGTTTTCAGATGTAAACTGATAGTCCACAGTATAGGTACCTTCCTCCTCAAAGTTTACATCACCCGAGATCTCGACATCGCCGCGGCTTCCGGGCATGACCTCATCGTCCGTCTCTCCGAACAGATACTCGGTCCCGTTATTCTCAAACCCGGTGATCAAAGAGTCGTAGTCAACAGACCCGCCCACTTCGGTGTATACAATATACTCTGAAAGAAGAGGATAGTACTTTTCTCTCTCCTCTGTATCCGAAGAATCCGTGACTGTTACGGTAAGGGTAACGGTGCATGTATCTCCGGCGCTGTTGCTGACCTGTACAGTGATCTCATAGTCGCCCGCCTGCGATACATATGTGACGTTATTATAAGTGGCGCGTATCTGGGACGTGATATTTCCGTCCAGACAGTCCTCCACGCTCATATTTTCCGTCAGACTGACATCCGATATCTCATCCAGCGTATACCGGAGCGGTTCTGTCAGCATGATCTGGGGGGAGGTATAATCCGTGTACTCCACCGTGCGGGTCAGTGTCGCTCCGTTATTCGAACTGTCAAATACAGCGTAGGTCACCTGCCTTACCCCGGGCTCTATAAAGTTCGACATCGATGACACCCGGATCGAGTCGGTCAGGTCTCCGTCTCTGTCATCCGTCGCGGTGAGCCCTTCAAGCAGGGCCGTGTCGCTGTCCGAGACTTCCGATGATCCGTCCTCAGTCTCGTCCTCCGAAGACTCGTCCTCCTCCGGATTCAGGGTGACTGATATCGTATCCGCTTCGCTTGTGATCGTTGGCGCCGTGTGATCAGCCGTAATCCTGTCAAATATGTTATATACGATGAACGCGGCGAATGACAGGAGAAATATCCCGATAACCGCTATCCTCACTCTTCTCATTGTACACGCTCCTCCCGAAAATAGTCCCGGTCAAAAGGGATCCTGCGAAACTGTATGGTGTCTGTGCCGTTGCAGATGTTCTTCGGATTGAGGTCAAAGAGAATATCCAGATACTCTTCAGAATACTCTTCTCTGAGATAATCGTAGGCATCCGCCATACAGGTAGTCCTGTGGAACGGACTGTGCGCATCGCTGGCAACAGCCGTGATGAGATTGTGGTTCAGGAGCTCAAAGGCGATCCTTCGCGCCTCCCCGCCGAATCTTCCCATGAAGCTGCCCTTATTGACCTGTACTTCATACCCCTTCTGTCTCCATCTGTAGACGATCTGCGGGTCATCCTGTACGAATTCATACCGTTCCGCATGGGCGATCAGCGGTATGGCGCGGACTTCTTTTACCCGCCGGAGCATCCTGTCGGCAAAGTCCGGATCCTCTCCAAAGTCAAACTCCATCAGCACATATCTGGTCCTGTTGACGGGAAATATCTTTCCCTCCGTCAGCAATTGCGGAAGTTCTTCTGTCGTGAACGCCTCCATACCTGCCAGAAGCGTGATGCCGGGCTGTTCCCGCCGGAGGATCTCCTTCGTCTTCTGAAAAGCATTTACATAGTCGTCTCCATAGTAATTGTCGTATTCTCCGGGGATATTGCAGTGAGGAGTCGCAACGATCACTGTCGTGCCGTTCTCATACGCAAGGCCGGCCATCTCGATACTGTCATAGATATCCGCCGCCCCGTCGTCCATTCCCGGAAGTATATGGGTATGTACATCTATCATTTATCTATCCTTTGCAGCATTTAAAATATTGTGACTTGATATTACATTTTGATATTATAGCATATCTTCCGGCAAGCGCAACCACCTGCCGTAAGATTCCCAGATGTTCCCTTACGTCTCTCTGCGGTTTTTCCGCCCCGCGGCAAGCGTGTAAAGCCCGACCGCGCCCCTGCGCAATGGAACGATCCGTATCCAGATATGTTCAAAAAATTCCCACCAGAAGTCTCCCGGCCGGATCATCTTTCCCTTCCGCTTTACCTTGATGACCCGCGCGAAGATCTGATCCCGCCGCAGCGGGCCTTCGAGCTGCGTCTGGGCGTCTCCTACCATATAATATCCGTTCTGTTTCTTCTTATAAATACGGTGCATCACGTACTGTCCGTTGTCCCTCTGATAAAAGACCATGTCCCCCCGCCGGGGTTCTCTGTCCGGTCTTGTAAAATATATATAGTCCCGGTTATGGCACAGAAAAGGCGACATACTGCTCCCCGCGATCAGCATGGAGACAACCTTCCCGTCTTCCGCCAGTTCCCGGAGGACGGACACATATTCATTTGTATCGACTACACGGGTATTCACAGTTTCTTTCCTCCTCTGCTGAAATCTGCGCCGCGTCCGGACAGGGGAAGCTTCTTCCTCTTATCCGTCCGCGGCGCGCAGTATTCTTCCTGTCAGAAATCCATCGCCATGCGGCCGGACTCTTCCTCGCTCAGTTCCGTTACCTTCGTTTCCATGACACGGTACACTCTCTGGCACAGGTTCAGCACGCTGGGCCTGTGGGTCGTCACGATGCACGTCTTATTCGGATGCTGCTGTACGATATTGCGCAGCACTGTGCGCTCTGTCGTCACGTCAAGGGCCGAAGTCGCCTCGTCGAGCAGCAGGATCGGCGCGTCCCTCAGCACCGCCCTGGCGATAGCGACTCTCTGCGCCTGGCCTTCGGAAAGTCCTCTCCCCCGCTCGCCCAGGCTGCTGTTGATCGTATCCGGAAGCTTCTCCACGAAATCCCAGGCGCATGACACCTTCAGCGCCTCTATGATCTCTTCGTCTGTGGCGTCTTCCTTCACCATGCGCATGTTTTCGGCGATCGTCCCCGACAAGATCGTATTCCCCTGTGGGACGTAGGCAAACAGATGCCTTGTCTCCGCGTTCATCTCGATCTCCTGTCCTCCGGAAGCCCTCAGCTTCACTTCGCCGTTCTCCGGCCGCACCAGCCCGAGGATCAGACGGATCATCGTCGTCTTCCCCTCTCCCGACGGGCCTACCAGGGCGACGATCTCGCCCGGATTCGCCTCAAACGCGGAGTCCGTGATCACCCGAGTTTCCTCCACATAGGAAAAGTTTACTCCCTGCATCTTCACTTCGAAACCGTTTTCTGCATATTTATCCAGCTCGCTGCTATCAGGGATATGCACTTCCTTCGGAAGTTCAACCAGTTCCCGGATACGGTGGGCGGACACAGAACTGTTAAGGAATGACGGAATGATAGATACCACGCTGCTGAACGCGGAGGAAAGATTACTTTTCTGCTGCATGAACAGAGTCATGGTTCCGTATGTGATATCTCCCGTCCACAGACGGAACAGACAGTAGCCGAATGCGGCGAACTGTACGATCGTCCCGACCACGGTCATGAAAATGCTCGTTTTGATCGTGAACAGATTATACTTCAGGCTTATATCTTTGAACTTTCCCTGCCACCAGCGCATTTTCTTACTGTAAAGAGGAGCCACGCCGAAAGATTTGATGGTGTCAAAGTTGTAGAACGCCTCCACCTCGAAGGTCATAAGCTCACTGCTCATCTCACGGACTTTTTTGCTGTAGTCGCGCTGGCGCTTGATCGTAAAACGGGAGATGAACAGCATAAACGGAGCGGTACCCAGAGCGAATACCGCCATGATCCAGTCGTAATGGAGGATGACAAAGAATGTCGCGATGAAATTGTAGACTGCGATAATGATAGACGGGAGCCAGCTGATCGCGTTGCTGCTGACCGTACTGATATCTCCGTTGAACCGGTTCAGGATATCTCCGTTCGAATACTTGTTCAGAGCGAGCCAGTCCGCATCCACGATCTTATCGAAGATATCCGCCTGGATATCATTGTTGATGTCAATGCTCAGCTTTGTGCTCACTCTGCTGATGATACTGCTGAACACCAGGCTGAACACGGAACTCCCCACCATGACCGCGATCATGACTCCCAGTCTGCTTGAGTCAAACCCGGTAATAATATCGATCATGTATTTGCTTGCCACACTGCTGACCAGCCCCATGGTGGTGCTGAAAATACCAAGGATCAGGTAAAAGACGATCGCCCCCTTATATCTGAGGCTATAAGAGAAGATCCACTTCCAGTCGTCTATGATCTCGCTGAACGTTCCGTCCTTCCATCTGGAGATCAGAATTTCCAGAGATTCAAAAGACAGGTTTTTATTATCATTTTGTTTTTCTTCTTCGTTCATCAAAACACTCCCGTATATACTGTGTCGCCGCAC
>CAZZBJ010000121.1:0-4890 GCA_964652805.1 uncultured Mordavella sp. | reverse complement strand
ACAGCTCAGTATCTTGGACTTGATGCTTGGTTCAATTTAAAGAATAAATAATAAATAAGAGTATATTAAAGCCTGCCGTTGTGGCGGGCTTTTTATTTTGCTGTCAGCATAGAGTGAGGAGCGAGGAGTTAAAATTGCCTCCTTTTTAAGGGAGGAGGAGAGCAAAGCTCCTAAATTACAGACAATTTAATAAATTGGAAGTTTAAGGTGAAAGTGGTATGAATTCAAACTGATTTTATTTGAATTTACATTTATTTTATTTGTAGTATTTGGTAAATAGGTGTATAATAACATTATAAAATTCAGTTATGAGGTGTTGTTATGGCGGAGGAAAATTTGAATTTATATGAACAGAGAAAGGAAACAGTGTTTTCCTTTATAAAGGATAAGGAATACAGACCTATGAGGGTGAAGGATATCGCTGCCTTTATGATGGTGCCTTCAAATGAAATACAGCTTTTGTATGATATTATAGATGAGCTTATTGATGAGGGAAAAATTGCAGAAACCAAAAAGGGCAAAATTATTGCCACAGAAAGCCTTCATCAGTATCCAGGCGTATTTACAGGAAACAGCAGGGGCTTTGGCTTTGTAAGCATTGAGGGTATGGAAAATGAAGTCTTTATACCTGCAAATGCTACAAACGGTGCTATGCACAAGGACAAGGTAATATGCAGAATAATAAACAAGACTGAAAGAAGAGCAGAAGGGGAAATTGTAAAAGTCCTTTCCCACGGTATGAAGCATATAGTCGGAACATATCAGAAAGGCAAAAACTTTGGCTTTGTAATACCTGATGATAAAAAAATATGTAATGACATTTATATAGGTAACGGCAATAATATGGGGGCAGTAGACGGACACAAGGTACTTGTGAAAATTACAAAGGCACCTACTGAAAAGGATAATCCTGAAGGTGTTGTGACGGAAATACTGGGGCATATTAATGACCCGGGAGTTGATATACTGTCAATTATTATGCAGTATGATCTGCCTATGGAATTTCCTGATGAAGTGTATAAGGAAATCGAAAACATAAATGAAACTATTGACAATGAGGACAAGAGGGGAAGAGAGGACTTAAGGGATGTTGTTATGGTCACTATTGACGGTGAGGATGCAAAGGACCTTGACGATGCCGTATCTGTTAAAAAGCTTGACAACGGGAATTATGAACTTGGCGTATACATTGCTGATGTTTCACATTATGTGAAAGAAAAATCTCCCCTTGACAAAGAGGCTTTAAAGAGAGGTACAAGCGTATACCTTGTTGACAGAGTTATACCTATGCTCCCTCACAAGCTTTCAAACGGTATATGCTCCCTTAATGCAGGTGAGGACAGGTTTTCTCTTTGCTGTATTATGGAAATAAACGGAAAAGGGGAAATTGTTTCTCACGACATAAAAAAAGCAGTTATAAACGTAAACAGAAGAATGAGCTATACTGTTGTTTATGACCTCCTTACAAATGAAAATTCTCAGTATTACGGAGAATACAAGGATTTAGTGCCTATGTTTAAGGAAATGGAAAATCTGAGAAATATTCTTTTGAAAAAAAGACAAAAGAGAGGTGCCATTGAATTTGAAAGTGAAGAGGCTAAAATCATACTTGATGAAAAGGGAAAGCCTGTTGATATTGTAAAGAGAGAAAGAAATGCTGCCACAAGTATTATTGAAGAGTTTATGCTGGCGGCAAATGAAACTGTTGCAGAGCATTTTTACTGGCTTGAACTGCCTTTTGTCTACAGAACCCATGAGGTGCCTGATGAGGACAAGTATGACAAGCTTCAGCTTATTGTTGCTCCTTTCGGATATGTGCTTAAAGGCAGTTCAAAGCACCCGAAGAGCTATCAGCAGTTACTGATGCAGACTAAGGGAAAGCCTGAGGAAATGCTTATTCACCGTATGACTTTAAGAAGTATGAAACAGGCTAAATATACTGCCGAAAACGGAAAACATTTCGGACTTGCGGCAACATATTACTGTCATTTTACTTCGCCTATAAGAAGGTATCCTGATTTGCAGATACACAGAATTATAAGTGAGTATCTTGAAGGAAGACTTGACGAAAAGAGAATAAAGCATTATAAGAAGATACTTACAGAGGTGGCGTCACAGTGTTCAGTAAATGAAAGGCGTGCAGATGATGCCGAAAGGGAAACTGACAAGTACAAGATAGTTGAATTTATGCAGGATAAGGTCGGTCAGGAATTTGAGGGCATTATATCAAGTGTTACTTCATGGGGAATTTATGTTGAGCTTCCTAATACCGTTGAGGGTATGGTGTCTGTAAAGGATCTTGATGATGATTACTATGAATTTGATGAGGAAAATATGAGGTATATAGGTGAAAATACTCACAAGACTTATACTATAGGGGATAATGTGAAAGTAGTTCTTGTAAGGGCTAGCCTTGAAATGAGGACTATTGATTTTGAATTTGTGGAAGAGTAAATATGTATAAATAATTTAAATGCAAATTCGTTTATTAAAAAATCAGGCAGCCTTTAAAAATTATACTGACTTTTAAAGGCTGCTGCTTGTTTATCGTATAAAATTAGTCCATTCAGAGGTTTCAGCATCAGGTGCTGTTATATTCTTTTCCTTGCCGGCTTCAATACATTTCAGCAGCCATGCCATATTTCTGCCTAAATTTTTCATAGTCTGCATACCTTCTTTATCCTGAAGGACTTCTTCGGGTGTCCTGCCGTGGACCATATTCCAGTAGGTTGAAGATACTGAAGGCATCTGGCTTATGCCGAAATATTTTGAGATAACATCAAGTGATGCTGTTGTTCCTGCACGTCTTGCAGAGGTTACAACGGCACCGGGCTTGTGCTCAAAGTTTGTGCCGCCTGCATAGAATACACGGTCGAGAAGTGACTGTATATGTCCGCTGGGATGACCGTAATATACGGGAGTGCCAAATAAAAAGCCGTCTGCATATTTTGCTTTTTCGATAAGTTCATTTACTATATCATTATCAAAAACACATTTGCCTTTGCTTATACAGCTGTTGCAGCCTATGCAGTCACGGACAGGTGTGTCTGCCGTTTGTATTATTTCAGTTTCAATATTTTCTTCATTGAGAACAGATGCTACTGCGGATAAAGCTGTAAATGTGCAGCCGTTCTTTCTTGTGCTTCCGTTTATAAGTAAAACTTTCATTTTAATATTCCTCTTTTCTGATTGTGATATTAATACCAGTCGTGTTTTTCATCTCTGTTAAGTGAATTTATCATTTCTATTTCCTCCGGAGTAAGTTCAAAGCCGAATATATCCAGATTCTCTTTGATATGTTCGGGATCAGATGAGCCCGGAATTACTACAACGCCTTTTTGAAGATTCCACCTTAAAATTACCTGTGCCGCAGTTTTACCGTGTGATTCGGCAATAGAAGTTATGGTTTCGTCATTAAGAAGTTCATTTGTGTATCCCCGTCCGCCGAAAGGATACCAGCCCTGTACTGTAATACCCTGTTCGTGCATAAAATCAATGACTTCGCTTTCCTGATAATAGGGGTGTATCTCATTTTGAACAAGAGCGGGCTTAATATTTACCTGAGGCAAAAACTCTGTCATTTCTTCAATATAAAAATTTGATACTCCAAGTGAACGTATTTTGCCTTCTTCTACAGCCTGTTCCATTGCGTGGTATGCTTCAACATCATTTGTGCCGGGGTGATGGAGAAGCATCATATCTATATAACCTATGTTAAGCTTGTCAAGGGCTTCTTCTATTGCTTCTTCTGCATTTGCAAACTGATTTGGATAAAGTTTGGTTATTACAAAAATTTCTTCTCTCGGAACATCTGAATCACGGATAGCTCTGCCTACACTTTCTTCATTGCCGTATATATATGCAGTGTCTATAAGCCTGCCTCCGTTTTCTAAAAGAGCCGTTACAGAATTATAACACTCTTCATCTGACAAAGCGTATGTTCCAAGACCGGCAACGGGCATTTCATAACCGCTGTTCAAAATTACACTCTTTGTTTCAAAGTTAAAGTTTCCCGGATTGTTCATATTTACCACCTCTGCTGTTTCATTTTGTGTTTCATCGTCTGATGTGAGAGTAATTGTCTGCAGAGCACTGTCCCAGCTTACAGAATAGCCGAACCCTTCGGCAACAAAGCGTATCGGCATCATTATTCTGCCATTTTCAATGACAGGGGCTGTGGTCAGTGTACTTTTTTTGCCGTTAATGTAAGCTGAAGTACTTCCCGCTGTAAGATGTATTGTATCATCTCCCTTTACAAGTGATGCTGTCTGTGTTACGCTGTCCCATGTGACAGTGCAGCCCAGTGCTTCGGCAGCTGCCCTTACAGGAACAAAGGTCTGTCCTTCTGTTATAAAGGGAGCTGTTTCTTCACCGGGATCTATTTCAAGCTGTATGCCGTTTACAGTCATAAGGGTATTTCCTATCTGCAGTGTAATAACTGATGCTGACTGCGTGTTTGCTCCCTGGGAACTTGTGCTGCATCCCATTGAAAACAGTATCATTATAAAAAATGAAAGTATTATGTGTATTGTTCTTCTCATATGCAGTGCTCCTTTGCTTTTATAATTATAGTATAATATGTTGGTTTAAATATGTCTAATACTTATATTGAATGGTTAATTATTTGTTTTGATTATAACAGAGATGTTTAATTATGATTTTATAATGCTTGATTGTTATGGGAAAAAATTGTATAATATCAAAATAAAGAGTGTTTAAGGAGAATTTTATGGAACTAAGAGTACAGAGATGGTTTTAATTAATTGAAATTATATATAAAAGGAGTGACGGATATTAAGGGCTGGCTTGTTGTAAACGGATTTTTAAACAGTAACAAATTTAATGAAATATATGACTGGCTTAAGGCCGCTTTTGAAAAAAAGGGGCATA
>CAZZBJ010000120.1:0-5101 GCA_964652805.1 uncultured Mordavella sp. | reverse complement strand
GTCTAAGGGTTTATAGGTATCCCTTGAACAACCTAAATACATTATACAAGGAGCAGAAAGAGTAATGGTGGATGATCCATATAAAGTGCTGGGCATATCCCGGGACGCAACAAAGGAAGAGATCAAGAAGGCGTACAGGGCCAAGGCAAAGGAGTATCACCCGGACCTGCACCCGGACGACCCCCAGGCTGCCGAGAAGATGAACGAGATAAACGAGGCCTACGATATGCTGAACAATCCGGAAAAATACAGAAGGAGAGCCCAGGAAGAACAGAGCCGGGGCGGCTACCAGCAGGGTGGCCGGCAGGATGCCGGTGGAGGCGGGCAGCAGTATGGAGGCGGCCAGTGGAACGGCTCCGGCGGGTGGCAGGACTACGGTGATTTCCGGGGGTTCGGAAGCTTTGATGATTTCTTTGGCTTTGGAGGCATGGGCCAGGAGCCGGAGCGCCCGCAGCCCCGGCAGGGGGACAGCAGTGACATCCGGCAGGCCATCGACTTTATCAATATGAGACAGTACCGGTACGCCAACGACACGCTGAACAGTATCCTGAGCGCGTACCGGGACGCCAGATGGTTCTATTTGAGCGCTCTTGCCAACTACGGTCTGAACAACCAGGTGCTGGCGGTGGAGCAGATCCAGAAAGCCATCGAGAAGGACCCGTCGGAGCTCCTCTACAGGCGCACGCTGAGCAGCCTGCGGCGGTCCGGGACAGAGTACAGGCAGAACAGCGAGGAATTCCAGAACTATGCGGAAAGCATGGGACGCTTCTGTCAGGGACTTTGCCTGGCCCAGCTGTTCTGTATGTTCTGCCGGTGTTGACAGGGACCGGCCGAAGCGGACGGCTTTTGATGATTTTACGAAATTCTGACTGACAGGAACGAAATGACAGGAAATGAATGGCAGGAAAGGAGATAGAACAATATGGGAAAAGTAATCGGGATCGATCTGGGGACCACGAACAGCTGCGTGTCTGTTGTGGAAAATGGAGAGCCGGTCATCATACCGGGAGCCTCCGGCAGTATGACGACTCCCAGCGTAGTGGCTTTCACAAAGAAAGGGGAGCGGCTGGTGGGGGAGGCTGCCAGGCGGCAGGCCGTGACAAACCCGGACCGGACTATCAGCTCTGTGAAGCGCCACATGGGGACCGAGTGGAGCGCGCACATTGACGGGACAGACTACAAGGCGCAGACCATCAGCGCCATGGTGCTGATGCAGCTGAAGGAGGACGCACAGAAATTCCTGGGGGAACCGGTGACAGAGGCGGTCATCACAGTGCCCGCCTATTTCAACAATATCCAGAGGAAGGCTACCAAGGACGCGGGACGGATCGCCGGCCTGAATGTAAAGCGCATCATCAACGAGCCCACAAGCGCGGCCATGTCCTACGGACTGAACCATGGGGAGCCCCAGAAGGTGATGGTGTACGACCTGGGCGGAGGCACCTTTGACGTTTCCATTATTGAAATAGGAGAGGGCGTCATCGAGGTGCTGGCCACGGCGGGGGACAACCACTTGGGCGGCGATGACTTTGACGAGAGGATCAGCCAGTGGCTGGTGAGGCGGTTTAAGGAGGAGACAGGGGCAGATCTGTCCCGTGACTTCGGGGCCATGCAGCGGGTGAAGGACGCGGCGGAGCAGGCCAAAAAGGAGCTGTCCGCATCGGAGAGCGCCCACATCACACTCCCCTATCTGACTCAGCACAGAGGGGAGATGCTGCACATGGACCTGACCTTCACAAGAGGGCAGCTCCAGGAGCTCATAGGAGACCTCATTGAGCGCACGGCTCAGCCGGTGCAGAATGCCCTCAGCGACGCGGGCATCGCTCCGGCGGAGCTGGGAAGAGTGCTCCTGGTGGGAGGCTCCACGAGAATTCCGGCTGTTCAGGAGAAGGTGCGAATGCTGACAGGCAAAGAGCCCTCCAGGAACATAAACCCGGACGAGTGCGTAGCGAAAGGTGCGGCCATCCTGGGAAGCACTTTGGAGGGAAACAGCCTGGTGGCGGCTGGGACGGACAAGAGCCTGCTTCTTCTGGACGTGACCCCCCTGAGTCTGTCCATTGAGACTGTGGGCGGCGTGGCCACACGCCTTATAGAGAGGAACACGACCCTTCCCACCCGATATTCCCGGGTGTTCACTACAGCGGCTCCCTACCAGCGCTCCGTGGACATCCACGTGCTCCAGGGGGAGCGCCCCATGGCCAGGGACAACAAGACCATCGGAAAATTTAAATTGAAGGGCATCAAGGCGGCTCCCGCCGGCGTGCCCCAGATCGAGGTCTCTTTTGACATCGACGCCAACGGCATCCTGAAGGTGTCAGCCCGGGATCTGGACACAGGGAAGCAGCAGTCCATCACCATCACCTCCAACGACAGCATGTCCGAGGACGAGATCCGGCAGGCCATCCGGGACGCCCGGGACTACGCCGGGCAGGACCAGACGAGAAAAGACGCGGTGGAGATCCTGGGAGATGCCCAGAAGCTGATGGCGGAGACGGAGCGGAAGCTGAAGGAGAAGAAAAAAGACCTGGACAGAGGAACAAAGAAACAGGTGAAGGATGACGTGAACAGGCTGAACAAGCTGACCATGAAGTGCCGCCTGGACAAGGTGACAGAGGAGCAGCTCACACAGATACGGGAGGCTATGCGTCAGCTTGAGGAGAGCGCCGGCAGCTTATAGACAGAGTTGAGGAAAAACGTCTGTAAATATTGTGATAGAGAAGACGGACTAAATAAAACGAGTTTATTCAAATGCAGGAACCATATTGAATAAACTCGTTTTATTTTTTTGTGCGGGTCAAACCAAGGAAATAATCAGCACTCACATGATAATATTTACATAAGCGTATCAGATGACGTATGGGGAGTTCATTTGCGCCTCGTTCATATCTTGCGTACATGGTCTGTGATGTGCCGAGATAATCAGCTATTTCCTGCTGCGTTTTGTCATTGTCTTCCCTTAGTTCACGCATGATCTCTACATAAGTTTTTTTCATAGAAGCCTCCTTGAAACAAAATATCACAGTACAAATATTTACTATTGAAATTAGTAAATATTTGTACTAAAAAACGTTCTGTCAGATAAAATTTAAAGAGAAGAATAGGCCTGCTTAAATAATACTCCGGAGAGTCAGTTGTATTTCAACACTCTTTGGAGTATTATTTTCTTAAGATGGAAAAGAAATCAGCAGGGCTCCTCCGGGCGGGAAATTTTAGATTTTTCGCAAATTAATGCTTTAACTTATGAAAGTATTGTGCTATACTAAGGAGAGTACGATGCAGAAGCGTAAAGTTAAAGGAGGAAATGTCATGATCTGGTCGAAGGAAGAGACCCTGCCAAGAAGCGAGATAGAAGCGATCCAGCTGAAAAAGCTGAAGGAGACAGTGCACTATATTTATGACAAGGTTGCTCCCTACCGCGGAAAAATGGACGAGGCAGGGGTGAAGCCGGAGGATATTAAGACGCTGGCGGATCTGACGAAGCTGCCCTTTACATACAAAGCGGATTTCAGAGACAACTACCCCATGGGGCTTTTTGCCGTGGACAAGAAGGAGCTGGTCAGATTTCACGCCAGCTCGGGGACAACGGGAAAGCCCACGGTGGTGGGATACACGAGGAACGATCTGGACATGTGGCTGAACAATGTGGCCCGCATCGCCTGCATGGGCGGCGCCACAGCCGATGACGTGGCACAGATCTCCTTTGGATATGGCACCTTTACAGGGGCCCTGGGACTCCATGGGGGCCTGGAGAAGATTGGCGCCTCTGTCATCCCCATGTCCTCGGGAAACACGAAGAAGCAGATCATGTTCCTGCAGGACACGGGTGTGACCCTTCTGGTGGCCACTCCCTCCTACGCCCTCCACTTAGGGGAGGAGATACGGGCAAGAGGACTGGACCCGGAGAAGGACCTGAAGGTGCATATCGGCCTCTTCGGCGGCGAGGGCATGACGGAGCCCATGCGGGATGAGATGCACAAGGTCTGGGGCCAGAGCTTTCTGTGCACCCAGAATTACGGCATGAGCGAGCTGTGCGGCCCGGGCGTGGCCGGGGAGTGCGAGGAGCTTGCAGGCATGCATATCAACGAGGACTGGTTTATCCCGGAGATCATCGACCCGGAGACGGAGGAGGTGCTGCCGCCGGGAGAAAGAGGCGAACTGGTGGTCACCTGCCTTGGGAAAGAGGCCCTGCCCCTTGTGCGCTACCGGACAGGAGATATGACAAGACTCATGTATGAGCCCTGTAGGTGCGGCAGGACGACCGTGCGCATGGAGAATATCTCCGGCCGGGCGGACGACATGCTGGTCATCAGAGGGGTGAATGTCTTCCCGACCCAGATCGAGGAGGTGCTCCTCCAGATCCCGGAGATCGGACCTCACTACGAGATCCAGGTGGAAAGAAAGAATCGGTTGGATGTCATGACCATCACCGTGGAGCTGGTGGACGACAGGCTGCTTGACAGCTACGCGCAGCTCAGCGAGCTGGAGATGAAGATCAAGAAGGGACTGAAGTCCCAGCTGGGCCTTGCCACCCAGATCAAGCTGGTGGCGCCCTACTCACTGAAGCGGTTTGAGGGAAAGGCCAAGAGAGTGACAGATTTGAGAAAGGATGGACTGTAAAATGTCAGAGTCAAAGAGAGTGATCATGCTTGGCAATGAGGCCATTGCCAGAGGCGCCTACGAGGCGGGAGTGAAAGTGTCAGCCGCCTATCCGGGCACGCCGAGCACGGAGATCAGCGAATATCTTGTGCAGTACAGAGACGACCTGTACTGTGAGTGGTCCCCCAACGAGAAGGTGGCCACAGAGGTGGCTGTCGGAGCTTCCATTGCGGGGACGAGAGCCATGTCCTGTATGAAGCATGTGGGCTTTAACGTGGCGGCGGATCCGGCCTACACCGTCTCCTACATGGGAGTGAACGGAGGACTTGTCATCGTGGTGGCCGACGATCCGGGACTTTACAGCTCCCAGAACGAGCAGGACACAAGGATGGTTGCCAGAGCGGCCCACCTGCCGGTGCTGGAGCCGTCTGACAGCGCGGAGGCAAAGGAGTTCATGAAGCTGGCCTTTGACCTGAGCGAGCGGTTTGACCGGCCCTTTGTGTAT
>CAZZBJ010000119.1:0-5101 GCA_964652805.1 uncultured Mordavella sp. | reverse complement strand
AGTGGTTCCGCATGAGAGGCGTGAAGATGCCGAACTGGAGCCAGCGCATGACCAGATCCTCTGTGGTGTCCGCACCGAAGCCTGCCAGGTCCGCTCCTGTGTAGAGGAAGCCGCACATGCTCAGGGAGGGCATCATCTTTACGTTCATAAGCAGGTGGGACCACCAGGACAGATTGTCTCCCTGCCAGATGCCGCCGTAGCGGTGCATGCCGATGTAGGAGGAGCGGGAGAACATGAGGATACGCTTGTCCGGTTCCAGCTCCTCAAAGGCCTCCCCGGCGGCTCGGGTCATGTTGTAGCCGTAGAGGTTGTGGACCTTGTCGTGGCGGACCCTTGGCAGGCCGTTTCCCGGCTCATGGTAAAAGCTCTGGTAGTCCTTTGGATTGTTGGCCAGAGTGTTTACAAGGCCCAGCAGATGGTTGTGCCTGTCCAGGTCCAGGTTCCGGCCCTTCATGGAGGCCACCTCGTCAAATACCTTATGGAGGCGCTTCTCTGAGTAGAAGATGGCGGGCTCGTTCATATCGTTCCAGAATCCGTCAATGCCCTGGTCCAGGAGGAACTTGTATTTCAGGCCGAACCATCTCCTGGCGGCCGGGTTCAGCATGTCCGGGAAATGGGCTCGCCCCGGCCACACGGCTCCTACGAAGTCGGTGCCGTCCTCCTCCTTGCAGAAGCAGCCCTTCTTTACACCTTCCTCGTAGACAGAGTAGCCCTCCTCGATCTTCACGCCGGCGTCGATGATGGGGACAAGGTGGATGCCCTCCTTCTTCATATCTGCCGCCAGGCCGGGAAGATCCGGGAACTTTTCCGCAGACACGGTGAAGTCCTTGTAACCCTCCATGTAGTCGATGTCCATGTAGATGGCGTCCAGGGGGATGTCGGCCTCCTTATATTTGGCGGCTACCTCCCGCACATCCGTCTCGTTCTCGTAGCCCCAGCGGCTCTGGCCGTAGCCGAAGGCCCACTTGGGAGGAATGTAGCTTCTGCCGATCATCTGCCGGAAGGTGTGGACGATGGAGAGGAAGCGCCCCTCCTCCTCGATGACATAGATGTCCAGATCCCAGTCCGCAGGCATGACGCGCAGCGTATCTTTCTGGGTGTAGCCGATGTCAAAGGTCAGATACCCGGGGTAGTCGATGAAAATACCGAAGGGATGGGAGCCTCCGATCATCAGGAAGTTGTGGGCCCCGTAGAGGGAGTGGGTGGTCTCCAGGTGGCGGGGGTCATCGGTGCAGTTGCTTGTGTAGCTCCAGCCCCTCTTATTGATGCCTCTCACCTGCTCGCCCAGGCCGTACACGGGAGCCCCCTCCTCCATGGTGAGGACCAGGCTGCCGCCTTCTCTGGTAAAATAGGGGAGAGTTCCCGCAGACGCCGGTATCTCCGTTACGATTGCCTTTGTGGGAAAGGGATTTCCAAAGGTATATTTGCGGACCATATGTTTTTTCTCCTTTCAGTTCGATTTGTAATATGCTACTATTATATAAGTCAAAAGCAGGATTTACTTGCATATTCCTAGCAGTTTTTAACACGATCCTGCCATGGAGGGAAAGATATGGAGGAAAAGAGACAGTACCTTGAAAAGCGCCGTCACGGGACAAGCCTGTTCCCGGCGGACTATTATCACTGCGTCTACCCGGCGGGCCTTCCGGTACACTGGCACGAGGAGTTTGAGATCACCCGGGTACGCCGGGGAAGCTGTACCTACCTCATCGACCTGGAGCCCTGCCAGGTGGAAGAGGGGGATTTTCTGTTCCTGCCATCAGGGATGCTCCACGGGATACCGGAGGGAAAGACGAGGCTGCTGGAGACGGACAGCTTTGTCTTCCATCCCTCCCTGCTGGGAGGCAGGGCAGATGCCTGCGGGGTGAAGTACATTGCCCCGGTGGAGAAGGGGGAGATCTGCTTTCCGCCGGTGATGCGTAAGGAGGGCAGCAGCCCGGAGTTCTCCGAGAGGATGGAGCGCCTTTTTGATCGGCTGATGGAGAGCTTTGCCAAAAGGGAGGAGGGGTATGAACTGGAGGTGAAGGCGGGACTTCTGGAGCTCCTGCTCCTTTTGTACAGGCAGGTCCCCTTTGAGAGGACAAAACAAGAGAACCGGGAGGTTATTGAAAAGCTTCGGACGGTTCTCCAGTATATAAAGGAAAATTATCAGCGCCCTCTGAGCGTGGCCGAGCTGGCCGGGGTCTGCCACTTCAGCGAGTACTATTTTATGCGGTTTTTCAAGCAGCACATGAACATGACCTGCGTGGAGTACGTGAACCAGTACAGGATGGAGATTGCCGCCGGCAGACTGGCCGAGGGGGAGGACAGCATCACGGACGTTGCCCTGGACATGGGCTTTAACAACCTTTCCTATTTTGACCGGGTGTTCCAAAGAAGCTTCGGGATGACACCCAAAGCCTACAGACAAGCGCTGTCACAAAAGGCAGCGTCTGGGCAAGGGGAATACGCGGCCACACTCCGGTAAGCCCGGCGTCGCTGATGCTGCTTTTCACAAAGAAGCCGTCCGCGATGGAGCAGACGCCGGGATCGATCCGTGATCGATCAGCGAAAACGCAATATTTTTATAGTTTACACCATTATCCTTATAGTTTTTAAAGGGAAACCCTATTATAATCATAAAAAAAGAGAGAGGTGTATGTGGAAATGAAAGAGAAAGTGCTGCGTGTCTTTAAGGAAAAATACGGCGACGGCGGAGACATCCGCATGTATTTCGCCCCGGGCCGTGTCAACCTCATCGGAGAGCATACCGATTACAATGGGGGACATGTCTTCCCCTGCGCACTGACCATCGGTACATACGGAGCGGCCAGAAAGAGGGAGGACCGGAAACTTTGCTTCTATTCTATGAACTTTAAGGATTCGGGCGTCATCGAGACCAGTCTGGAGGAGCTGGTGCCGGATAAGAAGGCCGGCTGGACCAACTATCCAAAGGGCGTGATGTGGGCCTTCAAGGGCAGAGGCTATGAGATGGACTGCGGACTGGACATCGCCATCTGCGGCGACATTCCAAGCGGCTCCGGCCTGTCCTCCTCTGCTTCCCTGGAGGTTCTGATAGGAAGCATGCTGAAGGATTTGTATGATTTCCCGGTATCCATGGTGGAGATCGCTCAGATCGGACAGTACTCAGAGAACAACTTCAACGGCTGCAACTGCGGAATCATGGATCAGTTTGCCAGTGCCATGGGCAAAAAGGACCATGCCATTTTCCTGGATACCAATACTTTGAAGTACGAGTACGCGCCTGTGAAGCTGGAGGACGCCAGAATCGTCATCACCAACAGTAAGGTGAAGCACAGCCTTGTGGACTCCGCCTATAATGACAGGAGAAACGAGTGTGAGCGCGCCCTGGAGGATCTGAAGAAGGTGGTGGATATCAGCGCCCTGGGAGATCTGACGGAGGAGGAGTTCGAGGCTCATAAGGACGCCATCAGGGAGGACGTCTGCCGCAGGAGAGCAAAGCACGCGGTGTACGAGAACCAGAGGACCATCCACGCCGAGGCAGCGCTGAAGGCGGGGAATGTGGAGCAGTTCGGAACATACATGAACCAGTCCCACATCTCTTTGCGGGACGACTATGAAGTGTCCTGCGAGGAGATCGACGTGCTGGTGGACCTGGCCTTAAGCGTGCCCGGCGTCATCGGCTCCCGCATCACAGGAGGCGGATTTGGCGGTTGCACAGTCAGCATTGTAAAAAATGACGCAGTGGATACATGTATCGAGACCGTGAAAAAGGGTTACCAGGACAAATGCCGCAAGACGGCGGAGTTCTATGTAGTTGAGATCGGAGACGGCGCCCACCGTCTGTCATAGAATGTCACAGAGAGGGCGAGAGCCTGTATTTGGAGGAAAAGGGAATGGTATATAAAAATATAAAGAAGCTTGTGGAATACGGTATTCGGACAGGCCTGACGCCGGAGTGTGAGAGGATCTACACGACCAACCTGCTGCTGGAGCTGTTTAAGGAGGATGACTACGAGGACGTGTCCATCGAGGGCGAGGAGCTGGACCTGGAGCAGATCTTAAAGGAGCTTTTGGACGAGGCTGTGGCGAGAGGCCTTGTGGAGGACAGCGTGGTCTTCCGGGATCTCTTTGACACGAAGCTGATGAACGGCCTTCTGCCCCGGCCGGCACAGGTACAGAAGACCTTCTGGGAGGAGTATGAGAAATCCCCGGAGGCGGCAACGGAGTTTTTCTACAAATTCAGCCAGGACAGCGACTACATCCGCCGTTACCGTGTGAAGAAGGATAGGAAGTGGAAGGTGGACTCCCCCTACGGCGAGATCGACATCACCATTAACCTGTCCAAGCCAGAGAAGGATCCCAAGGCCATTGCGGCGGCGGGGGCGGCCAGTGCCAGCAGCTATCCCAAGTGCCAGCTCTGCATGGAGAATGAGGGCTATGCCGGGCGCGCCAACCACCCGGCCAGGGAGACACACCGCATTATCCCTATCTCCATCGATGACAGCAAGTGGGGCTTTCAGTATTCCCCTTACGTATACTACAACGAGCACTGCATCGTGTTCAACGAACAGCATGTGCCAATGAAGATCGACCGGAACACATTCATCAAGCTGTTTGGCTTTGTGAAGCAGTTTCCCCACTATTTCCTGGGCTCCAACGCGGATCTTCCCATTGTGGGAGGCTCCATCTTAAGCCATGACCATTTCCAGGGCGGAAACTATACATTTGCCATGGCAAAGGCACCCATCGAGATCCCGGTCACCATCCCCGGCTGCGAGGATGTGGAGGCGGGCATCGTGAAGTGGCCTCTTTCCGTCCTGCGCATCCGCCATGCGGATGAGAAGCGGCTCATCGACCTGGCAGACCACGTGCTCCAGGCATGGAGAGGCTACACGGACGAGGACGCTTTCATTTTCGCCGTGACAGAAGGCACGCCCCACAACACCATCACTCCCATTGCCAGAAAGAAAGGAGAGGTGTACGAGCTGGATCTGACTTTGCGGAACAACATCACCACAAAGGAGCATCCCCTGGGCGTATACCATCCCCACGCTCAGTACCACAACATCAAGAAGGAGAACATCGGCCTTATCGAGGTCATGGGTCTGGCTGTCCTCCCCTCCAGACTGAAGGAGGA
>CAZZBJ010000118.1:0-5253 GCA_964652805.1 uncultured Mordavella sp. | reverse complement strand
CCAGATTCGGCGTATGCATCTTTACTGTCACCAGCATAGTCACAGCAGCGCAAAACATCGCTGCGATATATCCGCCCACAAGTATCAGCAAATAATATTCTCCATACGTCATAACATAAATGCTGTATGGGTCATCAATCTGATATGGCGTGAAAAATCCGCTCGTTCCCATTACGGCAAAGGAGATGAAAGATAATATCCCCACTCCGATCCAATAGATAACCGTTGACACGAGGATTCCTGCAATAATCTTGTTTTTTATTGCCTTCGATCTCCCGTACTTAGCGGCCAAAAAGACATCCTCTGTTCCCGGGCGGAACTCTCCGGAAAAAATACCGGCTGCCAAAAATCCTATAATCACTGCCAGCAATAGTACGTAGGTTTGTGCATACATTGCCATTGTATACCAGGAATCTTTTGCTGCAAACGTAAGAGGTATTTCTATCTTTTCATAAATGTTTTCCAGATAACTTCTCTTTTCGGGCGTAGTCCCATACTCTTCCGCCATTTTCTTCATGTTATCTTGATAGATTGTATAGATATTCTGTAACTGTTCATCTGAAAGCTGATCCACTACACCTTCATTCCATTCCGAATCGGGAGTCATTATGCCAATTACAAAGCTATAGATATCGTAATAGGACTGTACTGTTTTTCCATATTCTGTATCCGGTATTCCATCCGGATACTTAGCCGATAACGTCTTGTAATCATGTATTACCTCGGAAATTTTCTCTGCTGTGAGTTCGCCTTTCCATTCATTGACATCTTCCGCCAGAAGCCGTCCCGCTTCAATCCCCGTGTGATCCTGTCCTTCTTCATCCGTATAACGCATGCTCCCGATCGCCATACCGGAATAAATGATCGTCACCACAAGTACGGCCGCAAGCAGGACCTGATTCATCCGCTTTGAAAAGATCTTTTTCAGCTCATATTTCAGCATCATCTTTATCACCCGCCTTTTCTCCAAAATACAGAAGAAATGCATCCTCCAGTGTTGCCTCCGCCTGTACTGCGTTTCCGGTCGGCGGCGTCTTTGAAAGAACTCTCAGCTCCACGCCATCAGAAACTGTCCTTACATTTCCGGTCAGATATTTCTTCATATAATTGTTCAACTCATTTTTTGGAACAATGCAATTCCATACGGACATATCCATAGATGAAATAATCTCATCTGAAGTTTCTGTATAGAAAAATTTCCCTTCTTTCATCAATATGATTTCATTTGCCACGTATTCGACATCGGACACAATGTGGGTAGACAGCAGGACAAGGCGGTCTTCCGACAATTCACTGATCAGATTGCGGAACCGGATTCTCTCATGGGGGTCAAGACCGGCTGTCGGCTCGTCCAATACGAGTATCCGCGGATCATTCAACATCGCCTGGGCAATTCCGACTCTCCGGAGCATACCGCCTGATAAAGTCCGCATTTTTCTTTTCCGCTTTTCAGCCATTCCAACTTGTTCCAGCAGTTTCAAAGCCCTTTTCTTTGCCACGATAGGGCGGAGTCCTTTGATGGATGCAATATACATCATGTAGTCATACACCGAAAGATCCGGATAGAACCCATAATTCTGCGGCAGATAACCGAGTATCCCTCTGTAGGATGCCCCCTGACTGAATATATCCTTTCCATTCCACAAGATTTCTCCGCTTGTCGGGTTTATCGCTGTACAAAGCATCCGCATCAAAGTAGTTTTCCCTGCTCCGTTTACTCCCAATAATCCGTATACACCTTTCTCCATAGCATGTGTCACATGATCTACTGCATGTACATCCCCATAATCTTTTGTTACATTTTTAAATTGCAGTTCCACTCGACTTCACCTCCCAGTTTATTTCGCAGTTGCATTGCGATTTGTGGACACAAAAGATCAGATAACCAAGCGATATGGTCAGCAGGCCAATCCAGATTGGCATCGAAATTCTCTGATAAATCGAATCGGTTGACACGATCAGCGTCCAGATGAGTATACAAGTTATACTCAGGAAAACGGCAATGTACTCCATATCATTCCATTTGCTGTACAGCAGTCGGAAACAAATACAGCAGGAAACATTAAACGGCACGAGAAAATCTATGATAAGCCGATATGCCGACATCTGCAGTGTATAAACTGAAACGCCGAAAAAAGCCGTGATCATAACCAAATCCACTGCTGCAAACAGCAATGTCCTTGCCGCGCAGATCTGGCGCAGTGAATAAAACGCTGTTTTTTCAATCTCGACTGCAGAAAATCGTCGGTTCTTCCAGATTTCCGGTATGATCATTACAGAAAATATCACCGACATAGCTCCCAGTGTTCGCTCTGTATTTGCTCCCCCGTCCGGGTCCGCCAGCAGAAGCCAAAGCAGAAACAAGATCACTCCCTGCAGTGCCCACCATCTCTTTTTGATGAATTTAAACTGTTCAAATAAAAATTCAAAATACGATGCCCGTCTGTTATCCTGCCGGCTCATAATGCCTGAACACTGTTCCATTACTGCCTGAACTGCCGTTTCCCGTATATATTCCTTCTGTATCAAGGATTTGTACTCCTCGATTTCTCTCTGATACTGCTTCACTCTCTTCTCACCTCCAACTGTTTTGACAATAATTCTTTTGCTTTCACCACACGGTATTTTACAAGTGACAATTTTATATGTAATAAAGCAGAGATTTCTTTTTGTTTTAATCCCTGAAAGAAAAACAGGATTGCCGTCTCTTTTATTTCCTTCGGAAGCTGATCCAATGCCCGCTCTACATCCAGCCGGATTTCTATATCTTTCAGATTCTCATTTTCTATATCCGGCAACTGATCTGTCACTATTTCCTTCTTTTTCTTGTAATCATTCCTTATCATATTCCCTGCTATGCTGTACAAGTAGCTCTTTGCCTTCCCGATTTCGGCTCCGCTTATCAGCGCTCCGAAAAATCTCAAAAATGTTTCCTGCACTATATCTTCAGCATATTCCTGATCACGAGTATGCAAAAAGCAATATTGATAGATGGAAGAATAATATTTTTCGACCAACTGATTCCCTGCCTGGTGGTCGCCCTTTCTGATTTTCTGTACTAATAAGAAGTCCGTAGTCATCTCATTCCTCCTCATTTGCCCCTATATAATAAGACAACTGACAAGCATAAAAAGTTAGTAAAAAATAAATTATTTTTTAATTTTTGTTTTAGTCTCGATATATTCTTCCAGACACAATCCCTTTTCCTGCATTTCCCGGGCTGTATTCCCCCCATATACCTATAATGCCATGGTTCGTTGTTCATTCCTGCCCTGAGTCGTCCTGTACCCTTCCTTTACGAATAATTCAAGTCCTGCGGCTCTGGAATCATCGAACATCTGCTGAAGCTGCGGATAAATTCTCGAATCCACTTTTTCTCCATTTGATAATTCCGTGAGTTCTACCTTATAATCACTGGGAACGCAATAATTATCATTTACAAGTATCCCATGGAGAGAAATCAGCTTTACGAAAAGCAGGAAAGAAAACCGAGGATAAAATAAGATAAAAAAGCAGAAATAAATGGTTCAGATTTGCTCTGAAACTTGAAAAGAGCAGGGAAAACACCCTGTAATCTTACGCAAACTTAACACACCGCAAGGGCTCCCTGTTGAATTATGAAAAAAAATACGTTATAATAGCTTCGGTTTCGTAGAGTTGATTACTCTACGAAAAACAGGAGTGATTTTATGTGGTGCATACTCATATGCCAGTCCGAAAAGACAGAGCAGATCATGGAATCCTGCCGGAGAAATATATCCAGCCAGGTGCTGCGGGATGCATTTTTCTGGAGACGGAAAAGCCGGAAGAAGAGTTCCTCTGCAGTCTGTGCGGCAGAGAGATCACATCCAAGAGCTAAAGAACAAGAATTCAATCGACCAGAAAAAACGAAGATCAGAACCATTGTCTGTGGTCAGTGCCATGGAGAATGGAGGTTTTTGTGATAGCGGTGTGTGGCGGCAGTCCGGAATTTTTTTGAAATTGCGGATACGGCGAAGCATACCCAAAAAGGGGCTGCATGAATCGATATGTGGTATGTGATACAGACAACGACAGGCGATGAAGAAACGCTTGTCTGTTTGATAAAGAAAATGATTTCTGAGGAATTTTATAAGGAATGTTTCTATATAAAAAGAGAGTGCGCCAGGAAAGAGAGGGATGGATGGCATATACATCTCGGAGCCATGTTCCCGGGCTATCTCTTTGCGGACACTGACAAACCGAAGGAGATGTACATGGAGCTGAAGAAAGTCCCAAAGCTGACAAAACTCCTGAAAGAGGAGGAAGAGACATTTCTGGCGGTGTCGGAAGAAGAGCAGCGATTCCTGGAAGAAATCCAGGACAGACAGCATGTGGTAAGAAGATCCCTTGTACAGCTGGATGCCGACAGGAAGATCATCAGCGCAGACGGGCCGATAGGACGGTATCTTTCCCATATCGTCAGGAAGAGGATCCGCAAGCGCTATGTGCTGATCGAAAAGGAGCTTCTGGGAGAGAAGAGAAACATTTTATTTGGAATCAGACTGGAAGAAGATAAGCTGGCAGATGACGACTGAGAGATTCAGAACATCTGCCGGCTGTTTTTTATTGTAGGAACGTATTACTAAAGCGGGACATATGAACCATATGAATAAAACGAGGATGAAGGAGGAAGGAGTTATAGATGAGAAATGTACCATTCAGCCCGCCGGATGTGGGGGAAGAAGAGATCAGAGAGATCGCGGAGGCAGTGAACAGCGGCTGGATCACGACAGGGCCAAAGACAAAACAGTTTGAAAATGAGATAGCGCAGTACTGCCATACAAACAAAGCTGTATGTCTGAACTCAGCTACTGCCTGTCTCGAATCTATCCTACGTCTGCTGGGAATAGGACCGGGGGATGAGGTCATTACATCCGCCTATACATATACGGCATCAGCCAGTCCGGTGTGCCATGTAGGCGCAAAGCTGGTACTGGTGGATGTGCAGAAGGACAGTTATGAGATGGACTACGAACTGTTGGAAAATGTTGTCACCGAAAAGACGAAGGCTATTATCCCGGTTGATCTGGGAGGTGTTGTGTGCGATTACGAGAAGATATTTGAGATCGTGAACCGGCAGAAAAATAAATTCCATCCGAACGGCCCGATGCAGGAAGCTCTGGGAAGAGTAGCCGTAGTGACAGATGCGGCCCACGCTTTTGGAGCCAGAAAAAAGATGGACGGTGACTGGAAAATGTGCGGGGAGATCGCAGATTTTACCAGCTTTTCATT
>CAZZBJ010000117.1:0-5471 GCA_964652805.1 uncultured Mordavella sp. | reverse complement strand
CTGGCAGGAAAAATTTATATTTTTTTCATTGTCTACTTGACGGGGAGCAGTTCAGCAGTTCATTATCATTTCCCGACAACCCCTTTTTCTTTTAGGAAAACAATTCGCAGAAACAGCTGCTTTTAAAGTGACTAATATCCCTATGGGAGCCGAAATCGGCATAAAACAATCTGCCTGATAGGGCATCATTTAATTTGTTGGACAACAACCAGAACCAGATAGACATCCTGGGGCGTCTGCCTACGTGAGCAAAGAATGTAAGCTGCCCGTTTTCCAGCGCCAGCCCGATACCCTTTGGACTGCTGATCGGAAAAGATTTCCTGCTCTGCGCTGGAAGGGATTTCATCGAATTTTTCGATCTTTTTGTGAAGCTCCTTGCTCGTCTTTTCATCTCTTTTCCCTCTTGCTGTTTTCAATCTTTCGTCGTTCTTTTCTCTCCAATGTCTGACTATAAAAAATCCCTGTGAAAGCAGTTCATTACTTTCACAAGGATCCACATACGACTTTCTCTTCTATGTTCTATTATCCTGCCAGCTCCTGTTTTGGCAGCTTCCGCTTTGGCAGCTCACTACTTCTGTCCGTAGTACGCATTTGCCCCGTGCTTGCGGTAGTAGTGCTTATCCTGCAGCTCCTGTGGAGCCGGCCTGTTCTCCGGGTTGATCATCTCGCAGCGGGCCGCCATCTTGGCAACCTCCTCCAGGACCACTGCGTTGTGCACCGCCTCGTGGGCGTCCTTGCCCCAGGTAAAAGGACCATGGTTCTTGCACAGGACCGCCGGAACCGCATTGTAATCTTTGCCCCTCTTCTCAAATTCGTCTGCAATGAGAACACCTGTGTTCTTCTCGTAGGCCTCCTCGATCTCCTCCTTTGTCAGGTTGCGGACACAGGGCACCTCCCCGTAGATGTAATCCGCATGGGTCGTGCCGTAGCAGGGAATGTCCCTGCCGGCCTGGGCCCAGCTTGTAGCCCAGGGCGAGTGGGTGTGCACGATGCCTCCGATGTCCGGGAAGCGGTTGTACAGAACCACGTGGGTGGCTGTGTCAGAGGAAGGATTGTACCTGCCCTCCACCTTGTTTCCGTCCAGGTCCACCACGACCATATCGTCAGGCGTCAGCTTGTCGTAATCCACGCCGCTTGGCTTGATGACAAACAGCCCCTTCTCGCAGTCCATGCCGCTCACATTCCCCCAGGTGAAGGTCACCAGGTTATATTTGGGCAGGAGCATATTGGCCTCATACACCTCTTTTTTCAGTTCCTCTAACATGCGTCTTCCTCCTCTTCTACACTATTTTCTGTACACCAGAGAATTCCATTTCAGCTCGTTCTGGAACTGGCGGATGGTCGTGTCCTTGTCGATATACACGGCCTCGATCCCCATATAGGCAGCCCAGTCTCCCATCTGCTCCGCAGTCAAATCGTAGGAGAAGGCTGTGTGGTGGGCGCCGCCCGCCAGGATCCAGGCCTCCGCCCCTGTCGGCAGATTGGGCTCAGGTGTCCAGAAAGCAGTTGCTACCGGAAGCTTGGGCATGGGCTTTTCCGTCTTCTTGCAGTTTACGCTGTTAATGATCAGGCGGAATCTGTCTCCCAGATCGATCAGCGAGGTGGCGATAGCCGGACCTGTCTTGGAGGTAAATACCAGTCTCGCCGGATCCTCCCTGTCTCCCATAGAGAGAGGCTGCACCTTGATGCCGATGGGGCCATCAGCGATGGTGGGACAAATCTCCAGCATGTGGGCCTCCAGAACTCCTTCTTTGCCGGGAACAAGATTGTAGGTGTAATCCTCCATAAAGGAGGTTCCCTTGGCGTCCTTCACCCCCTGGGTCATGATCTTCATAAGCCGCACCATGGCCGCTGTCTTCCAGTCACCCTCGCCGCCAAAGCCGTAGCCCTTTTCCATCAGGCGCTGAATGGCAAGTCCGGGAAGCTGCTTCAGCACTCCCAGGTCTCCGAAGTGGGTCACGACAGCCTGGTAGTTCTTCTCCCTGAGGAATCTCTCAAATCCGATCTCAATCCCCGCCTGCACCGCCACATGCTCACGGAATTCCTTCTCGTCCCTTCCTTCCAGCAGAATGTCATATTTATCGTAGTACTCTTCCACCAGCGTGTCAATATCCGCTCTGGATACAGCCGCCACAGCCTCTGCGATCTCGTTCACCGGATAGGCGTCCACCTCCCAGCCGAACTGAATCTGGGCCTCCACCTTGTCTCCCTCTGTCACGGCCACGTTTCTCATGTTGTCTGCGATCCTCATGACACGAATATGGCTGCTCTCCAGCACGCCCACCGCCGTGCGCATCCAGGCTCCGATCCGCTTCTGGACATCAGCGTCCTCCCAGTAGCCCATGATCACCTTGCGCTCCATCCCAAGGCGGCTGAAGATGTGTCCGTACTCTCTGTCTCCGTGGGCCGCCTGGTTTTCATTCATAAAGTCCATGTCGATGGTGTCGTAGGGAATCTCTCTGTTAAACTGGGTGTGGAAGTGGAGCAACGGCTTCCTGAACTCCTGGAGTCCCAGTATCCAGGATTTCGCCGGCGAAAATGTGTGCATCCATGTGATCACACCCGCACATGTGTCGTCCATGTTGGCCTCATTGAAGGTCTTTCTGATCAGCTCGTTTGTGATGAGCGTGGGTTTCCACACAAGCTCACAGGGGAGATTTCCCGATGCGTTCAGCACCTCCACCATTTTCCGGGAATGTTCCGCCACGTGGGCCAGGCACTCATCCCCGTACAGATCCTGAGAGCCTGTGCAAAACCAGAACTTGTACTGTTTCTGTTCCATAAGTTGTACCCTCCTTATCATTTAATTTATCATTATAACTACAATATATCTCACCCGATTTGTATTTACAACTATTTTTTATTTCTTCTTTTAAAACACATCAGCACATCCACCTTCTCCAAAATCAGAGATGGGGATGCGCTGACGGTATACATATACACATCGGTCTGTATTTTTTAAATCTTAAAATCGGCCTTCCCTGGATACGAGAAATTTTACCTCTTCTTTTTGTATATAGCTATGCCTGCAACCGATATGATTGCCACAACACAGGCAAGTGCTGCAAGCCAGATGCTGTTTTGATCATCATTCTGATCATCAGAATGATCTGTTCCTCGCAGGTCTGGAGTCTGTGAACCATCCGGATCTGGTTCTTCTGGTTCTTCTGCTTACCCCGCTCCTCCGGCACCTGCATACTCTGTATCAGATGTCGCCGCTTTCTGTTCCGTATACCACTCTGAAAAATGTTGCGTTGGATACTCGGGGATATTTCACCTGTATGGCTCCGTTGGCAGAAGACGCGGTAATCTCAATTGCTTTTCCCAGTTCTTGCTGCTCTTGTGCCGCAGCCTGTTCTTCTTCTGTCAGTCCTCGCACCCGGACGTTGTCTGCTGCTATTGCCCGGTTATACCCCCGGACGCCGATACGTCCGCTTTCATGTTCCGAATCCAATATGGTAGTGATCAAGTTCCAGTTCGGCCGTTTCCAGCGATTTCCAGGAAGTGTTCGCCTTCCCTATATCATAAGTTACAATATTTTTCTGATCTACTCCTGGTCATTGGTCAACTTCAACCGATCAAGGATGTAGAACACAAGGCTCAGGGCCATGCCGGTGATGCAGGCCAGCACCATGCCGGTGAGCTGGATATTGCCAATATTTACCGCAATGCCGGAAAAGCCTGTGACAAAGACCACACTGGTCAGGGTCAGGTTCCTGGAGCGTCCGTAATCCACCTTGGAGTCCACCAGGATACGGATACCTGAAGCCCCGATCATGCCGTACAGCAGGAAGGAGATGCCTCCAATGACAGGTCCCGGTATGGTCTGGATCAGCATGGACAACTTGCCCACAAAGGAGCAAATAATGGACAGCACGGCGGCTCCCGCGATGACCCGCACACTGTATACCTTTGTCACAGCCATGACGCCGATATTCTCCCCATAGGTGGTAGTAGGCACAGAGCCGATCAGACCGGAGAGCATAGTAGACAGGTTGTCGCCCAGGAGGGAGCGGTGAAGTCCCGGATCCCTGAGCAGGTCCCTGCCCACGATCTTGCTGGTGACCACCTGATGCCCGATGTGCTCCGAGGTGATGACAAGGAGCACCGGAAGGATGGTGACGATAGCCGCCGCGCTGAACTTGGGCAGTATGAAATGAGGCAGGGCAAAGACAGATGCCTCAGACACAGCCGTAAAGTCCACGATACCACACAAGATGGCCGCCACGTATCCGGCGATCACCGCGATCAGGATGGGGATCACAGACAAAAATTTTCTGAACAGAATGTTGCCAAAGACAGCCACGCCCAGGGTGACCGCAAAGACGATGACGTTTTTCGGATCGATCTGCTCCTCCAGAAGGCCCGCGTTGCTGGCAGCGGAACTTGACAGCTCCAGGCCGATGAGCGCCACTACAGGGCCCATGGCAGCCGGCGGCAGCACAACGTCGATCCAATCGCAGCCGAACTTGTAGATGATAAAAGCCAGGATACAGCCGCAAAATCCCACTACCACAAAGCCACCCAGGGCATACTCGTATCCCATCTGGTCAATGATGATGCCGCCGGGAGCCAGAAAGGCGAAGCTGGATCCCAGATAGGCCGGTGCCTTTCCTTTTGTGATAGCAATAAACAAAAGGGTTCCCACTCCGTTCATGAACAACACAATGGCCGGGCTGATGCCAAACATGAAGGGCACCAGCACAGAGGCGCCGAACATGGCGAACATGTGCTGGATGCTTAAGGGGACCAGTAGCTTAAAGGGGACTTTGTCCTCCACCTGTATGATTTTTCTTCCTTCCATTCCTTTTCCTCCTCGTATCTTTTTTTGATACATTCTGTCTATATTGTACCATATCCTCAGAACGAAAAGGAAAACTTCTATTCTAATTCCAGATTATTTCGGACTATCCCCGCATTTTGTCCAAGACGCAGAGGGCAGCCTCGGCGGCGGCCCTGATATTGTCAATAACAGTAAAAACCCCAAAAGAATTTAATTACAAGGGAATTTGATGTGCATGGACCTCCCTGACTTTTTCCCCGAAAAGCCTTCCATTATAAACCAGGAAAATTTAAAAGACCTTCCCCTGATTTTATACAGTCCATCCACAGTATTCCCCGAAACAACGAATCTTCAGCAAATGATTTCTGAGGGGAAACGACCGGAGCAGTTATATTTTTGTGAAAATATTGAATCCATTATTTTTTTAACAAAAGCCGGATATGGTATTTCTGTCATCCCTGATATTTTTATCCCGGATGCAAGATCCGATCTCTGCTGTATCCCTTTGAATATCCCTAAGTTTTCGTTTGGAGTATATTTTCACTCAAAAACACGAGAGAGCCTTGTGAAAGATTTTATTCAGATACTTACACAGGTTTGTCGATAATATCCTAATTTAAGTTGTATTTCCAAAATGATATCTTTCTAAAATAGTCATCTAAAATTCGAGCTTTCCAGAGCAAGTTTC
>CAZZBJ010000116.1:0-5500 GCA_964652805.1 uncultured Mordavella sp. | reverse complement strand
TTAAAAACTCTATTAGCTTTCTTTGTTCTTCTATTGTAAGTGCTATTCTGTGATTACCAACATATTCACTTTTGGGCTTTTCAATTCTCTTATAACCTGATAAAAAGTTTTCTTTTATTATTTGCTGATAATATGCTTCTTCAAATCCCATACATAGTAGTTCATAATTTTGCTTTATTGTTGTTTTTGAATATGTCTTAAGCTTAGCAAGATAATTAACTACTTCATCTCTGGTTACTTTTGCAATTGGCTTTCTTGCAAATGATGCGTTTCCAATTTGTTTTAACGTGTCTAATTTTCTTTTATAAGTTGATTCTTTAATTCGATTTAGTTTCAATTGTTCTTCTATCATTGGTTTTACTAAATCTATTAAAGTTTTGTTTGTTTTTGTTATTATTCTCGGTCCGCCGTTTTTGTTTAAATTTATTCGATAGTCTAAAGCTTTATCTAATGCTTCTTGTTCGCTATCAGCAACAAAAGTCTTTCTTTGAGTTTTGCCTGTTGTTTGATCTCGTCCTGTTGTTAATACAGCTTTGCAAGTTTTTGATACATAAAATTTATCGCATCCTTTGCATAATTCATATTGTTTTTTCTTGTCAATGTTCTTATTTTTGTTGTTTACACAACTTGCACATATTGATTCATCAAATTTTCCTTTTGGTCTTTTTGAAATATATGTGCCAACAGTTATTCCTTTTAAATTCATAATTTGTTCTCTCCTTTTTGTAATTTTAAGGAAAACTATTGATATAATTGGATTTTATGGTATAATTATATCAGTTAAGGAAATCTATATCAATAGTTTTCTTTCAGTTTTTTAAAATACATAATCTTGTATTTGAAGGTTTAAATGTCACATATTTAAATCTTCTTTTTTTTATTTTTCATTATCATTTTCTTCGCCATAAACTCGTCTTGTTTTAAAATAATCTTTAAAATTTTCTTCTGCGATTTTATAAGCTCTTCCAGATTTTACACAAGGAAAATCTTTTCTGTGAAATAATTCTAGGCAAGCCTTGTTTCCTATTCCTAAAATTTTTCTTACATCTGCTGTCGAGAAAAATCTAGGATAATTTTGAATATTATCTCCCATATAGTTTACTCCTCCTTTTGTTAAAATTTTGAATGATATTTTTCCTGTCCCTCTATTCTGGGCAATGCTAAATGGTATTTTCATACTCCACTGGAATTTCACCACTCCGACTCTGTCCAAGTTGCACCCATTGCTTGCGACGGTTTTATCACGCTCGAGCTGTGGCTATGCAAGTGTATCATTATTTTGTATCTAGCTATTGGGTATTCAGTTTTCAATGTGATTTTAAAGAATTCTATTAAATTCTCTTGACAGTTTCTAGTAATCGCTGTATACTATTATTGTAGGCAATAGATTACTGGCTGAGTGTTAAAAAAGTAAGTTGTTACAACTTACAATCAATGGCTCTACACTAATATAATACAGTAATTCAAGCCTATCAATAGCCTACTAAAGATTTACTACTATACGGTAATCTATTTTGAAACATAATTGATTACCATACAACAAGATTATAGCAGTAATTGATTATATCTGTCAATAGATTACGATAAAATTTTTGAAAAAATTTGGGAGTGAATAAAATGAAAACAAATTTAAGACTTGAATCATCACAATTTTGCTATGTTTATAGCAAATATAAAATTGAAGAAATCAATGGTAAAAGATATGTTATGCCAGAAGAAAATGCAACTAAAAAAACTATTAGTGTAACAGAACATATTGATAGCCTATTAGTTGAAACTTTAAATATAGGAAAAAAAGAATTTTTTAAAGAACCAATACAAGATTTTGAATTATTAAACTATTATGCTAAATATGGCTCTTTTGGGTTTATGATAGACCTAGCAATAAATAAGTATTTTGTATTAGATGAAAAAGTAGCTGTAAGAGATTCATTTTATATAAATAGAAAGGAAAATGTAGATTTTATAAATACAGAAGAATATTTAAAGTTCTTTTTACCAAAATTAAATAAGAGAGAAATAAATAGTTTAATAAAAAAATGTAAAGAAGTGGCTAAGGATACAAGAAAAGAAGATTATTTAATATCAATTATAAATGAATACTTAATATATTCAGAACATTATGCAGAACCACTTGAATTGATTGTAAATTATACAAGGTCATTGTATAAGCATTTTTATTCAACATTAAATAATAAACCTTTAACAATGAAATTACCATTTTTAAGTGTAAATCATTTAGAACATAAGATAGAAGATTTATATTATAACAATAGTCTTGGGTTTACAATTAATTATTTAAAACAAGCTATTGATATATTTTATTCTATGCAAATGGCTCAAGATGTCAGATTATTAAAAATATGTAATTTCTGCGACAAAGCATTTATTGCAAATAACCCAAAAGCTGAATATGACACTCCTCAATGTAAAAATAAAGCTAATGTATATAAGAGTAGAGGAAAAACTATATCTTGTAATGTAATACATACTGATGAGGGAATTGCAGTAAAAAAGCCAAGTAAAGAATAAAAATTCAATTATGGCACTTAATTTAGGTTATTTATTCAGTGTCATAATAAAAACAAAAAATTAAACTAAATACACACATTACTATTGACTTGTGTGTGCATTTAGTTTAAAATAAAGGTGGGTGATAAAAATGTTATATACACATAAAGAATTACTAAATATATATAAATCAAATTATCAAATTGAAAAAGCAGTTAAAGAAAATAAAATTTTTAAAATTGAAAAAGGCATTTATGCAGATAAAAAAAATGTTCATTATTTAGAGGTGCTTGTAAAAAAATACCCCAAAGCAATAATTACTGGTGAATCTGCTTATTATTATCATAATTTAACAGATGTAATACCAGATAGGATATATTTGGCAACAAATAGAACTGCTGTAAGAATAAATAATAATAGAATTAAACAAATTTCAGTGAGTGATAATCTATTTGAATTAGGAAAAGAAACTATAATTTATGAAGGAGCAACTATTAATATTTATGATAAAGAAAGAATGCTAATTGATCTAGCTAGAAATAAAAATCAAATTGGATATGATCTATATAAAGAAATAATATTTAATTACAGAAAACTGGCAAATTCATTAGACACGCAAAAAATAGAAGAATATTTACAATATTTTATAAATGGAGATAAAATTTTTGAAATAATACAAGATGAGGTGTTTTAATGGATATTTATGAATTAGTTAATAAATATGTAGAAGCAGGTTATTCTGAAGATGACGCAATTCCAAAAGTTGCACAAGATATTGTTTTACTTAAAATTGGAAAAAGTAAATATAGTAATAACATAACTGTAAAAGGCGGAGTTGTAATGCATAATATATCTAAAGATATGCGTCGTGCAACAAGAGATATGGATATTGATTTTATAAAATATTCTTTGGAAGATAAATCTATACGAGATTTTATAAAAGAATTAAATAATACTGATGATGGTATTAAGATAAAAATTACTGGAAAAATTGAGCCGTTACATCATCAAGACTATGATGGTAAAAGAGTTTATATAACACTTGCTGATAAGAATCATTATTCAATAAGTTCAAAACTGGATATTGGAGTACATAAATATTTTGATATGGAGCAAGATGAATATTATTTTGATTTTAACATAATTGATGAAAGCGTAAGTCTACTTATAAACTCAAAAGAACAAATAATTGTTGAGAAATTAAAATCGTTATTAAAATTTGGTATTACTTCTACAAGATTTAAAGACATTTTTGATTTTTATTATTTAATTAATAATGAAAATTTAGATAAGGACAAGCTAATAAAATACATAGATATTTTGATTTTTCAAGATAAAAATATGCGTGAAAATACATTAAAAGATATACATATAAGATTAACAAATATCTTAAATAATCATAGATTTCAATCAAGAATCGATACAGCAAATAATAATTGGTTGGAAATACCTATAACTGATGTTATTGATAATGTTTTAGAGTATTTTGATGGATTAGTAAAGGTTACAAATTAGATTAATAATTATAGAAATTATAAAAGGAGGATAAACATAACTATGCTACAAAATAATCCTGCCTATTTTCAAATGGAAAAAAATGAAGAATTTACTCTAGAAACTGAAAATGATTATAACGAAATTGGAAAAAGAGCTTATGAATCTGCAGAAGAATATTTTAGAATCTTTGAAAAATGCTTTTATATGCTTTTTAATGGAAATCATAAAGCTATATGTATGAATATATCATTTGCTTGTGAATTATATATGAAAAGTCTACTGTTCCATGAGCAGATAAATTGTGGAAAAAACATAATTTATTAGAACTCTATAGTATGTTACCAAGTAAAATAAAAAAAGAAATACAGGAAATTCATTCATGTAGTAATAGCAATAAAGATAGATTTGAACTAGAATTAAAAGAATTAAGAAAAGCATTTATAGTATTTAGATATGCTTATGAAAGAAAAATACTAGCATGGAATATGCAATTTTTAATAGAGTTAGTTTTAACTTTAAGGTATTACGCAAGTAAAGTTTTTAGTGAGGCGGAATAGTTTATGGAAGAATTAATAGAACAATATAATAATCAAGTATTTAGCATTACTTTATTTGGAATTGATTATAATGCGATTTTTAGGAAAATAGATAGTTCATTAGGATTTGAAGTAAAAACTGATGACGCTATTGAATTAAGAACAATATGGAGAAAAAATTCTTTGAAAATAATAAATGGAAAATATCAAGGAAGACCTATTGTTTTGATAAACTCACATACTAGAGAAACTCAGGAAAATAAAATTATTCTAAAAATTGATATAATGCTAGATGGATTTCTTATTGGTAAAAATATAAACAATAAAAAAATAAGTAAATTTGTATGTTCATATCATGGGATAAATGAATTTGATTTATCTAAATACTATGATTTCAGTGCTAAAGATGTATCTGTTAAAGCCAGATGTGAATGCGATAAATTTTCTTGTACGGATGGAAATTTGCTATTTCACAAAACTAATGAAATGTCATTAGGTTGGAATAATTTTTCTTTTAACAAAATTAATAAATTCGAGTATTATTATAATAAAAAGGTAAGTATATTTACAGCAATAAAACATATATGGCATTTAAAGAATCTTTTAAGTATATTTTCTAAAAAACGAATAGCTGTAAAAAATATAGAATTATATTATGATAAAGATACTAAGGCAATATTATTTATGAATTATGTAAAAACACCAAGTTACAAATTTGAAAATGAATTCATAGAACATGAGGAAAATAGTTTTTTAATTAATTACGATGACATTAAAAATGATTTTGGAAATATATTAGAAAGCTCAAAAAGATGTTTTGAAAAAATAAAACCAGTTATAAGTATGTATTTAGATTCACTTGAAAAAGAAATGCCAACATTAAATAGGTTTTTAGCTTTTTGTCAAATGCTAGAATGTTTTTCGAGAGAATATGATGATGCAAATGCACATTTATT
>CAZZBJ010000115.1:0-5587 GCA_964652805.1 uncultured Mordavella sp. | reverse complement strand
GCATCCCCAGCTTATCGCAGGCCGCCAGCATTGCCTTGGAACATGGATTATGCGCACTGCGGACAGCATTATAGCCATTCTCCAGAAGAAGACGTATTTTTCTCTCCTCGGCAAAACCGTATGCGCACGCACCAAGGATCCCGTTGTCATGGTGGATGCAAGCTCCCCGCAGAATCACCCGCCTTCCATTGATGCAAAAGCCGGTCTCCGGCGAGCACTCTATCGTACGAATCCCGAAACTTACTTCCTGTGCGTCCTCTCCGAATACTGCACGGCACTTATACAGCTTTGGGGACTCCGGCGACCACAATTCCGCCGGCCGCAGCGAGGTTGTCCAGACACACTTCCCGCGCTCCACTGCGCAATTTCCCGTCTTTAGTACCTTGTCCCGGTCCATCAGCTCTATCCAGACTTCCCCGGTCCCTTCAACAGATACTTCAACAGACAGTTTCCGCTCCTTGTAGTCAAGGGTCGTCACTTTTATCCCATCAAGGACAATATGCTGCGACGGAAGGACGTAAAGCCATACAGGACGGTAGAGCCCAGTTCCAGAATACCATCTGCTGTTTGGCTGATCGCTGTTGCGCGTTTTTATCTTTAAATAATTTATTTCTCCGTATTGAATCATATCTGTGACATCTACATAAAAACCAGTATACCCATAGTCATGAAAGCCCGCCTCACGCCCGTTTACCGATATAGCTGCTTTGCGGTAGATTCCCTCAAATTCGAAGATCAGTCGTTTTCCTCTCCATTTAGCCGGAATGGAAAACTCTTTTTCATATGTATAGTCCTGCGCGTCATACCACCCTATATTCACCCCTCCTGGACTGTTCTCGCTCTTATTGTCCAGAAGCATTGCGTCATGGGGAATATCGGTTGAAAAACTTTCTTCTTTATGGTCAGTCCTATAGCAGATCCAGTCATTATTGAATGATATTTTTTCCATAACTATTTTATCTCCACTTTTCGTGCGTAAATAAGTATACATATCAAAAACGATTGTATTTGTATAGATTCTCGCTAAGATACAATACCGGTTGATTCCGAAGTTCGGTCAACCGGTATTGCAGTTACGGTGTCTTTACAGTATCCTTTATCCCGTTTTCCTTCCATCCATAAAACAACTGGCAATTATACATAATAGGCTGATCGTCATACACACACAGATTTTGACGATCGATCCCATCATGCTTACATCTCCAAACATAGCCAGATTAAAGACATATCCTACAAATGTATAGACAGAATCTGTCAGGAATGCGCAGAACGCAATTACCACAAGTACAGCCGACACCATCGACGTCCAGTCATTATCATAAAATAAAAACAGAACTGTTAGTGCGATCACAAGGATCAAAGGAAGAATGATCAGCAAATTCCTTTCTCCCGTACTGTTCCCATACAATATATAAAATACAAATGACACAAAAGCGCCTACCGCACCAATAGCATCAAGATAAAATCCTATAGCTTTATGATCCGTAAATTTTATTCCATTCATTTTTCATCCCCTGTTATCCTTTCCTATCTTCTGGCACATCTATAACTACATCGTTTGTTTTCATTCTGGTCTTACTGCGTATTAACATGATCAAGCATCCAAGAGTCATCAAAACCAGTACTGCATCCAGCGCATACAGCGCAATCTGCCACCACGGCATAACTTCTTCAATCGTGGAATTCGCACTCAAGCCATTAATGGCATTGGAACGGGAAAGCATATAATGATAGCTTTTAACTGCGTTTCTCAGATCCTCCAGCAAATCCCCATCGTCATTTGCTAAGATTTCTTGAACAATTGCCGTCGTACTCAGGTTCCCGAAATCCATACAATACGTTGTTGTCCCCGCAGACAGGGATGTGGAAAAATGGGTTTTATATGCAAGGCCTACCACTGCGTCCGTTTCCTCCACGCCTTTGAATCCCCACTCATTACGCAGAACCTGTGTACAAAGTGCCTCATTTGAGGAGGACCAGGTTAATCCGAGACGATTAAACGCCTGCATGGTGGCAAGGCTGCCGGCCTTCTGCAGCACTCCTTCAAAACCTTTCAGAGAACCTTCCCTGAATGCCTGTTCATTAAAGAACGTAACTAAACTTTCTCTGTAAAGTTCCTGATCATTTCCAACACAATGTTTGACACCTGCCGCCACACCCTTTTCCTGCATAACTTCCATCTGCGCCGCAGACTGAAGGTAAGTTAAAATACTATCTTCTGAATAATATTCTCCGTTCCGGCCTCCAAAGGGCGTTCTATGCAGATTGCAGCCGCCGTTCCACACTACAGGCAGGCCACAGTATAGAGCTTCTTCCGCCATCAGAAAACCTCTCTGCTCCAGGCGCTCCAGACTCCAACTGCTTGCCACGGTAACTGTAGAAGGATACAGACATGCGCTTCTCGTATCCCCATATTCCTCTGGGAATGTGCTGCCCCCGATACTAGCTGTCCCGTCGCCAATTGCGTTGTCCGGTTTACCCACGGATACCATTTCTACGATCCCCGAAGAATCACTGATCTGCGTGGCCAGCTCTTCAATCGTCATTTGATCCAGATATGCATTCCACGTCTCTTCGTCATCGTAATCAACATCCTTCATCTCTACCAGAGTCAGTCCATTATTAACACCCTGTTCAAAATCGTCAACAGAGAGCGCATCTTCGGCTTTCTCATATGTTTCTCCCTGGAGGATATACATCATTTCCTCTGTACACGCAACCTCTATCGCTTCCTCCGGGAATGTTCCGTCCCAGTCGGAACGGGTCAGATAAGTGACGGTTCCTTCCTGCCAGTAATTAATATCACAGTCCTCAAACTGATTTGTCACTTCTTCTCCCGTGTCAGAATACCGATAGCTTTCTGTATCTATTGAATCATAATGCCAGCTATAAGTCTTCGACGCATCGCCATCCACTTCATTTCCATCCTGATCGACCATACCTGACGCGCCTTTTGCTGCCAGAATATTATTCAGAGCATCATGGGCATCATCCCCCAGAGCCAGATAATAATCCCCTGCACTGAGAATATACCCCTCCGCGCCTACATAGTCATAGCTTGCCATCAAATATTGGTCTATCGTGATTGTCAGTGTCTCCGATTCTCCCGGCTGAAGTTCCCCCGTCTTGCCAAACCCAATCAACTGTACTGAAGATTTTTCAACCAGATTTTCTTTTTCATAGTCCCCGTAAGGTGTTTGAACATACAGTTGCGCAACCGACTTTCCTGACACGGAACCTGTATTGGTCACTGTCACTACTGCGGTAAACAGATCCTCTGACTCATCATACGTCACTCGATCCAGTTTTTGTTCAAATGTAGTATAGGACAGACCATAACCAAACGGATAGGAGACTTCATCTTGATATACCCAACTTTCCGCATCGTTTGAGGCTCCTATGCTGCTCGATGCTCCCGAATCCGGATTCAGAATGGAATCCTCATATCTTGTTTCGTAATATTTGTACCCAATATAGATTCCCTCTGCCTGAATTGTAACATGTTCTACATGAAACTCCTGGTCTGTAACAATTCCAGAGTCCATCACTTCGTCTATATTTGTCCATATCGTAGTATTCTGGCTTGACGTATGGGCAGCCGGTGATGATAAAGAATCCACGGCGTACGTGTCAACTAAGCGTCCGGACGGATTTGCTTCTCCGGTCAGCAAATTTGCCACCCCTTCAAATCCTCTCTGTCCGGGATTGCCAATCCAGAGGCAAGCGTCTACTCCATACTCATCCAGCCACTCTACTTCCATAGGAAACGCACTGTTCAAAAGGACGATAACTTTTTCAAATTTGTTGGAATCCTGTATCATCTCCAGCAAATCCTTCTCGTCTTGATGGAGAGCCAGGGCACTGATCCCTTCCGGGTCTTCCATCATCATTTCCTTATCCTCGCCGCCTTCTCTTGCCAGCATTACCAGTGCCACATCATTGTAGTCTTCGCTCCAGCTCTCCTTTAAATCGTCTGTATAGAAATCGATGGACTCCTCGCCAAGGTCCGGGGCATCATAAAATGTACCATACTCTTCCGCCCGGCCTGACATCATCAGATTGTTGCTTGCTACACGAGTCGTATCGCTTTCCTGATATGCCTGATAGAGTGTGTCATTAATAGCAAAACCGGCATCCACAAGTGCGTCATACGGACTGATAATGTATTCCTCCGTTCCACTGCTGTTTGCTCCTCCGGGCGCATACACCGGCTGTACCCATGCATGTCCGAACAAAGTCATCCGACTCCCTGTATCTAACGGCAATGCGTTTCCTTCATTTTTCAACAGTACAGAGCCTTCTTCCTGTTCCAGAACAGCTTCCTCATAGGTGTCTTCAATCAGGAGCTGGAGGTTCTCTGCCGAGTACTCCCCGTAGGCGCTCTCATAATAAATCGTATCCTCCGTCCCTGAATCTTCCGAATCGACTATCCTGCTTGTAGATGTTCCCAAAAATGAATTAATACTTCCCTCGTAAGTATTGGCACACTGAGTTCCAAAGATAGCGACCACAAGCAGGGACGCTGTCACAGATGTCAATCCTCTCCACAGCAGAACCTTTTTTCTCTTTGTCATTTTCACACCTCCATTTTCACAGATAAATTTTCGAAATCCCCGGTATCGATTGAAGATGCATCTGCAGAGATTCCGAGAAATCTTTTGCCCGATCCGGAAACTGCGCAGATTTGCCGGATCGTATACTTGCTTCCGATTTAACGGCTTCAGAAAAGTAATTACTTTTTATAATTTTCTCGCTAATATTATAATCAATTTATGTATTTTGCAATAAGTTGTGCATATTCTGTCACTCTACAACACATATTCTGTCTTCCGCAAAAGGGACTGTCTCTTCCTCTCAATCGCATACAGCATGAACTCTTTATACACTTTTCCCTCTGAGCGGTCGTTGAAACGTCGGAAGTTTTCATTCTCTTTTCAGGCCTTGCCCTCACAACTGGCATACATCTTGCATGATCAGACTGTTTTCCACTTCGTCAAAAACTTGGGCTGCTTCTGCAAGGTGACGCTCCGTACCGCGCTTATGGGCCGCAGCCAGCAGCATATCGTGGAGAATCTGCGGATTCAGCGTATCCCCGTAAAGCTATTGCAGAATGGCAATGTCGTAAAAATTTCTCTTGTGGTTTATAAACTGGTGGAATTTACTATAGAAAATCCTCATATTGCTTCTTGAATTTTTGTGAGATGGTGATATAATAGCAGATATGGAAGCATAGCTCAGCTGGGATGAGCGTTCGCCTCACACGCGAGAGGTCATGGGTTCGAGCCCCATTGCTTCCATTTTTATTATTTATTACATAAAAACTGATTCATGGAAATAAAAGTGCTTTCAAGGGAGAGGCTTCGTAAAGAAGTTCTCTTCCTTATGCTTTTGTAATCAGCCGGAATGATTGGATTTGCAGGAAAAGAAGAACGGTATACCGACGTATGGGGACAGAGGCGTTTGACCGTCTTATGAGACAACGGGCAGAGTGTGAGAGCATTACCGAAACACTGAAAGCCGATAATCAAATGGAGTGGGTGCAGAGAATGAACGCCCTGCGGTCGGTAGTGACAGAAACCGTCAACGC
>CAZZBJ010000114.1:4243-5633 GCA_964652805.1 uncultured Mordavella sp. | reverse complement strand
GAAGTGATCAGACGTAAAGTTGGTAAGACTGGTAAGAAATAAATAAGGAGAGTGTGAAAATGGTTAGCAAGAAATCAAGAACAGAAGTACGTGTTAAAAAGCACAGAAAGTTACGTAACCGTTTAAGCGGTACGCCTGAATGCCCGCGTTTAGCCGTATTCAGAAGCAATAATCACATGTACGCACAGATTATTGACGACGTAGCAGGGAACACTCTGGCCTCAGCTTCCACTCTTCAGAAAGATGTGAAAGCAAACCTTGAGAAGACCAATAACGTTGAAGCAGCAGCAGCTCTGGGTAAAGTGATCGCGCAGAAGGCTCTTGAGAAGGGCATCAGGGAAGTCGTATTCGACAGAGGCGGATTTGTATATCACGGAAAGATCCAGGCACTTGCAGACGCGGCTCGTGAGGCTGGGCTGGAATTCTAGGAAGGGAGAACACACATGAAACAGGAACGTATTGATGCTAGTCAGTTAGAATTAAATGAAAAAGTAGTGTCAATTAAGCGTGTAACCAAGGTTGTTAAGGGCGGACGCAACATGAGATTTACAGCTCTCGTTGTTGTCGGCGACGGAAACGGCCATGTGGGGGCAGGCTTAGGAAAGGCAACCGAGATCCCGGAAGCGATCCGCAAGGGAAAAGAAGACGCTGCAAAGAGGCTGATCACTGTGGCATTAGATGAAAACGGAAGTATCACACACGATCAGATCGGCAAGTTCGGAAGCGCTTCCGTGCTTCTGAAGACAGCTCCGGACGGTACTGGTGTGATCGCCGGCGGCCCGGCCCGCGCCGTTATCGAGATGGCAGGGATCAAGAATATTCGTACAAAATCTCTTGGTTCCAACAATAAACAGAATGTAGTGCTTGCTACGATCGAGGGATTAAAGGAAGTAAAGACACCTGAAGAGGTATCCAGACTCCGGGGCAAATCCGTCGAGGAAATCTTAGGCTAAGGAGGCAGATGAAAATGACAGATTTAAAGATTACTTTAGTAAAATCTACGATCGGTGCTTTGCCGAAGCATAAGAAGACAGTGGAAGCTTTAGGGCTTAGGAAGACCGGCAAGACAGTTGTTTTACCGGACAACGCGGCTACAAGAGGCATGGTAAAGCAGGTGCAGCATTTAGTAAAGGTAGAAGAAGCGTAAAATACAGAGAAGTAAGGAGGTGTCATAATGGACTTATCAAATTTAAGACCTGCTGACGGAGCAAAACACAGCAACAACTTCAGAAGAGGACGTGGACACGGCTCCGGAAACGGCAAGACAGCCGGCAAGGGACACAAGGGACAGAAGGCCCGCTCTGGCGGCACAAGACCAGGTTTTGAAGGTGGACAGATGCCTTTATACAGAAGAATACCGAAGAGAGGCTTCACAAACAGAAACAGCAAG
>CAZZBJ010000114.1:0-4233 GCA_964652805.1 uncultured Mordavella sp. | reverse complement strand
GCAAGACGATCGTCGGTATCAACGTGAGCGCTCTGGAAGTATTCGACAACGATGCGGTTGTATCTGTGGATACACTCATCGAGAAGGGCATTGTAAAAAATCCTAAGGACGGTGTAAAGATCCTTGGAAACGGCGAACTGACAAAGAAACTTACAGTTCAGGCAAATGCATTCAGCGCGGGTGCGGCTGCTAAAATAAAGGGTCTTGGTGGAAAAGCAGAGGTGATCTAATGTTTAAGACAGTGAGAAGGGCATTTCAGATTCCAGATATCAGGAAGAAGATCCGGTATACGTTCATGATGCTGGTCGTGATCAGGATCGGGTCTGAGCTGCCCACCCCTGGTGTGGATTCGGATTTCATTCAGGACTTCTTTGCGCAGAATACTGGTGAGGCATTCAACTTCTTTAACGCCATCACCGGTGGTTCCTTTGAAGAGATGTCCGTACTTGCTTTGAGCATCACACCATACATTACATCATCCATCATTATGCAGCTTCTGACCATCGCTATTCCGAAGCTGGAGGAGATGCATAAGGATGGGGAAGACGGACGAAAAAAGATTGCGGCTATCACCCGTTATCTGACTGTTGTTCTGGCACTGATCCAGTCAACGGCCATGGCTGTTGGGTTTGGGCGTCAGGGACTCCTTGAAGAATTTAATTTTGTCAATGCGGCTATCGTCGTGCTGACACTGACGGCGGGAAGCGCTTTCCTTATGTGGTGCGGCGAGAGGATCACGGAAAAAGGTGTTGGAAACGGTATCTCTGTCGTACTTGTGATCAACATTATTTCCGGCATCCCCAGCGATATGGCCACTCTCTACGAGCAGTTTGTCAGCGGAAAGAGTTTGGCATCCGGCGGGCTGGCGGTGCTGATCATCCTTGTGATCATCCTGGCGCTTATCGTTTTCGTTATTTTCCTGCAGGATGGACAGAGAAGGATCGCTGTACAGTATTCACAGAAGATGCAGGGACGCAGAATGTTCGGCGGACAGTCCACGTACATTCCGCTTCGCGTGAACACCGCAGGCGTGATCCCGATCATCTTCGCATCCTCATTGATGCAGACTCCCATTCTGATCGCGACTTTCCTTGGAAAGGGCGACGGGGACGGAATTGGAAGTGAGATCCTCCGCGGGATGAACCAGTCAAACTGGTGTAATCCGCAGCAGCTCCAGTATTCATGGGGACTGGTGGTATATATCATCCTGACCGTATTTTTTGCTTATTTCTATACATCCATCACTTTTAATCCGATGGAGATAGCAAATAACATGAAGAAGAGCGGCGGATTTATTCCCGGTATACGTCCGGGAAAACCGACAGTTGAATATCTCACGAAGATCTTAAATTACATCATCTTTATCGGCGTATGCGGATTGATCCTTGTGCAGGTCGTGCCCATTTTCTTTAACGGCTGGCTGGGAGCGAACGTCTCCTTCGGCGGCACGTCGCTGATCATTATCGTCAGTGTCATACTGGAGACGATCAAGCAGATCGAGTCGCAGATGCTGGTACGCAATTATAAAGGATTTTTAAATAGTTAAGCCCTTTTGGGCTGTGCCCGAGGCGGACTGCCAGGATGCAGATATGCATCTCTGGCGAGTAAGCCGGGTATGCTTCAGTTTTAAACTCGCGGAAAAATTTTCGCGGGTTAAAATGCTATAGGGAGGAAGTAACATATGAAGATTATTATGTTAGGCGCACCTGGAGCCGGAAAGGGAACCCAGGCAAAGAAAATTGCCGCAAAGTATGAGATCCCTCACATTTCTACCGGTGACATCTTCAGGGCGAACATCAAGAACGGGACTGAGCTTGGAAAGAAGGCTAAGACATACATGGATCAGGGTCTGCTCGTACCCGATGAGCTTGTTGTGGATCTGGTAGTGGACAGAGTGAACCAGGAGGACTGTGCGAACGGCTACGTGCTGGACGGTTTTCCGAGGACGATCCCCCAGGCGGAGGCCCTCACAGAGGCGCTGGCAAAAATGGGACAGAAGGTGGACTTCGCTGTCGATGTAGATGTGCCTGATGAGAACATCGTTCGCCGCATGGGCGGAAGAAGAGCCTGCGTGGGCTGCGGAGCTACATATCACGTAGAGTATGCTCCCGCGAAGAAGGAAGGTATCTGTGATGCGTGCGGCGGAGAGCTGATCCTGCGGGACGACGACAAGCCGGAGACCGTGCAGAAGAGACTGAACGTGTACCACGAGCAGACACAGCCGCTGATCGACTATTATACAAAGGCAGGCATCCTGAAGACAGTGGACGGCACTGTGGATATCGACGATGTATTCCAGGCCATTGTGGATATTTTAGGAGCGTAAGAGAATGTCGATTACGATAAAATCACCCAGAGAGATCGAGTTTATGACGGAAGCGGGCAGGATCCTTGAGACTGTCCACAACGAACTGGCAAAGGAGCTTCATCCGGGGATGACTACCCAGGATATAGACAGGATCGGGGAGGAGCTGATACGCAGCTACGGCTGCGTGCCTTCCTTTCTGAACTACAACGGCTATCCCGCCTCCATCTGTGTGTCTGTAAATGACGAAGTGGTACACGGCATACCCAGTCCCCACCGCTTTATCCGAGAGGGGGATATCGTGAGCCTGGACGCCGGCGTCATCTACAAGGGATACCACTCTGACGCGGCCAGGACTTACGGCATCGGTCACATCAGCGAGGAAGCGCAGAGGCTGATCGATGTGACCCGGGAATGTTTTTTTGAAGGTATAAAGTACGCAAAAGAGGGCAATCATCTGTTTGATATATCCTCTGCCATCGGAAGATACGCCGGGGAGCGCGGATACGGCGTGGTGAGAGATCTGTGCGGACACGGGATCGGCACTGATCTCCACGAGCCGCCGGAGATACCAAACTACGAACAGGGAAGAAAAGGCGTCCTCCTCAAGGAGGGCATGACGCTGGCCATTGAGCCCATGATCAATATGGGGACATGGGAGGTAGAGTGGCTGGACGACGACTGGACAGTTGTCACAAAGGACCATTCCCTGTCTGCCCACTATGAGAACACAGTGCTGATCACAAAAGGCGGGCCGGTGCTCCTGTCCCTGTCGGCATATGGGGAGAGGAAGCAGGATGGACAGGTATAAGGCGGGAATGATGGCCAGGTCACTGGCGGGGCATGATGCGGGGAAAATATATGTGATAATAAAAAGCGACAGCGCATATGTCTATCTGGCAGACGGCAGGCTCCGGACGGTGGATCATCCGAAAAAGAAGAAAAAGAAGCATGTGCAGCCTGTCTGCATCAGGTGCGGGGAGGCCGCGCTGGACGATGTGGCCGTAAAGAGAATACTTAGAAACTACTTGAACCAGGAAAAAGGAAAACAGGAGGATTAAGGAGACATGTCAAAAGCTGACGTTATCGAAATCGAAGGAACTGTAGTAGAGAAACTGCCGAACGCAATGTTCCAGGTGGAGCTGGAGAACGGCCACCAGGTGCTGGCTCATATCAGCGGAAAGCTGCGTATGAATTTTATCAAGATCCTGCCGGGAGACAAAGTGACACTGGAGCTGTCACCCTATGATCTCTCAAAGGGAAGAATCATCTGGAGAGATAAGTAAAAAACTGTAAAATTATCTGTAAAATTATCTCAGAAACAACCGGAAAATCTATTGACTTGCCTGAAACGCAGTGCTATACTATATAGGCGCGTTTCCCGGGGATTTTTATGCCTTGTTACGGGATTTCCGGTAAAAGCGCCTCGAAACCAGGCAGGCAATGGATGAAAGGAGGATTTGACGTGAAGGTTAGATCATCAGTAAAACCAATTTGCGAGAAATGCAAAGTAATCAAGAGAAAAGGAAGCATTCGCATTATCTGCGAGAACCCGAAGCATAAGCAGCGTCAGGGTTAATTTGGGCGGCTGATAGTATGACACGCCAGGGTGTGTGTGCGGTGCTCATACTATTTAATATACATGAAACACCGAAAGAGCGTGGATATTCCACAGGGGTTTCTAGTATATTGCTTACAATACCGGCGGTCATTAGCCGATGGTATGTCGGCTGCCGGAAAGGGCGTGAATACCGACACGCCTGGGCTGGGATATCGGAACATTGCTGTGTTCCGGTAGGGAACAGGAGGAGCTCCAGTGCCCGCAGCCTCAATTTAGGACAATATTAAACAACAAAGATCAAATGGAGGAAAATCACATGGCTCGTATTGCAGGTGTAGACTTACCAAGAGACAAACGTGTAGAAATC
>CAZZBJ010000113.1:0-5829 GCA_964652805.1 uncultured Mordavella sp. | reverse complement strand
TGTTGCAGCCGTATTTCTGGTACAGCACATAGAAATCATAGCTCTGCATGATCATGTAGTTGAATTCCAGGAAACTCAGTCCCTTCTCCATCCTCTGCTTGTAGCACTCCGCTGTCAGCATGCGGTTGACGCTGAAGTGGGGGCCCACCTCCCGGAGCAGGTCAATGTAGTTCAGGTCCAGCAGCCAGTCTGCGTTGTTCACCATCAGGGCCTTGCCCTCGGAGAAATCGATGAATCGGCTCATCTGCTTTTTAAAGCAGTCGCAGTTATGCCGGATCTGCTCCGGCGTCATCATGGAGCGCATGTCCGACCTGCCGGAGGGGTCTCCGATGTGCCCGGTGCCGCCGCCGATCAGGGCGATGGGCCGGTTGCCCGCTTCCTGAAGTCTCTTCATGAGACAGAGGGCCATAAAGTGTCCCACATGAAGGCTGTCCGCCGTGGGGTCAAACCCGATGTAAAAGGTTGCCTTTCCGTTGTTGATGAGTTCTCTGATCTCCTCCTCATCTGTCACCTGGGCAATCAGCCCTCTTGCCTGCAGTTCTTCGTAAATTCCCATTTTTCTTCTCCTTTATCTTTTTATTTTTTATCTGTTTTTGTGCCGTGGTTTCTCATTCTGCGGGGCGGGCAGGCTCTCCGGAATACAAAAAAGCCCTTACTGCTTTTACACAGTAAGGGCGAACAATCCTTCGCGGTACCACCTTGCTTTACCGGCGCCTTGCGGCGCAGGCCTCATCCGGCTGCTCCCCTGTCAGATTGACATGTCTCTCCTCTTCAGATCACAGCCTGGCACTTTAACGTGCGCCAACCCGTCACAGCCTACCTCCGTCTCCCGGCCTTCGGTGTGCAGCTCCAAGATGTATTCGCATGCGGTTCCTTTGCGCGCCTCTCATCAGCCGGCTGCTTTCTGTGCGGGTGTCCCGGATGCTACTTGTTCTTTTCCAAGCCTTTTCGTATATTGCTCCGTCTGACTGAAATCCTATCCTATCCGGATTTATTTGTCAAGCCCATTCGGGCAAATATTTGCCGTCTCTTTTACTTCTCTTTTACTTTCCCGGCCAGCATTTTCCCGTCCTTGATGACCGCCTTCAGGTTCAGGTCTTTGTCAAGCAGCACCAGGTCCGCCTTCTTCCCTGCGGTGATGGAACCCCGGCTCTCATACACGCCCAGACTCTTTGCCGGGTTCATGGTGGCGCAGGCCACCGCCGTCTCCAGGGGGATATCCATCTGCTTCACCGCTGTGCGCACGCAGTCCATCAGGTTGGTGACCGAGCCGGCCAGGGCCCCGTCGGACACAAGGATGGCGTGATCGCCCTTTACATCCACGTCCAGGCCTCCCAGCGTGTACCTGCCGTCGGGCATGCCTGTGGCCCGCATGCTGTCGCTGATGAAAACGATCCGGTCCTCCCCCAGCATCTTGAAGGTGGCCCGCACAACAGCCGGGTGGACATGAACGCCGTCGCAGATCAGCTCCGCCATCACATGAGGGCTGTCCGCCACGGCCCCCACCACACCGGGCGCCCGGTGGGTGAAGGCGGGCATGGCGTTATAGAGATGCACCGCATGGCAGGCGCCCCTGTCGCAGGCCGCCTTTGCCGAGTCATAGTCTGCGTTGGTGTGAGCCAGGGACACGCAGACCTCATCCTTCACCGCCTCCACAAAGTCCAGCGCCCCTTCCCGCTCCGGGGCCACGCCGATATAGTTCACCGTTCCCTCTGCCGCTTTCTGGAAACGGCGGAACATATCCACGTTACAGAGCAGGATGTTTCTGGCGTCCTGGGCTCCCTTCTTGGCCTCGCTGATAAAGGGGCCCTCCATGTTCACTCCCAGGAAATCCGCCTCTTCCGGGTTCGGCCGGGCCTTCTGTTTCCTGCCGTAGGCCGCCCCCGCAGCCAGGACAGTCTCCAGCTCCTCCACAGGAAGAGTCATGGTCGCCGGGTTGATGCCCGTGACACCTACAGAAGCCTCATACTTTGCGATTTCTTTTAGGGCCTCCTCCGTGCCGTCGCAGAAGTCATAGCCCATGCAGCCGTGGAAGTGGATGTCGATAAGGCCGGGGATGACGTAGCACCCCTCCCCGTCAACTGTCTCCTCCTGGTTCCCGCAGCCGCCGCGCGGCTCTGCGAAAAGCCCGTCCTCTATATAGATGTCCCCCTCCTCAAAGCTCTTGTCTTCCCTGTATACTCTGACATTTCTGATATGCATCTTCCTTCTCCTTCCGCCGCCTGCCAGGGTGCGCTCCAGGTCCGCTCTTTTCCCCGTACCGTATCTCCATAAGGACAAGTCCCTGAGGCGGCGCTGTCACGCCGGCCTTTGTGCGCACTCTGGCCTCCAGTATCTCTCTCACCTTCTCCGGTTCGTAAAAGCCCCGGCCCACCCGGATCAGGGTGCCGGCGATGATGCGGACCATGTTGTAGAGAAATCCGTTGCCTGTGACCCGGATGACAATCTCCCTGGCCCCCGCCTCTCTGTAGGAGAAGGCGTCTTCCGTGCAGGGCAGCTCCTCCACCTCCAGGCTGTGGATACAGCGCACCGTGTCTTCCGTGTTGGCGCGGATACAGCAGAAGCTGGCAAAATCGTGCTCACCCACGAGGAAGGCGGCTGCCTCCCTCATCTTCTCCACATCCAGAGGCACGTACACAAAAGTGCTGGTACGTTTTTTCATGGGATTGGCCGTCCTGGCGTTGTAGATGTGGTACTCGTAGGTCTTGGTGATGTGGTTCTGGTATCTGGGATGCCAGGAAAGCGGCACCTCCTCGGACTTTACGATCACGATATCCTCCGGCAGCTTCTGGTTCAGGGCAAGAGCCATCCGCTCCGGGGGAATGGTGCTCTCTGTGTCAAAGACCGCCACATTTCCCAAAGCGTGGACTCCGGAGTCGGTGCGGCTGGCGCCGATGACCCGGATCTCCTCCTTTGTGAGCGCGCCAAGCTTTTTATTGAGGACCTCCTCTATGGTGATCCCGTTGGGCTGGACCTGCCAGCCGCAGTAGTTGGTACCATCGTAGGCAACCGTCAGCTTTATCCGTCTCAAGTCTCTTTTCCTTTCTAAACTATACTGGGACGATCGCACATCCCCCGGAAAATCCATCCCGGAGAATTCAGCCTAGAAAATCCATATATGGAAGGACACGTATCTTCCGATGACAAACACGGCCGCCACATAGATCACCATGACAAGGCAGGCCATCCGATCCCTGCTCTTGTACCGCAGAGGCTTCATCTTCGTGCGGCCCTCTCCGCCCCGGTAGCACCGGGCCTCCATGGCCATGGCCAGGTCGTTGGCCCGCCGAAAGGCAGACACAAAGAGGGGCACAAGGATGGGAACCATATTTTTCACTCTCTGGATGATGTTCCCGCTCTCCAAGTCCGCTCCCCTTGCGATCTGCGCCTTCATGATCTTGTCCGTCTCCTCCAGGAGGATAGGGATGAACCGGAGGGCAATGGACATCATCATCGCCACCTCGTGAACCGGCACATGTATCCTGTTGAGGGGATGCAGAAGGCTCTCAATGCCGTCTGTCAGGGCATTGGGAGTGGTGGTAAATGTCATAAGGGAGGAGCCGGCGATCAGGTAGATCAGACGAATCGCCATGAACACAGCTGTCCGCAGACCCTCCTCCGTGATGGTGAAAATCCAGGCGTGGAATAAAGTCTCGCCTCCCCTTGTAAGGAACAGGTTGAACAGCACCGTAATCAGCAGCAGCATGATGATGGGCTTCATTCCCTTCATGATATAGGAAAAGGGCACCTTGGACATGCGTATGATGGCCGCCAGGAACACAGTGGCCGCCAGGTACCCGGGGATACTGTTAAACAGAAACAGGGAGATCAGGTAGAGAAGGGTTCCCACCAGCTTCACCCTGGGGTCCAGGCGGTGCAGGACGCTCTGGGCCGGATAATATTGTCCTATTGTAATATCTCGTATCATCTATCCTCTCTCCCGCCTTTTCTTTACAGCCTCCATAATCTCGTCCGCAGCCTCCTCCACCGTGGTGGCCGTCACCCCCACGTCGAACCCGGCCTCCCGTATGTCGTGCATGATGTAGGTGACCTGGGGCGCCGCAAGACCGATCTTCTCCAGCTCCTGGTAGTGGGCGAAGACCTGCTTCGGTGTGTCGTTGTACAGGATCTCCCCCTTGTTCATGACAATGATCCGGTCCGCGTATTTTGCCATATCCTCCATGCTGTGGGACACAAGGATAACTGTCATGTCGCTCTGCCTGTGGAGATAGGCGATCTGATCCAGTATCTCGTCCCGCCCCTTCGGGTCCAGGCCGGCCGTTGGCTCGTCCAGCACAAGGACGCCGGGGCGCATGGCCAGGACGCCGGCAATGGCAGCCCTTCTCTTCTGTCCGCCGGACAGCTCAAATGGCGAGGATTTCCAGTATTTCTCCTTCAGTCCTACAAGCCGCAGGGCCTGGGCCGCCCTCTGCTCGCACTCCGCAGGGGAGAGGCCCTGATTTTTAGGGCCAAAGCACACATCCGTCAGCACGTCCACCTCAAAGAGCTGATGCTCCGGATACTGGAAGATCAGCCCCACCTGGCTGCGGAGCTTTTTCATGTCATAGCCTTCCCCGTAAATATTTTCCCCGTTATACCAGACCGTCCCGCTGGTGGCCCGTATGAGGCCGTTCAGGTGCTGGGCCAGGGTGGATTTCCCGGAGCCGGTGTGACCGATGATGCCCGCGAACTCGCCGCGGGGGATCTCCAGGCAGATATCTGACAGTGCCTTCTTCTCGTAGGCCGTGCCCGGGCTGTATATATAGTTTACATGTTCTAATTTAATCGACATAGCGCTTCCACCAGCTCTTCCTTTTTCAGTATTCCGGTCGGGATATCCAGCCCCCGCTTCTTCAGTTCATCCGCCAGCATGGTCACCTGGGGCACATCCAGACGGTAGGATTTCAGGGTGTCCACCTGGGAGAAGATTTCCCGGGGCGTCCCCTGCATGACAATGTGGCCGTGGTCCATGACGAAGATCCGGTCCGCATCGATCACTTCCTCCATGTAGTGGGTGATGAGGATGACCGTCACATGCTTCCCGCGGCGCAGATCCCGCACGGTCTTTAAGACTTCCTTCCTGCCGCTTGGGTCCAGCATGGCGGTGGGCTCGTCCAGAACAATGCACTTGGGCTCCATGGCGATGACGCCGGCGATGGCCACCCGCTGCTTCTGACCGCCGGACAGCTTGTTGGGGGAGTGATGCCGGTACTCGATCATGCCTACAGCCTTCAGGCTGTCCTCCACCCGCTTCCAGATTTCATCTGTAGGGACGCCCAGGTTCTCCGGGCCAAAGCCCACGTCCTCCTCCACCACGGTGGCAATGATCTGGTTATCCGGGTTCTGGAATACCATGCCTGCGCTCTGGCGCACGTTCCAGAGATCTTCCGGGCGCTTCGTGTCCATGCCGTCCACCCACACGGTCCCTCCCGTGGGCACGAGGATGGCGTTCATGTGCTTGGCCAGGGTGGACTTGCCGGAACCGTTGTGGCCCAGGATGGCGATAAACTGTCCCTCCTCAATCCCAAGGTCCACCTGGTCGATGGCCCGGGAGGTGCCGATGACAGTTCCCTCCTCATCTCTTTTTTCATATTCAAACACGAGCTTTTCTGTCTGGATCATATTACGTTTCATATCGGTTTTTCCATCTCCATACGGAAAATCCGAAAGGATTTTCCTGTTAAAATAAGACACAGCATTTACATACTGTGTCTTATTTTACGTGATTACGCACCATTTTGCAAGGTTTGCCCTGAATCCGCAGAGATGTTTTACGGGAGTTTGACAGTTAAATAATAAAGAAAGTACTTGCAGGCCGCATAAAACCTG
>CAZZBJ010000112.1:0-6036 GCA_964652805.1 uncultured Mordavella sp. | reverse complement strand
CACTGTTGAGCGGCAGGATGATATAATCCTGACCGTGATGCAGGGAGGGGAGACGGTCTTTGAGTACGCCGGGGCCATCGAGCTGTGGAAGGGTGATGATGGCAAGGCTTATGGGATCATCTACCTGGACGGGGAGGAGGTGCTGGAGTGAACAAAAGCAGATTAATCCCCGGGAAGAAATATCTACACCGGAGGCAATGCGTGATTGACGGAATTTTGCACGAGGCGGAGCGCTGGATCAGGTGCGAGGAGATCACCGCCAAAGGCGCTATATTTAACCGGGACTATGAGGCATCGTTTGAGCTGACAGACGCCCAGATTGAGGTGGAGATAAGGGAGGGATATGACAGATGAGTGAGTACAAACATGGCCGGAGCCGCAGGCAACAGAGGCTTGACCGGGACAGTGGCTACGACGATAAGGAGGAGCATGTTGACAGTAAGGCTAGGGAGCGGTTCCGGAGGAAACCATATGAAGTGGACGATGTGGCGGGCTATATGGCCAAGAAATACGACATCAAGAATGAGGTGAAACTATGAAGCATATACGATGTGCTGTGTGCGGAAAGGATATACACTACACCCAGGCGGTACGCATGAGGGTGCATGAGAGGACGGACGTGTACAGGTTCCGGACTCAGCCAATAGAATATTTTGACATGTGCCTGGGATGCTATGGGAAACTGAGAGGAGGGGATGCCAGTGGACAAGAAAGTCCTGAGTGATTACATAGACGCCTGTGAGTTCATAAGGGATACCGAGGCTGAGATCAAGAAACTGGAGAAGAGGCGGAGGGTGGTGCAGGACAAGGTCAAGGGAAGCAACCCGGAGTTTCCTTACGAGGAGCGGTCATTCAGTCTGCACGGGACGACAGAGACGCTGGCGGAGGCCGGCCGCCTGGCACGGGAAAGGCAGACCCTGGAAGACCAGAAGGCTGAAGCCGAGGAGCTGAAACTACAGGTGGAGGAGTGGATGCAGGAGATCCCCTTCCGGATGCAGCGGATCATCCGATACAAGTTCTTCAGGGGGCTGACCTGGGAGGAAGTGGCCACGTTGATGGGGAGACAGGGGACAGGGGAAGGGATAAAAAAAGAATTTCAGAGGTTTATGAAAGAAAATTAAGTTTGTCCCATTTGTCCCACATGTCCCGATTTCAAGTGCTATAGTATAAGCTGAAAGAAGTGTAAGATTGACATTTTTTCTCCTAAAACCCATACTGAAGCCAGAAAGAACGCTTTGCAGAAGCAGGGCGTCTTTTCTGTATTGAAATATGCCGGGAGATGGCATATTATGGAGACAGGCTTTTAATGTGGGAAAGGATGCGGGGGTAATTAAAATGGAGATCTTAAATATAATTTTATTGAGCACAGCCAATGAAGCGACAAATAGTATGGCTTCTGGTGGAAATGGAGTAGGAAGTTTTTCACTCTTTCTTAATTTTATGATTGCCATAGTAAGTGCGATTGTCGGAGGCGGAGTTACGCATTTTTATGAAGGAAAGAAATTGAAGAAGGAGCAGAAATTGAGGTTTGAGGATATGGTAGGCGAAAGAGTCGCAGAGTCTTTGCTGAAAATTAGGGATATAGAATTGAAAGCATCTTATGTAGAAATATATAATGCAGAAGAAGAGTTCAGAAATCCTAATCAAACATTTGACTTTTTAAATGGGGGAGCAAGGTATCTATCCATATTTAACGACTGGAAGTCGTATAATGATTTTTTGGACAGTATAAGATTTGCAAGACAAAACTACGAAAAAGATGTAGATTGTGAAACGGCAGCATTGTTAGTTTTCATTGAAAGGTACTTGTGTCAGTTGAGTTTATACATGCATTCATTTAAAAATGAAAAGCTGTTACCTACGCTGGGGACTATTTTTATGTGTGATATACAAAACTGGCAAATAAAATTTGATGAGCTGTTAGTAAAAAAGATAAATTCTCATCAATGCAAATTAGAAAGTCATCTCACAAAAAAGTACCAGGAAAAAAGGAAAAAGCTCGTAGAAGAACCGTGGAAACATACATTGCTGTATTTCATAACCACAGGGGAAGCTACAAACGAAAATGAACAAGAGGTATTGAATTCATTGAATATATTTTTAAGTATAGTACGCAATAATCCAGAACAATTTATTCAAAAAGACGAAACAGAATAAGCAGGAAATAGCAGATAGGCACCCTACGGGGTGCTTTTTATGACGCAAAGAACGTAGCTCGATTGGTAGAACATCCGGCTTATATCTGGAGACTCGCAGGTTCAAGCACTGCCGTTCCTATTTTTGTAAAACTTTCTGGTTATCTATTGACATATGGTACACCATACGATATAATATAATCAGAAAGGAGGAAAGCCAATGAAGAAAAAACGAAAGAAAAAAATTAAGAACCTCATTCAACTATTGACGAAAGCACTTATCGCAGTTGCCGCCGTGATATCAGCAATCGCACAGTTGATTGAAGCTCTTAAGTAAAAGGGATGGGGAGAGAAATCTCCCTTCCTAAAAACAGTATAACACATTGGCTGAAAAAATAAATGAAAAAAGTAACAATTTATGATCTGTTCCTGATATTTGCCATCATACTGAACATTGGTGAAAAGAATATGTTCACCAGTATTATCCTATTGTGCGCCGGACTTCTGGAATTGATAGACATTGTTCCGAAGATTATCAAGTCGGCAAAGGGGGCAGGGCAGGATGGGAAGTAAACAGACCCAAAGAACTGAGAGATATCAGAAGAAAGCGGGATGGATATCCAAATCGTATAAGCTGAAGAAAGATGTAGTTGACGCTTATGCGAAAGCATGTGAAAAAGCCGGAGTAAGCGCGGCCGGTCAGCTTACAAAGATGATGAGCGAATTCATTAAACAAGTAAACAACGAATGATGACAAAAGCATCTGGCAGAAGCTAGGTGCTTTTATGATACAAAAAGGTGATGCGATGGCGAACAGATACAGACCAGATAGGGACGGGACACACAGAGGAGCATTTGAGAAGAACAAGAAGAAGATTTACGCAACGCAGACAGTCTGTGGGATATGTGGCAAACAGGTTGATTTCGGCATGAAATATCCTCATCCATTATCTCCATGTATAGACCATATCATCCCGATCAACAAGGGCGGTCACCCGTCAGACATAGACAATCTACAGCTCGCTCACTGGACGTGCAACCGCCAGAAGAGCGACAAACTCATCGAGAGAAGCAACAAGAAGGACGAGGAAGCCATAAGCAACCGCATATTGCCTCACAGCTGTGACTGGATGCACTACAAGGCGGACTGAATAATTTTCATGGGGCATATCCCCCGCAAGGGCGCGCGAGCGAACTTCACGCCGTCACTGTGAAAAAAAACACATGGTAAAAACACGCCTGAATCTGACGCGGGGATTATTCGTAGCGATCCCCTAGAGAAAGGTGAAGTATCAATGATAAAATCGACAGAAAGTATAATAGAAGAATTACATGGAATGCTCCAATACGATCAAACGTTGATGAGAGCAGAGCGGCTGGAAATCATGAAAATACGCAGGCTTGAGCGTATTGCGGATGCACTGGAAAAGCAAACGGAGATATTAAAAAAGGGGAGACGATGATGGAGAATTATAGAGGGATAGAATATCTCAGGAATAAATTATCCTTAAAACGGACAAGGATATTAACACGTTATAAGTTTTACGAGATGAAAAGTTTTACAAAGGACTTCGGGATATCAACACCGCCATCATTAATGGGGTTGAAATACGCACTGGGGTGGTGCGGCAAGGCTGTTGATTCCCTTGCGGACCGTCTTGTATTTAGGGAATTTTCAAATGATAATTTTGATATGAACGGAATCTACGCAATGAATAATCCAGACGTTATATTTGACAGCGCTATAACATCAGCCTTGATCTCTGCCTGCTGTTTTATTTACATCTCTCTTGGGGATGATGAATTTCCGCAGATGCAGGTGATTGACGGGGGGAATGCGACAGGAGTCATAGACCCGATTACAGGATTGCTGAAAGAAGGATATGCGGTACTTGAAAGAGACGATCAAGACAGGCCGGTATTAGAGGCATACTTCACGGCCGGTGCAACAGAATATTTTGACAAAAGATCGAAAGAAATGAACACGATAAACAATAATGCCCCAGCACCGTTACTTGTACCGATCATATACAGGCCAGACGCAAAAAGAGTATTCGGACATTCTCGTATCAGCAGGGCATGTATGTCGATACAGTCATCAGCCATAAGGACAATTAAACGGTCTGAGATAGCGGCTGAATTTTTTTCCTTCCCGCAGAAATACGTGACAGGACTGTCGAACGATGCCGAAAAAATGGACAAATGGAAGGCCACGATGTCAAGTCTGATCACGTTCACAAGGGACGATGAGGGCAATTCCCCAACTCTTGGACAGTTTACGCAGCAGTCCATGACACCGCACACGGATCAGCTAAAAATGTTTGCTTCTCTGTTTGCCGGAGAAACGGGGCTGACAATGGATGATCTCGGATTCGCGACGGAAAACCCGTCAAGTGCAGATGCAATAAAAGCGTCACATGAGAATCTGAGGCTTGCCGCAAGGAAGGCGCAGCGGACGCTTGGCAGTGGTTTTTTGAACGCCGGATATGTTGCCGCTTGTCTCCGTGATGATTATCCGTATTACAGGAAACAGATAAGCCTTACCAGACCTGTATGGGAGCCGATTTTTGAACCGGATGCATCCATGCTGTCAACGATCGGGGACGGCGCAATCAAAGTGAATGAAGCCGTACCGGGATATTTCGGAAAAGACAATCTCCGCGAATTAACGGGAATAAACGTAAGCACAGAAAGAGTCATCACAACAGGGGGAAGCGTAAATGAGTGATATCGCGCCTGAGTTATTGGAACTGGTAAGAGAACAGTATAATACAGGTCTGAATAGCAGTACATTGCTATCCGAGGTCTTAACGGCGATTGCTGACCACAAGGCGACTTATGAGGATGCGAACAATGCGGCGAAGGAAGTTGGAAACATTCTGTCAGAATCCTACAAGAACATTACATCCGACACATTGCCTGACGGAAGAATGTATTACAATATTGCGGACAGGGTAGTAGGCACTACAATGACAGACGCTTATGAGTATATTGCCGATATTGCAGAGCAGACACAGGCCATTCTAAATGAAAACGCCGGAATCGGAATAAAGGCTATTGTTCCAGACATCAACGAAGATCGGATAGCGGGCATTGTAAACAGGTTGTCTGAAGCAGCTAACTTCGAGGATATTAGATGGCTATTGGACGCTCCTATTAAAAATTTCTGTCAGAGCATCATTGACGATTCTGTAAAATCAAATGCGGAATTTCAGAGCAACACGGGACTCAGTCCTAAAATTGTTAGAAAAGCGGCGAGCGGATGCTGCGAATGGTGCACTAACCTTGCGGGAACCTATTCATATCCGAATAATGTTCCTGATGATGTTTACAGGAGGCATGAGAACTGTAATTGTACGGTTGAATACGATCCGGGCAGCGGAAAGCGGCAAAACATACATACTAAGCAGTGGACAGACTCCACTGACACTGCCACGCTGGAAACAAGAAAAATCATCGGTCTTAATGTAAATCGGACAACAATAAACGGAGTCAGCCAGACTGCATTGCGGCAGATAACAGAAAACAACCTGACATCTGAAGCCGTGAAGGATGCCATTCTGAATCCGTTGCAGGTCGGGGCTGTACAATACGACGAAACAGGAAGCCCGTTTTTTTCGATAGTCGGGTCAAGAGCAACGATCACAATAAATCCGGAGACGGGATATGTAATAACGGCGAAGGGAAGTTAATCGTGATGGAATGTCAGATAACAGAATAACTGGAGGCTTAAACGTGTATGTATGAAGCGAGAAAGGGGAGACAGACTCCGACGCAATCCGTCATCCTGCCATATTCTTGTACATACGGGAATGAAGCAGTAGAATTATATAATTCTACCGGAAAAACAGCCCAGGAATGGCAGGAACTCTTACTTGCTGATATTCTGGCGTATAACGAA
>CAZZBJ010000111.1:4758-6104 GCA_964652805.1 uncultured Mordavella sp. | reverse complement strand
AGCCCCCGGCTTTGAGGACCAGAGCCCGGCTGTGGAGGTGCTGGAGACAGGGATCAAAGTCATTGATCTTCTGACCCCCTATGCAAAGGGCGGGAAGATCGGTCTGTTCGGCGGCGCCGGCGTGGGAAAGACGGTCCTGATACAGGAGCTGATTCACAACATCGCCACAGAGCACGGCGGATACTCTATCTTCACCGGTGTGGGCGAGCGTTCCAGGGAGGGAAATGATCTCTGGACAGAGATGAGGGAGTCGGGCGTTCTAAGCAAGACGGCCCTTGTGTTCGGACAGATGAACGAACCTCCCGGAGCCCGTATGCGCGTGGCCGAGACCGGCCTTACCATGGCTGAGTATTTCCGCGACGAGGAGCACCAGAATGTGCTGCTGTTTATCGACAATATTTTCCGTTTTGTGCAGGCCGGCTCTGAGGTGTCCGCCCTTCTTGGACGTATGCCTTCAGCCGTAGGCTATCAGCCCACTCTGGCAAACGAGATGGGCGCGCTGCAGGAGCGGATCACATCCACAAAGAACGGTTCTGTCACATCTGTGCAGGCCGTGTACGTGCCTGCCGATGACCTGACAGACCCGGCGCCTGCCACCACCTTCTCCCATCTGGACGCCACCACGGTTCTCTCCAGAAAGATCGTGGAGCAGGGGATTTACCCGGCGGTAGATCCGCTGGAGTCCACCTCCCGTATTCTGGAGGCGGACGTAGTCGGCGAGGAGCACTACAAAGTGGCAAGAGCCGTGCAGGAGATCCTTCAGAAATACAAGGAGCTGCAGGACATCATCGCCATCCTCGGTATGGAGGAGCTGTCAGAGGAAGACAAGCTGACGGTAAGCCGGGCCAGAAAGATGCAGAGGTTCCTGTCACAGCCCTTCTCCGTGGCGGAGACATTTACCGGAACACCCGGAAAATATGTGCCCCTCAGGGAGACGATAAGGGCCTCCAATGACATCATCGACGGCGACATGGACGAGTATCCGGAACATGCGATCTTCAATGTCGGAACCATCGGCGAAGTCATCGAGAAGGCAAAGGAGTAAGAGCAGATGCACACGTTTTTTTTAAAGATCATATCCAGCGATCAGGTTTTTTACGAGGGAAAATGCGGGAACCTGATTCTCCCCATTGAAGACGGAGAGTTTAGCGTCCTGGCCCATCATGAGAACATGATCGTGGCAGTGGCGGACGGGGAGCTTCACCTGAAGACCCCCGAGGGAGCGTGGATCACGGCCGCTGTATCCCGGGGATTTGCGGAGATTATCAACAACCGGGTCTCCGTCCTTGTGAACTCGGCGGAGCGGCCGGAGGACATCGACGTAAAGCGGGCCGAGGAGGCCCGCC
>CAZZBJ010000111.1:0-4748 GCA_964652805.1 uncultured Mordavella sp. | reverse complement strand
CAGGCCTCCCTGGCCCGCGCCATGACCCGCCTGAAAACCTCAAAAGACAGACAGTGGAATATCTGATGGCAATGAGCCATGCGAAAACGGGAAAGGATGCAGCCCCTTCATGCTCGCATGAAAGGGGCTGCGTCTTTTCCCGTTTTCATAGGGCGATCTGGAGCATAACGGCCTTGTGACACATAGTAAAGTTCGATATAATTGAAGAAAGGAACTATACTCCATATAGAGATGGAGTGCGGTCTTGGGAAGGAGCTGGAAAAGAAATTAAATGGTTTACACATGGATAGCGGATATTTCTCTTCTCAGGGAGGAGGAAATCTACAGGAAATATTATGAGGAGGAACCGGACGTTCGCAGGAACAAGGCGGACCAGCTCCGTTTTCCTCAGGACCGGGCCCAGAGCGTGGGCGTCTGGGCACTGCTGGAGCGGATGCGGAAGCGATACGGGGCCGGCCCGGACCAGGTCTTCAACCTGTCCCACTCCGGGGACTATGTGCTGTGCAGCATTTCTACGAAGAGAGGCGCCAAGGTGGGCTGCGACATTGAGACAGTGAAGGAGGCCAGGCCGCGGGTGGCCCGCCGTTTTTTCCTTCCTGCCGAGACGGCCTGGATGGAGGGACAGCCGTCAGAGAGGGAGGGCGCGGAGGCCTTCTATCGCCTGTGGGTGCTGAAGGAGAGCTTTATGAAGGCGGTGCGCCGGGGGATGGGGCTGGACACGAGGAGCTTTGAGATAGGCTTTGACGGAGAAGACCGTCCTTTCCTTGCCAGGAAGCCGCAGCAGTATCCGGAACAATTTTATTACAGGGAGTATCAAGTGCCGGGGATACATGCCAGAATTGCCGTGTGCAGTACGGACGAGGCGTTCGGGGAGATCCATCAGGAGACGCTGGAGTAAAAGCGGGGAGCAAAGCCCGGATTGACGTACAGGATATGTTTTGCTAAAATAAGAAAAGGGAAAAGCATAGATTTACGAAGAAACTCTAAAGTTTACAAAGAAGAGACTCTTAAGATATGCAGGGTGAGTATGATTTAATGGAATAAGGAGGCACATCATGTTAGATCTTACATTCGGAGAACAGGTCAAAATTATCTTAAAACGGAAAGGCGTGACGATCAAAGAACTTGCGGAAATGATAGAAGAGCGGACAGGGAAGAAGATGTCCAGACAAAACCTTACGCAGCGCCTTGGAAGAGATAATTTCCAGGAGCAGGACATGCGCATGATCGCGGAGATACTGGACTGTTCGTTTCAGCTGAGTATACTTGGAGAGGCAAGGCAGTCGGAGAACACAGACGAGGAGAGTGTTCCTGTCACGGAGGCCGAATTGTTGTACCTGGAAAAGAAGAAGAGAAAGAAACCCCGTCATCCTGTGGAGCGGGATATCACCATCGGCGAGCTGGTAGACCTTAACAGGGGGCTGGACCAGCTTATAGAGGAGAAAGAAGAGCTCCTGGGCGAAGCGATTGCTTTGGATGCTGCCCGGTCGGATACGGAGCCGGCGGAAGAGACGCCGCAGGAGCACCCGGCCAAAAAGACAAAGGGAAGCTGGAGAGATTTCTTCCAGAAGCGCTCCAGAAAAGAGTCAAAAGAGACTACGGCCCCGAAGGAGGCAGAGCAGCAGACTGTTTCCCCGGCCGCGGCCCGTGAGGAAGTAAAGGTTCAGGAGGAACCGGAAGAGGACCTGGAAAAGGGAGAGATCAATCCCTACACAGGGCACGAGTATGCGTCCAATACCGTGCGCATGCATCCCAAGAGGATTGGGTACGTTCAGGTGTATGACAAGAGCAGCCACCAGTGGACAGATATGACCGAGTGGGCCTTCCTCGGCTATCAGGAGAGAAAGAAGGCGCTTCTTGGAAAAGACTACGAGCCGCCTATTTATCTCGATTAAAGAAAGGAAGAGGACTGTGAACTGGGAGCAGCTTTTATCTCCGAAGAGAAGCAGGGGCAGTGGGCAGAGACATCCCGGCTCTTCGGATTTGCGCAGCGAATTTGAAAAAGATTATCACCGGATCATCGGAAGCGCCTCTTTCAGGAGATTGCAGGACAAGACCCAGGTGTTCCCGTTGGACAAGAGTGATTTTATCAGGACCCGGCTGACCCATTCCCTGGAGGTATCCTCCCTGGCCAAGTCGCTGGGGCAGAATATCGGCGAAAATATCCTTACATATAAGAAGGATTCGTCCTTCACCCCACAGATGAAGGAAGACATCTGCAGTATCCTGCAGTGTGCCGGGCTGATTCACGACATTGGCAATCCGCCTTTTGGCCATTTCGGGGAGGTGGCCATACGGGAGTGGTTTGAGAGAAATCTTTCCCGGCTGACCTTCAGAGGAGAGCCGGTGGACCAGGTGCTGACAGAGCAGATGAAGCAGGATTTCTATCATTTTGAGGGAAACGCCCAGGCCTTCCGACTTGTGACAAAGCTCCATTTTCTTGTGGACGAGAATGGGATGAACCTGACCTACGCCCTGCTGAATACCATCGTGAAGTATCCGGTCTCCTCTCTGGAAACCGATGCGGACTGCGGTGATATCAAGAAGAAAAAAATCGGCTACTATCTGGCGGATGAGGGGCTGTTTCACAGGATTGAGAGGGAGACCGGTACAAACGGGCGGCGGCACCCGCTGACCTTTATCCTGGAGGCGGCAGACGATATCGCCTACAAGACAGCGGATATAGAGGACGCCTTTGTCAAGGGATTTATCTCCTACCATGTGCTGATGGAGGAGCTGAAGCAATTGAACCGTATTCACAACAACAATAAAGTCGTCTTTGACCCGGCGGGAAAGCTGGAGGAGCTGTACCGGCGGGGGGTGGAGAAGGGAGTGGACCATCCGGAGGAGTACGCGGTCAAGAACTGGATGATCCGGGTGCAGGGCTTCCTCATCTCCTGCGCCACGTTCGGATTTACTTCCAACTACGGGGCGATCATGGAGGGAAGCTACCCTGCGGACCTGTTTTCCCACACGTTTGCGGAGGAGCTGATGGAGCTGCTGGGAGACGTGGCCATGAGGAGAGTGTTCTCCACAAGGCAGATCTATCTTATGGAGCTTGTGGAGGCGGGCATACTGGACTGCCTCATGGACAGCTTCGTGAGGGCGGTCATCCACTACGACGAGGACGACAGTGCCTTAAACTCCATTGACAGGAGGCTTGTGTATTTTATTTCCGACAACTACAAGGACGCCTACCATTATCATGCAAGAGGAAAGAGCGACACAGAAAAGCTGTATCTGCGGCTTCTCCTTGTCACGGATTTTATCTGCGGCATGACAGACAGCTATGCCAAGAGACTTTACCAGGAGCTGAAGGCAATTCTTTGATAAAGGAAGAACAGGTATTTTTCGGCATCCAGGCGAATCGCTTGTGCCAACCGGATTGGATAAGTGGTGTGTAAATGTGCAAAGTACAGATGAAAAATATATGAAAGAGGCAATTAAACAGGCAAAGAAGGCGTATGCGCTGGATGAGACGCCGATCGGCTGCGTGATCGTATACGAGGGGAAAATCATCAGCCGGGGCTACAACCGGAGGAACACGGACAAAAATCCTCTGGCCCACGCGGAGATTACGGCCATCCGCAAGGCCAGTCGGAAGATGGGAGACTGGCGGCTGGAGGGGTGCACCATGTACGTGACGCTGGAGCCCTGCCAGATGTGCGCAGGCGCGATTGTCCAGTCCCGGATGGACCGGGCGGTAATCGGGTGCATGAACCCCAAGGCGGGCTGCGCCGGCTCCCTTCTGAACCTGCTTCAGATGGACAGGTTCAACCATCAGACTCAGATCACGTCCGGTGTGCTGGAAGAGGAGTGCAGCTCCCTTCTGAAGCGGTTCTTCCGGGAGCTGAGAGAGAGAAAGAAGAAAGAAAAAAAGAGCGGCGTCTGATCTGCCACCATTGAACCACGACAGATCAGACGCTGCTTTCTTTTTCTTTTATATTCTGTCTTTTTTTCGTGCATTGCGCTTCGAACCAGGCCAACAGACGTTACCTTGGCAGTGTACTCAATCCAGGCGCCCTCACGGCACCCGGAAGGTTCCGCTTAGTGCTGCTTCGTTCCCGACCTGACACGGTTCACGGATTTCCGTCGCGTGAGACCCGGATATCAACGTCACTTACCAAGGGCGGCTCTGCCAGCTTTCGCCCTCCGCGCAATATCACCCCTGCTATAGCGGACTGCAGGTACAAGGCACCGCTACCGCCCCGGCTGCACGAGTCTATATTTTACCCTGTTTTTGTAAAAATGTCAATGGATGCGGGAAACGCAAGCGTGGATTTATTGTAAAACCTGCCGGGATATAGTAAAATAACAGGCATGATGAAAAAGATATTGTTAGCAGCAGTCAATGCAAAATACATTCACTCCAACCTGGCTGTGTATAGCCTGAAGGCCTATGCGCAGGCGAGGCTGCGGCAGAGCAAAGGCCCTGCCAACCCTGCCGCCGGCTCTGGTGCCGGCGCTGTGGAGATCGAGATCGGCGAGTATACCATCAACCAGCATCCGGACCGCATCCTGGAAGACATTTATAAAAGAAGACCGGACTTTCTCTGTTTTTCCTGCTACATCTGGAATATTCAGATAATCCGCTCCCTTCTGCCGGAGCTTGGGAAGGTGCTGCCGGATACGGAGATCTGGCTGGGAGGACCGGAGGTGTCCTACGACCCGGTACGGCTGCTGGAGCAGCTTCCCCAGGTGACGGGGATTATGAAGGGCGAGGGGGAGGAGACCTTCGCAGTCCTGGC
>CAZZBJ010000110.1:0-6115 GCA_964652805.1 uncultured Mordavella sp. | reverse complement strand
CAAACATTACTAATTACCTAATGCTAATATATCTCAGAAGCACTGTCAGATGTTGAAAATACGCTATTTTCATAGTTAAATGTATTTTCCGTAAAGCCCTGTGATATCCTTTCTCTTGTTTTCTCTACTCAGGTGACAAAAAACGGGGCTAAATACCTTCTGGATGAGCGCAGAGAGTACTTCGTCACGCTGACAGAGATCATCTCCCATGGCCAGCAGACAGGCGCGTTCACTTCAAAGAGGACGACCCGTGAGCTCGTCAAATTCTACGCCCTGCAGGAGCAGGCGATCCTCTACGACTGGTGTCTGTGTGAGGGACAGTATCCCCTCGCCTCCTACGGCGTCTCCATGTTCCGCATGTTCATCAGCGGCGTTCTGGAGGGCACGGCAGGCACTGCGGAATAGACGGAATCCAGTTTCTCTTATTTCAGTATCTCAAAAAACAGAGGGTATCCCTCCGGTCGGTCAAGGCCCCGGGGATACCCTCTGTCAGTCTGCTGATAAGATTATACGTTATGTCTGTACTCGTAAGGAAGAACCTTTGTCTGGTTAAAGCTCGGGCAGTCGCGAACCCACTCAAGAGACTCTTTAATAATAGCTGTCTGCATCTCTTTATTGTTCGGCTCGCCTGCGTTGGATCCGATCGGCACATGAGAAGCCGTGATACGCGGAGCGCCCTGCTGACGTGCGATCGGCGGAAGAGCGGCGATGACGCAGCAGCTCATGCCTGCCTCCTCACAGCAGCGTGTAACGATCGTCGCGGACCTGTGGCAGGTTCCGCAGCCGCCTGTGCACAGAACGATATCCACTCCCTGCTCCTTCAGCTTGCGGGCAATTTCCGGTCCTGTCTCATTTCTGAATTTCTCCACATTTCCGCCACCACCCATGAATGTGTATGTCTCCTTGGGAAGAGATCCGATGAATCCCTCGTCTGCCAGCTCATGCAGACGGTCGATCGGGAACATGGCATTAACATCCTTATTGATATCGGAGTTGTCAAAGCCTCCATGGGTAACCATCAGCTCTGATGACGGAATGTCAAACCATGCTCTCCCGGCTGTACGATGCTGACGGTAATCTTTTTGATCCTGGGCTGTGAAGCGGCAATGTTGTCTTCTATGCCCCTGCGTATCGTCAGCACGCCTCTCTCCAGAGAAGTCCTGTCCCCGAAGCTCCTGCACGGGTATGGTCTTTCTCGTCAGCCTGCGCAGGGAGTACGGCTTCTGCGGCGTTCCCTCCGCGGCGGGTCTTCCGCTCTTTTTCATCTTGTTTTTAAGGAGAGCGACTGCCTTGCAGGCGTCATAGTCCGCCAGGTTGTTCTGTCCCGCCACGCAGGACTCATACCCGGAAGCGCATTTGTTAAAATCAATGACCGTGTCCACATACTCATTTGTGCAGACAATCCGGCTCTGCTGGCCGATATAGCTCAGACCAACCGAGGGGATCCCCTTCTGCCCCAGCTACTCGATCACATTCACAAAATCAACATGATGATTCCCCCACCCGTCAATGGCGACAATGGCCCCGTCCGCGCGCATGCCCTCCGCCATAAAACCTGTCCGCACGGCAGAATAAATCTTGTCGTCGCAGACCTCTGACACTCCGTCCACGATAATACCGAGAAATTCGATCTCCTCATCCGCACTCAACGCCTTTGTCACCGGACAGTTATAGTGATGCAGCGTTGTCATCTTTATACTTGGCCCAAGACCCATACCAATACCTCCTATTATAGTCTGTCATTAGTCTGAACTACAGTCGGTTTTATATTATTATGCACATTTTCCGGGGACTGTCAATATATTATCAGTCCAATTTCCGCTTCCCGCGTCTATTATCAGACAATCTGGTAGTGGGTGACAACGATCTGCATACTCCTCTGTCCCATATATTCATTTACGCCCGGATAGTAGGCAACCAAGAGACGGATCCGCCGGTATTCCCCCTCAAAAAAACTTTCCCGCACCGCAAAGCCGTATCGTTCTTCCACCTGGTCCAGAAAGCCCCGGGCATCCCCGAAGTACACCGCATCCATATCCGTGCCGGACCCGTCCCGCAGTCTCAGTCTCAGCATATTTCTGTTTTTCCCTATCAGCCTGCAGGAGACAATGGATACATTCCTTTGGGCGAACACAGGCTTTGTGTTGCCTTTACCAAAGGGCTCCAAAAGCTTTAGCTCCTCCAGCAGCTCCTCTGTTACGCAGGAGAAGGGCATCTGCATGTCGATGGACACCTTCTCCGTCATATCCGTCTCGGTCAGCGTGCACACTGCGTTGATGTCCTGGCGGAACTTCTCGATATTTTTCTTCTCCAGGGTCAGCCCGGCGGCCAGCCTGTGGCCCCCGAACTTCACGAACAGGCCCCTGCACTTGTTCAGCTCCTCGTACATGTGGTATGCCTCGATGGACCGGCCGGAACCCTTGGCCAGCTCCCCGTCGCCGCTGTCTGTGATGACAAAGACAGGACGGCAGTATTTCTCCCGCACCCGCCCCGCCACGATCCCAGCCAGGCTTTCATGGCAGTCCGGCAGATAGAGCACCAGCACCTTCTGCTGTCCGGCAGCAGTGTGCTCCACCTGATCCACGGCCTTTTGCACCGCCTCCTCCGTCATCTCCTTCCGGTTGTCATTGAGGGCCTTCAGATCCCCTGCCAGCAGATCAGCCTCCTTCTTTGAGTCGGCGTCAAGGAGGGCCAGAGCCCGCTTGGCCGTGTCCAGCCTGCCGCTGGCATTGAGACAGGGGCCAAGGACAAAGCCGATATGATAGGTGCTCACAGTCTTCCTATCAATGCCCGTACACTCTATGAGGGAGCGCAGCCCCAGGTTGGAGGTGGACCGGAGCATCTCCAGACCCTGACGGACAAAGATCCGGTTCTCCCCTGTCAGGTCCATGACATCCCCCACTGTAGCGAAGGCCACCTCCTCCATCAGATAATCTATGTCCGCAGAGTCCTTCCCCATAGCCTCGTAGAGAGCCTCCATCAGCTTGTAGGCCACGGCGGCGCCGCACAGCCCCTTGAATGGATAGGGACAGTCCGCCCGCTTCGGGTCCACTACCGCTGCCGCCGGGGGCAGGTGATACCGCTTCTCCCCCTCCTCCTCGTCAAAGGGCACTTCGTGGTGGTCTGTCACAATCACAGTCATTCCCAGCTTGTGCGCACAGGCAATCTCCTCCGCGGCCGCAATGCCGTTGTCACAGGTCACAATGGTGTCGGTCCCCGCATCAAAGGCCCGGTCGATGAGGTGCCTGCTCAAGCCGTACCCGTCCGCAATCCGGTCCGGAATGTCCGTGTCCACCACAGCCCCCAGACCCTTCAGTCCCTCCAGCAGGATGTAGGTAGCGCAGATGCCGTCAATGTCGTAGTCACCGATGATGCGGATAGAGGCTCCCTCCCGCACCTTCTCCATCAGGATCTCCACCGCCCGGTCCATGTCCCGCATCAGCATGCCATCCTCCAGGTCGGCGATGGTGCCGTAGAGATAGCTCTCGATATTTTTGTCCCCTATGATCTCTCTGTTGCGGATCAGGCAGGCCAGACGGGGACTGATGTGAAACCTCTCCCCGATCCCGGCGAAATCCGCCCCTTTTCTCAACAAAACCCAGCGTTCTTTCATCCTCTTCTGTCCTCCAATTGTTCTCCTCATCCCGCCCGCGGCCGCCAGGGGACCGACAGGAAGAACGGTAGAAAAAGGGGCGTGCAGTCGCCCGCACACCCCATGCTGTATCTTCTCTTACCTATTTTTTCTTCTTTCCGGATTTCTCCGCCTCTTTCTTCTTTCCGCCAAACTTTGTCTTCATGACGTACCAAAGCGAACCCGTGATACATACAGAAGAGTAAGCGCCGCATACAACGCCCACCATCAGCGGCAGGGCGAACTCCCGGATGGAGCTTACGCCCATGACAAAGAGTACCGCAATGGTGATAAAGGTTGTGAGAGAGGTATAGATACTTCTCGTCAGCGTCTGTGTAATACTCTTGTTTACAATGTATGTCAGATCCTCGTCCCTGGGCGCCAGCTTCAACTCCTCGCGGATACGGTCGAAGATAACGATGGTGGCGTTGATGGAGTATCCGAAGATGGTCAGGATACATGCGATAAATGTATTGCCCACGGAAATCCTGGCCACTGCGTAGAACAGAGCTACGATCAGCACGTCGTGGAGCAGAGCCAGAACCGCGCTTGTGGCAAAACGAATGTCCTTGAACCGGAACCAGATGTAGAGGAGCATGAGCACTGTGGCGATGATAACCGCCACGATGGCGTCCGTCTTCATCTCGCTGCTGACCGTGGAACTGATATTCTCATAGGTGATCAGCGACTCGTCCACCTGGAAGTTGTCCACCAGAGCCTGATTCAGAGCCTCACGGGTGTCAATGTCAAGAGTGGAGGTCTTGAAGATGATCTGGTTGCTTCCCTCCACCTTCTGAGCCTGGACATTGTTGTCTCCTGTAGCCTCCTCCACCACGGGGATGATCTGGGCGTCAATCTCATCGATAGTGTAATCCTCGTTAAAGGTCACATTGGTAGAGGTTCCTCCCTGGAATTCCAGGCCGTAGTTCATAACGCCGTTTCCTCTGGCCGCATTGTAGCCGGCAACGCCAAATCCTGCCACGATGAGGAGCAGGGAAATAGCAAAGAAAACAGCTCTCCTTCCCACGAAATGGATAGGCTCTCTTGGCTTTCTCGGCCGGTAGTACAGCTTTTCGTTTCGGATGCCCACTGCGTAGAATGCGTACACGATCATGCGGGTGATGACAAGGGCCGTGAACATGGATACGATGATACCGATGGCCAGCGTCTGGGCAAATCCCTTCACACTTCCGCTGCCCCTGAACCAGAGCACAGCCGCTGCGATCAGGGTGGTCACATTGCCGTCCACGATGGCGGACATGGCCTTGTGGAAGCCGGCCTTCAGAGAGTTCCGCACGCTCTTGCCCTTTGACATCTCCTCCTTCACGCGGGCAAAGATGATGACGTTGGCGTCCACCGCCATACCGATACTCAGAATGATACCCGCTATACCAGGCAGGGTCAAAGTGACGTCAAAGGCGTTCAGGATCACCAGCACGATGCCTGTGTAGATCAGCAGGGCCATGCTGGATGCAAGTCCCGGAAGCAGATACACAAAGCACATGAAGAGGAACACGAGGGCCAGGCCCACAACTCCGGCCTGCACGCTGGTGGTGACTGCCTGCTCGCCAAGCTGGGCTCCCACCACGTTGGAGCGGAGCTCCTCAAGCTCCAGCTGCAGGCCGCCGATGCGGAGGGTGGAGGCCAGGTTCTCCGCCTCCTCGTATGTAAAGTCTCCTGTGATGTAGGCCTGTCCGCCTGTGATGGCCTCGTTAACCACCGGGCTGCTGATGGTCTCACCGTCATAGATGATGGAGATCTGGTTTCCCACGTTGGCCTCTGTAGCCTCCGCAAACTTCTGAGCGCCCTCGTCTGTCAGGTCCAGCTCAACGGTATACTCCGTATTACCCAAGTCGTCCTGTCCGGACCTGACGGAGGCTGTCTCCACATCCGATCCGGTGAGGACTGTCTCACCGTCAGACGTCTGGAACTCCAGAGCTCCCGGCTGGCCCAGCTCCTCCAGGATGGTGTTGGCGTCTGTCACACCGGGGATCTCGATGCTGATCCGGTCGTCTCCCTCCTGGTACACAGTGGCCTCTGTGCTATACTGCTCCACACGTCTCTGGAGCTTGTAGATGGTGTCGCTCATCTGCTCATCCGTAGGATTTTCATCCTTTACCTGGTAAGTAATACTGACACCGCCGGCCAGGTCCAGGCCCAGCTTGATATTTCTGGAAGCACCCGTGCCTGTGGGGCCAAAGCGCACAATACAGGTGTAGGCGAGAAGTATGATCAGTACGGCTGTCAGTATCAGACTCAGTATGCCTTTTTTCTTGTTCATGTCTGTATCCTCTTTTCTTTATATTACATCTTACGCCTCGTCGGAAGCATCCGCCAGAGCCGCCTTCATCATGATGGCGCACTCCACTCTCTTGCGCTGCATCTCGCATCCGATATCGTATACCTCGTGCAGGGTGCCGAGGAAATTGTAGGCTTTGGCCATGCAGCCGCCGCTGCAGTAACACTTTGCAGAGCAGTTCCTGC
>CAZZBJ010000109.1:0-6124 GCA_964652805.1 uncultured Mordavella sp. | reverse complement strand
TCGCCGTATTGATGTCAAACATCGTGGCTGGCTCTACCGTTTTATCGACATATCCTCCCGTCCATTGCCTGTTTTTATATTCCTTGACCTGATACGTATACGGCTCGTCTCTCATCGCTTTGTTTGCTCCATCCATGACCGGCAGCCACATTGTCCGGGTGATACCGTCTATCGTCATTGATGTCATGACCAGATAGCCAAGTGTCTTATCGTACAGGTACGGCTTTCCGTCAAATTCCTTGATCTCGTACTCTGCTCCGGGATACCTGCGCATCACTTCATCCCACGCCCACGCCCATGACAGATAAGTCAGGCCGTTCTTTTTTTCGGTGTGCCCGTTGACGTTCACCGCCCGCAGTTCTTCATATATATTCATTCTTTTTCCTCCACAAATTCTCTGTATCCATCGTTCAGACAGTTCTCACATATCCCACCGTCAATTCTGTAAACAACATCGCCCTCGTACAATTCATGGCCGCAACAGCTGCAATATTCAACTGGTTTAGGCTCGTCCGGCGGCGTAGTCTTCCATGCATCGTATCCGGGTATGTGTTCCATTCTCATATGCCTCCTTTAAAATCATCTGCCCGTATGTTCCTCAAAATAGATTTTGTTATTCATATCCATTTGCATTTCCTCCGGAATCTGTTAAAATAAAGTTGAGTTATTATTAGTGCGCCCGAGGTTGCAGCCTCATTTAAGGGCGCATTTTTATTTTGCCAGGTCTAAGACCTGTTTTATCTGCCCGGCTGTGAACGTAAGCTCCTGCTCACATCCTGCCGTAAGCGAGAGCATTTTCGCAAGCTGACACAGTATGGATATATACCCAAGACCTTCTTCCTCTTTCCAGATATGGACTTCTTCCTGCAATTCCGCCAGGAACTTCTGGAATTCATCATCCGGGATAACAGTCGCAACTTCCTTCACTTTCTCACCTCCTCTACCATCCCAGCAGCCAGATCAGGCCGCCAGAGAGTATTGCAAATACGATCGGGCCCCAGACCGGTATCAGGCCAAGAAATACATACCATGCATCCACGGCCAAGCTATAGAGCGCTTCTCTCCGCCGGGCCCTGCGGCGGTGCCGCTTAATCTTTCCCTTTCTCATTTGTCTGGCCCCTCCCTGATAAAATCAAGTATCTGCTCGTCCGTGATGCGTCCTGTCCGGCGCAAGATGCGCAGTTCCCGGAGTGTTGCATCCTCCGGCTTCCTTTTTCTTGCGTACCAGCAGCTCTCGCTGATGCCGAGTACCTTACACAGCTTCTTGGTCGGGGTGTCAACGGCCAAATGTGCCATCGTGCGTCTGTACCGCTCATCTAACGCTTGTGTCCCTAGATTTACTTTTGGCATCTACCTCACCTCCTTGTCCTTTTTATAGGACATCACATTTATTTATGATTTGCTGATTTCTATCGGACTACCTACTCTACATTGTCATAAATAATCTCCAGTGTCCTTATCGGTTTCTTCTCCAGTTCTTCTCTTGTGAACTGTCCTTTTGTCTGATAATCCAAGATACCGCTGATTAACATTTCTCTGTATTCTTTGTTTGTCATCGCTTTCTCCTTCTCCTGCGTCTATACTCTTTTTTGGTATCTTACTAAGTTACTCATCAGCAAAAAAAATGGACATAGGATCATCGATGTGCAATTTTTCAATCATTATCTGAATTTCATCGCTCCCAAATACACCTATTTTCATTTTTTCATAAAATGTTTTGGGAGTAATGCCAATAAGATTGGCCACATCAGACTGAGTAAGTCCATTTTTAACTATGATGCCTTTGAGCTCATTTGTTTTAATCAATTTTACACCTCCGTATCTTTTTAAGTTACTCATAGTATATCACATTTTTGTAACTTGTCAAGATATTTTTTATTGATTTTATAACATTTTTGTGCTATGCTTAAGTTACTTCAAATAGAAAGGAGGCTCATTCATGACAGTGGGTGAACGTATAAAAAAAGTTCGAGAAAAAACCGGCATGAGCCAGGTCGAATTTGCTGATAAAATCAACGTATCTAAACAAACCTTATATAAATATGAAAACGATATAATAACCAATATCCCGTCTGATAAGATTGAAGCGACAGCTAAATTAGGAAATGTATCCCCCGCCTATTTAATGGGATGGGAAGAAATAGACTCTCACCTTTCTGGACATGAGGCATCTGATGAAATATATAGAAAATTTGCTGATAATATAGAAAGACATCATGGCAAAGAAAAGGAACTATTAGAAGTCTATAAACAACTTTCAGATAAAAACAAAGACAAGACTATTCAGTATTCAAAAGGTCTTTTATCTGTTCAGCAAATGGATAGTGAATTGCTCATCAATGCCGCCCATCATTCCCGCGGTGATTTCACAGACGAAGAACGCCAAGCGGATGAGGACATGCTGGATTAGGTCCTTTTTATAGGACAGCTTATTTATTAAGTTTATACTGGAGGTGTTGACAATGGATTTCGAAGCTTTATTAGACGATGCCGACGCCGAAGGTCTTACAATAAAAGAACGTCCATTTCGGACATATGATGGACGCATAAAAGGGAAAAACATCTATCTAAGAAAGGGAATGTCCGCATCAGAAAAGAAATGTGTCCTGGCTGAAGAGATAGGGCACCACTACACTACTGTGGGGAATATCCTAGACATGACTGACATCAGCAATCGCAAACAGGAACGGCAGGCCCGTCTGTGGGGATATAACAAGCTGATCGGGCTGCGGAGTCTGATCAAGGCCTATGAGCACGGATGCCATGACCGCTATGACCTGGCAGAATATTTGGAAGTGACAGACGAATATCTCCAAGATTGCATAGACTGCTACCGCGACAAATACGGGGCATGCACCACGGTTGATGACTATTATATAATGTTTATCCCCAACCTGCAGGTTGGTAAGATAATATAGGCAGCTTCTCATAACAAAGGAAAAGAAAGAAGGAAAATATGGGATTTGGTGACATTTTTAAAGGAAAGCAGTACAAATCGGAATTAGAAGCTTTACAGCAAAAGTACGATGATTTGCAGTCTCTCATGACACCCGAAGTGCAAAGCGCGTTTTCTCTACAAAACAAAGTAAGAGAATTAGAGAATTCTATTAGTGAGTGTCAGAATAACCTTTCTGGACTAACCCAAACTATTTTTGAAAAACAGGCAACCATTACCAAGTTAAATGCAGAAATTGATCAAAAAAAGTCTCAATTAATTACTTTAGATGACGACATCCTAGTTCAAGAGTTTGGTTTATATAAACCTCAGTTTGATTTTGCCAATGCACTTGATTATAAAGAAAAACTTGCAAAAATACGTGCTCAGCAAAAGGCTCTGATCAAGAATAAAACTGCGGTTCTAGGTAATACCAATTGGCAAGTAAACGGAAGCGCTTCTAAGGGTAGAAAAATGGTTTCAGATACTCAGAAACTATTACTACGTGCTTTTAATACTGAATGTGATGAACTTGTAGCAAAGGTAAAATACACTAATTTTGATGCTTCGTTAAACAAAATTTATAAATCTGCTGAAACTATTTCAAAGCTTGGTACAATTATGAACATTTCTATAACTCCTGCCTATTTGGAGTTAAAAGTAAAAGAGCTCCGACTGGCTTTTGAATATCAACAGAAAAAACAAGAAGAAAAGGAAGCGCAGAAAGCTGCACGAGCCGAAATGCGTGAGGCTGCTCGTCTTCAGAAAGAAATAGAGGCTCAACGAAAGAAAGTTGAAAAGGAGCAAACTCATTATCAGACTGCATACGAAAAACTCTTAAATCAATTAAAAACTGCTCCAAATGATGCGAACCTTCTTAAAAAGAAATCCGAACTTGAAGCTCAGCTCCGAGATATCGATAAAGCTATAAAAGACATTGATTATAGAGAAGCCAATCAACGAGCTGGATACGTTTACATCATTTCAAATATTGGCGCTTTTGGAGAAAATGTATACAAAATAGGTATGACTCGACGACTCGATCCACAAGATCGTATTGATGAACTTGGGGATGCATCCGTACCATTCAATTTTGATGTACACGCAATGATATTTTCTGATGATGCACCTGCTCTTGAAGCAGCATTACATAAGGCATTTGAAGACAGAAAGCTCAACATGGTTAATACAAGACGGGAATTCTTTAATGTTACGTTGGATGAAATAAAGGATGTTGTTAGAAAGAATTTTGATAAAACCGTAGAATTTGTCGATATACCTGATGCTGAACAATATCGTATTAGTCAGAAAATGAAGCATCAAAACAACTAATATAAACCCGCCCCGGTGCTTCAACACCAGAGCCGCCGGGGCAACTTACAACAGAATAATATATTTACCCAGGCAACTGGGAGGGACAGCTTTCCATTCGTTCCGGAGTCTTGCGGAAGGAGTGGTGCTTATGTACGTTACATACGATAACTTATTTACATTTGTACTAATGATTGTGGCAATCATCACTCTTGTAAAAAGTTTTAATGATAGACATAAGAAATAGCCGTCCCGCTCCTGGCAAAGTTTAGGACGACTATTTCAGTTACTTAGATTATTGCCCGGAACGGATGGAGTGCACCCATCCATCCCAGTTGTCTTGTTAAGTATATTATAGCAAATATGCTTTAAAAGTCAACCGCCCGGTACTCGCAATACCGAACGGCTTTACATGCATATCTCCGAAGAGATACTCTCAAATGCAAGAATATTGTATCATCTTCGGACAGCCAATGCAAGCGGAACGCACGTTCCCCGCGGGCTGTTATTCTTATACTCAAAAAGGAGATGATGACATGGCAACAGCAAAGAAACTTCCTTCCGGATCGTGGCGCTGCCAAGTATATTCCCACACAGAGGAAATACCACAGAAAGACGGGAGCATCAAAAAGAAGCGCATATACAGATCATTCACATGTTCTACACCAGGTCCCGCCGGGAAGCGCAAATGCGAGCAGATGGCTGCATCATGGGCGGCTGATAAGGAAACCACCTCCAAAATTTCCATATCCTTCGGGGATGCCATGAACGAGTATATTCACTCCAGGGAAAATGTCCTGTCTCCCCGAACAATCATGGACTACAAATGCACCAGAAAAAACTATGTGCAGTCTCTCATGCCTATACCCATCGACAGGATCACGCAGGAGGACATACAGAGGGCGATAAACCTTGAGGCAGTACATTTATCGCCTAAAACCATTCGGAACGTCCACGGGCTGATTTCTGCCGTTCTGAGGGCATACCGACCGGAGTTTGCGCTCAACACATCCCTCCCCAAAAAGAAAAAGGTGGGACTATACATTCCGTCAGATCAGGACATCAAGAAACTGATCGGCACCGTAGAGGGTACTGATATGGAGTTGCCCGTCCTGCTGGCTGCTTTTGGGCCTATGCGGCGGGGAGAAATATGCGCCCTGCGCGCAGAGGACGTAGATGGGAGCTGGGTACATGTACACAGGAACATGGTATGCACGGAAGACGGGGACTGGATCGAGAAGACCCCCAAGTCCTACGCCGGGGACAGGCACATAAAATTCCCGGACTTTGTCGGCGACAAACTGGAGGGACACTCAGGCAGGATTGTCCGCCTGACACCAGATCAGATTACAAATCAGTTCAAGCCCATCCTAAAAAGAGCTGGATTGCCTGATTTCCGCTTTCATGACCTCAGACATTACTCAGCAAGTATCCTTCATGCTATAGGAGTACCAGACGCTTATATCATGCAGCGTGGAGGGTGGGGAAACGATGGCGTGCTGAAAGCCGTATACCGTCACGCTATGGAAGACAGAGGAGTGAAAATGAACAAGCTCGCAAACGAGCATTTTGAGGAACTATGCAACACGAAAAACAACACAAAATAGAAAAACCCCTGAAAATCAAGGGCTTTAAAATGCCGCAGACCGGAATCGAACCGGTACGGGAGATTAGTCCCGCAGGATTTTAAGTCCTGTGCGTCTGCCAGTTCCGCCACTGCGGCATATCTCATATGTATGAGATATGTGGGACCTATAGGGTCCGAACCTATGACCCCCTGCTTGCAAGGCAGATGCCCTCCCAGCTGCGCTAAGATCCCATAAGCGACCCAGAAGAGACTCGAACTCTCGACCTCCGCCGTGACAGGGCGGCGCTCTA
>CAZZBJ010000108.1:0-6256 GCA_964652805.1 uncultured Mordavella sp. | reverse complement strand
GTGAAGATCTGTCTGCTTGACGGATCCTCCTTTGTCATGTAAGGTTAAAGGAAGAGAGAGCAGGAAAGGAATAGAAGAATAAAAAGATAAAAGAGCGGATGGAGGGAAACGCATGCGCATTTTGATAGCGGAGGATGAGAAGAGTCTGAACAGGATACTGACCGACCGGCTGACGGCGGAGCACTACAGTGTGGACTCCTGCTTTGACGGGCAGGAGGCCCTGGACTATCTGGCGGGGGCGGAGTACGACGCAGTGGTGCTGGACATCATGATGCCGGTTATGGACGGGCTTACGGTGCTCCGGAAGATCCGCGCCAGGGATAAGGCCCTGCCGGTGCTCCTTCTGACTGCCAGGGACAGCATTGAGGACCGGGTGGCAGGACTGGACGCGGGGGCCAACGACTACCTTGTGAAGCCCTTTGCGGTGGAGGAGCTGCTGGCCAGAATCCGGGTCATGCTGCGAAAACTGGGCCAGGCCGGGGAGGGAAACTGCCTGACCGTGGGGGACCTGACCCTGTGCACGGACACCCACAAAGTGACCCGGGCGGGAAAGGAGATCGGCCTTTCCGGAAAGGAGTACACACTTCTGCGATACATGATGCTGAACCAGGGGATCGTGCTCTCCCGGGACAAGCTGGAGCAGCACATATGGAACTATGATTTCTCGGGAGGCTCCAATGTCATCGACGTGTATATCCGGTATCTGCGGAGGAAGATCGACGAGGGACACGAGAAGAAGCTGATACACACAGTCCGGGGAGCCGGCTATGTACTGAGGGCGGAATGATGAAGAGATGGTCTATCAAGCTGAAGCTGACATGCCTGTACGGGGGATTTATGCTCCTCCTCATTGTGGCGGCCCTGGTCATCCTCTTTTCCCTCAGTACCCAGGAGGTCCTCTCCTCTGTGCAGTCAGATTTAAAGGAGCAGGTCCAGGACAGCGTGGAGGAGCTGGAGGAGGAAGATGGGGAGCTGGAGGTGGATTCAGACTTTTATGATATGGAAAACGGGGTCTATCTGTCTGTGTACAGTTTGGACGGCACGTTTCTGTACGGGCGGGTCCCCACCGGCTTTGGAAGCCAGCCGGATTTTGAAAATGACACTCTGCGCACCGTCCGGGAGGGACAGGAAACCTTCTATGTATTTGACCTGGAGCAGCGTATCCAGGACTACGGCTCCGTTTACATCCGGGGTATCACCTCTGTCACAAGAGCGGAGAACAGCTTTACTGTGACGCTGCAATTTGCTCTTATCCTCCTGCCCGGCCTGGCAGTGGTGATGATCCTTCTGTCCTACCGTTTCATCAGGAGAGCCCTGCTTCCTGTGCGGCGGATCACAGATACGGTCAAAGAGATTCGGGAGGAGGCGGACTTATCCAGGAGAGTGGACCTGCCGGACGGACGGGATGAGATCTACCATTTAGCGGATACCTTTGACAAGCTTTTGGCAGAGTTGGAGGAGGTCTTTGCCAGAGAGCGGCAGTTTACCTCGGACGTATCCCACGAGCTGCGGACGCCGGCCGCAGTGATCCTGCTCCAGAGTGAGGAGCTGCTTTCAGATCCCTCCCTCTCTGAGAAGCAGAGGGAACAGCTGGAGACAATCCGCAGAAAGGCCAGGGACATGTCCTCCATGATCTCCCAGCTCCTTCTTCTGGCTCGGGCGGACCAGGGGCGCCAGGTGCTCCAGAAGGAGCCGCTGGACATCAGTGAGCTGACACAGATAACGGCGGAAGAGCAGCAGCTTCTTGCGCAGGAGCGACATATCTCCATTGAGACGGACATCGAGCCGGGGATTGTGATGGAGGCAGACGAGAGCTTTTTCATCCGGCTTCTCGTGAACCTGATCTCCAACTCCATCTCCTACGGACGGGAGAGAGGCACCACAAAGGTGTCTCTGCACCGGGAGGGGAAGATGGCGGTTCTCTCCGTGGCAGACGACGGCCAGGGCATTGAGGAGAAGGACCTCTCCCGCATCTGGGGTCGGTTCTACCGGGCGGACGCCTCCCGCAATGATGCGGGCCACTCGGGGCTTGGCCTCTCTATCGTAAAATGGATTGCCGGGGAGCACGGCGGTGAGGTGGCTGTGGAGAGCGAGAAGGGGAAGGGCAGTGTCTTCACGTGCAGATTTCCCCTGTAAATAAAAAAGAAAAAAATCCGGATTTTTGAATGAAACAGGAGTGCTGGATCGTATTCATAGTGAAACAGTAAAAATCAATTTCATTTAAAAAGATGGAGGGATAGATGTGAAGAGAATCACAGCAGCGATCGGAGCAGTGGCAGCGGCGGCAATTATCGGGGGAACAGCGGTCTTTGCGGCAGGACCCGGGCATGACGCGGCGGAATACGGAAGCGTCGAAAACGGCGGGAACAGTGGAGATACCGAGAACAGTACCGTCCTGGACAGTCAGAGCACACGGGTCTGTGACCACTATCAGGATAGGACAGAAGAAAGCACGTTTAACGGCAGTACTTCCGACAGTTTCCAGGCTGGCGCTCATCACCAGGAGAGTGGGCAGGGCAGACATCTGAGCGGACACTAGGGAGGACACAGGGCCGGACATCACCAGGCGGAGTGTAACTGGGCTGAAAAGCAAAGTGAGGGTATGAAGGGGCATGCGCAGTGAGGAAGAGGCAAACAGGGCCATAGAGCTCTATGCGGATACGGTGAAGAGGATCTGTATGGTACATTTGAAAAACAGGGAGGACACAGAAGACATCTTTCAGACTGTCTTTCTGAAATATGTCCTCAGCCCGCAGGTCTTTGAGAACCCGGAGCACGAGAAGGCGTGGATCATCAGGGTAACGGTGAACGCCTGCAGGGATCTTCTGAAGAGCTTTTTTCGGACAAGAACTGTGCCCTTAGACCAGCTGCTCGAGAGGGCCAAAGATCAGAAAGAGGACTACAGCGAGCTGTTGGAGGCAGTCCTGTCCCTGCCGGAGAAATATAAAGATGTGGTGTATCTCTATTACTATGAGGGGTACAGAGCAGAAGAGATCGGCCGTCTTCTGGGGAAAAAGGTCAACACCATTTACACACTCCTTACGAGGGCCAGACACCTGTTAAAAGAGAAGCTGGAAGGGGTGATGGACATTGAGTGAAAAATGGAGGGAGGCCTTTGACCAGGTCCGGGCCGATGAAGAGCTGAAGGAACACACAAGGGACTATCTGAATAAAAGAGTGTACAGCAAAAAGAGGATCGCAAGAATTCCTGTCAGAGCAGCGGTGGCGGTGACAGCCTGCCTTGTTCTTGTCGCCCTTGCCTCGGGGGGGAGCTATGTCTTTTTCACCCCGACGGCCTATATCAGCATTGACATCAATCCATCCCTGGAGCTTGGCATCAACCGGTTTGACAGGATCGTGTCCGTGGAGGGATATAATGCGGAGGCGGAAGAGCTGCTGGATGGGCTTGATATCCGTTTCCTGCCCTACCAGGAGGGGATTCGGGAGCTTCTGGACAGCGCCGGACTGCAGGACTACCTGGCCCAGGACGGCCTTCTCTCCTTCACGGTGGCGGGTGACAGCGATGAGCAGAGCAGCCAGATACTGGACTACGTGGAGACCTGCGCTCAGGATCACCAGAACATGCAGTGCCACTTAAGCGGCATGGACGAGATGGAGGCGGCTCACCAGGAGGACATGTCTGTGGGAAAATACCGGGCCTACCTGGCTTTGAAGGATGTGGACCCGTCTGTGACCCTGGAGGAGGTCAGAGAGATGTCCATGCACCAGATCCAGGAGCTTCTGGAGTCCTATGGCGTGGCTCACGATGAGATCCGGTCCGAAGAGGATTGCGAAAATGGACAGGCAGAGGACAGCGGTCAGTCCGGGACAGAAGAGGAAGGTACAGGAACCGACACAGAAGAAGACGAAGGAGAGGATGGGAGTAACAGATACCGTCATCACGGGGAATCTGATCGTAAGGATAATTAAAATATTTTTCAAGATATTTTTCAAATACGCTACAGTTTTTGAAAAAATCAAAAATTCTATCTTGTTTTAATGTTTCTTTAATCTTTTCTGGTTATAGTAAGTACAACAAAGGAACACTGTAATCAAATAATCGGGAAAGGAACCGGCCCGGGCAGGGCCGGGAGAGGGAAAGAAAAAATGAGAAGATATAAGAGATTGACAACAGCGCTTCTGGCCGCGGCACTGGCGGCAGGTATTGCGACAGGATGCGGAGCCTCCGGCCGGGATATCGGCCAGGACGAGGCCAAGAGGATTGCCTTCGAGGATGCGGGGGTTAGCGAGTCCGACACATCCAGACTGAAGGTGGAAAAGGACAGGGATGACGGAGTACTCCAGTATGATGTGCAGTTCAGCGTGGATGAGAAGGAGTACAGTTATGATATTAACGGCGCCAACGGCGAGATCCTCAGCATGGATGTGGAGACAAAGGGAACAGCCGGGCAGAGCGCAGCAGCCGCTGGCCAGGACAGTGCAGCCGCCGAAAATGCAGAGGACACCGGGAATGTGACGGGAACAGTTAATGTGGCGGTCAGCGAGGCGGACGCAAGAGCCGCGGCCCTGGAGAGAGTGCCGGGAGCCACTGAGGCGGATATCTGTATGGAGCTGGACTTTGACGACGGATACTACATTTACGAGGGAGACATCATCTACAACCAGAAAGAGTATGAATTTGAGATCGATGCCCAGACAGGCAGCTTCCTGAAGTGGAGCGAGGAGAGGCACTAGAGGGGCTGGGCGGCTGTGACAGATGCAAAAGACAGGGCAGGAGCCGGACAAAAGAATAAGTCCGGCTCCTGCCCTTAAAATTGCAGCTATATGCCGGGCTGTCTATACGCCCGGCGCGTTGTAGACAGAGGTCAGGACCTGACGCAGCTCCTTAACGCCAATCTGCCCTGGGGCGGATGCCATGGAGCCTGATCCCCTAGTCCTCGTCATCGTCTGTGTAGACGTAGGAGATGCCAAGCTTCTCCTTCATGTACTTGCTGTCCACTCTCTGGCCCAGCATCAGTTCGATGGCCGCGATGGCCTGAAAGAGCAGCATGCCCTGGCCGTTCATTGTCTTGCAGCCGGCCTTTTTGGCCATCTTCAGCATGGCTGTCTCGTGGGGAGAGTACACCACATCTGTTACGATCAAACCCGGATAGAAGAAGGAGGCGTCCGGGATGTAGGTGATGCCCTCCAGCGGCTTCATGCCCATGCCGGTGGCGTTTGTGAACAGATAGCTGTCAGCCATCTCTGCTTTTAAGCGATCCAGGTCCTCCAGGGGATAGAAGGTGGCTTTGCAGTTTGTGTTCACATTGATCTTTTTCACGGTCTCGATGGCGTTGTCCTTGAATGTATCCTCTCTGGCAAAGATGGACATCTCGGCCACACCGTCCAGGGCGGACTGAATCTGCACGGCCGTGGCGGCTCCGCCGGATCCCACGATGGTGACCTTCTTGTCTGTGGGGTCGATGCCGTTGTCCTTCAGGGACTGGACATAGCCGATGCCGTCCGTGTTGTGGCCGATCAGGTATCCGTCCTTGTTCACGATGGTGTTGACGGCCCCGCAGAGCTTGGCGGCAGGGGACACCTCGTCCAGATATTTGTGGACGATAGTCTTGTTCGGCATGGAGATATTGGAACCACGCATTTTCAGAGCCCGGAGGCCTTTGATGGCGTCCTCCAGGGCGTCTGCGTCCACTTCAAATGCAAGGTTGACAATATCCATGCCCAGCTTTTCGTAGGCGGCATTGTGGGTGGCAGGTGATTGAGAATGGCGGATTGGGTAGGCCATAAGTCCGATCAGCTCTGTGTGTCCGGTGATCTGATGTCTTTCCATAATCATCTCTCCTTTATGATAAAAACTTTGTATGTCTTTATTTTAACAAAACAGGCATTGTCAATCAAATGCTTAATATGCACGGAAATCATAGATGAAATCTATTAAATGGAAATTCTAAAAGGGACAGCGCACGCATATATTCTAACAGCACATGATATGGACGATGAAAATATAAAGGCCGGGATTGTGGATGAACTCCCCCGGTCCGCCTCCGGCAGGACCATCATGACCACGGAGCCTGAATTTGTGCCCAAGGAAGCGGCAAAGATCGATCTGACAGCAGTCGGATGGAGCGCCGGTATCTGATAGACGCTTCTCAAACGTGTTACAAAAAAGCTTGCCCACTACAAGTTTGGTTAAAACAAAGGTGGAATGCCTAATTTCTAAGCATTCCACCAAGTCTTATAGTAAAAGCCGGAAATCAGACTCGAACTGACGACCCCTTCATTACGAGTGAAGTGC
>CAZZBJ010000107.1:0-6375 GCA_964652805.1 uncultured Mordavella sp. | reverse complement strand
CTTTCCGACATTTGCGGAGATTTGAAAAGATAATCAGAAAATCGGTGGAACTTTTTACGGAAAAATTTTATCAGCCAACCTATTGACATGTGTATGGTTCTGTGATTAAATCAAAGCATGAACATATGAACAATTATTCATATTTAAAAACTATGTAGGGAGGAATTGCTATGCTTGCTGAAAAAAGAGAACTGGAGCATGAGGCCTGCGGCCATGAGCATCATCACGACCATGAGACCTGCGGCTGCGGCCACGAGCATCATCACGACCATGAAGCCTGCAGCCACGAGCATCACCATCACCATGAGGCCTGCAGCCACGAGCATCACCATCACCACGAGCACCACCATGAGCACGGACATGACCACGAGCACCATCATGAGGAGATACACCACACAGGCCGGGAATTTGACAATATATCCGCCGGCGTAGAGCAGAGGGTCTACATTCTGGAGGGACTTGGATGCGCCAACTGTGCGGCTAAGATGGAGAGACAGATCCGGGAGCTGCCGGGCGTGGAGATGGCCGCCATCACTTTTGCCACAAAGCAGCTCCGGGTGGCGGCCAACCACCAGGAAGAGCTTCTGCCCAAATTCCGGGAGATCTGCGCCTCCATAGAAGAGCAGGTGACAGTCACTCCCAGGGATGAGATGCAGCCTGCCAGGAAGACGGAGAAGAAGAGCATTTTCCAGGAGAACAAAAAGGAAATCCTCCTCATCGCGGTGGGAGCAGTCCTCTTTGCTGCGGGGGAGATTGCGGAGCATATGGGAGCGGCGCCCCTGTGGCCCTCTGTGGGCTATGTCATTGCCTACGTGCTGCTGGGCTGGGAAATCATCTGGACTGCTTTCAGGAACCTGGGAAAGGGCCATGTGTTTGACGAGAACTTCCTCATGAGCGTGGCGACCCTGGCCGCCTTTGCTATCGGCGACTTTGCGGAGGCAGTGGGCGTCATGCTGTTCTACAGAGTGGGCGAGCTCTTTGAGGACGTGGCCGTGGCCAGGAGCCGCTCCCAGATCATGGAGGCCGTGGATATGCGGCCCGAGGTAGTGGGACGCCTGGAAGGAGGGGAAGTGCATGAGATCCCGGCAAAGGATGCAGTGGTGGGAGACATTCTCCTTGTGCGGCCGGGAGACCGTATCCCTCTGGACGGCATTGTGACCGAGGGGGAGAGCCGGATCGACACCTCCCCGGTGACGGGGGAGCCGGTCCCTGTGACCGTGCGCAGAGGTTCCAGACTTATGTCCGGCTGTGTCAATGAGCAGGGGGTACTGCAGATGGAGGTGGAGAAGCCCCTCTCCGAGTCTATGGTGACCAAGATACTGGACTCTGTGGAAAACGCCGCCGCCAGCAAGCCCAAGCTGGATCGGTTTATCACGAAATTCGCCAGGATCTACACCCCCATCGTGGTGCTGGCGGCTGTGGTCACGGCTATCATACCGTCCCTCATAACCGGAAACTGGCGAGAGTGGATCTACACGGCCATCACCTTCCTTGTCATCAGCTGTCCCTGTGCCCTTGTGCTGAGCGTGCCACTGTCTTTCTTCTCCGGTATCGGCGCAGGCTCCAAGAAGGGCATCCTCTTTAAGGGCGGCATTGCCATCGAGGCGCTGAAAAATGTAAAGGCTGTTGTGATGGATAAGACCGGCACCATCACCAAAGGGGAATTCCAGGTGCAAAGCGTCATTTCCTTTGGAAGAGAGAGTGTGGATGAGCTCCTTGAGATGGCGGCCCGGTGCGAGCTGGGATCCACCCATCCTATCGGGACCAGCATCGTGGATGCCGCCAGAGAGAAGGGCGTGACCCTGGAACGGCCGGAAAAGGTGGAGGAGATTTCCGGAAGGGGGATCCACGCTGTCACACAGAGGGGAGAAGTCCTCTGCGGGAACAGGGCCCTCATGGAGATGTTCCGCGTCAAGATGGACCGGTACGAGAACAGCCAGTACGGCACGGAGGTGCTCCTTGCCCTTGACGGGGAGCTGGCGGGTTGCATTGTCATTGCAGACTCCCTGAAAAAGGAGGCGAAAGATGCCATAGCTATGATGAAAAAGCAGGGCCTTGTGGCCGCCATGTTCACAGGAGACGGACAGGAGAGCGCCCGGGCTGTGGCCGACGAGGCGGGCATCGACAAGGTGTATGCCCAACTCCTGCCTCAGGATAAGCTGACCCATTTGCAGGAGATGCGCCGGGAGAACGGGGCGGTCATGTTTGTGGGAGACGGTATCAACGACGCACCGGTGCTGGCCGGGGCGGACGTGGGGGCAGCCATGGGAAGCGGCGCCGACGCGGCCATAGAGGCGGCGGATGTGGTCTTCATGACCTCCCAGGTGACGGCGGTTCCGGAATCCATTGCCATCGCCAGGAAGACGGGCCGAATTGCCATGCAGAACGTAGTCTTTGCCCTGGCTGTGAAGGCCCTTGTCATGATCCTTGGCTTTGCGGGCATGGCAAACATGTGGATGGCTGTGTTTGCGGACACGGGAGTGGCCATGCTCTGTGTGCTGAATTCCATCCGGGCCCTGTACGGGAAAACCGTGTTACAAAAGTATTAAGTTTCCCCGATTTTCTGTGAAAAGGTTGAAATGCCGGGCTTGTTTTGGCATAATTAACAGATGAACTGATATTCATATGAACAAGTCCGGCAGAACGCTGACTTCAGAAAGGGTGACTGATGATGAAAAAGACAGAGGCAGAATGTTGTGATGTGGTGGCGGCTCATACAGATACCATCCGGGAAGTGCGCGGCAGGCTGCCTGGAGAGGAGACGATCCAGGAGATGGCGGATTTCTACAAAGTGTTTGGAGACGCCACCCGCATCCGTATTCTCTGCGCCCTTCTGCAGGCTGAAGTGTGCGTGTGCGATCTGGCGGAAGTGCTGAGCATGAGCCAGTCGGCTATCTCCCATCAGCTTCGGATCCTGAAGCAGATGAAACTGGTGAAGAACAGGAGAGAGGGAAAGACCGTCTTCTATTCGCTGGCTGACAGCCATATCCAGACCATCATCAGTCAGGGTATGGAGCATATCAGCGAATAAAAGTCTAAGGGAAACAAGAGGGGCAGGAGCGATGGCAAAGGAAATCAAGATACAGGCAGGTATGCTGGCGGCGGGAGCAGCTTTGTTTATTGCCGCCGTCATTTTGTCGGGGCGGGCGATGCTGGAGAACGAAGTGCGCTTTGCCCTGTTTCTTGCTGTGTATCTTGTCGTCTCGTTTCACTCCCTTTACAGTATCAGCAGCAGTCTTGTCCGGAAAAAGCTGGAGAAGGAGCATCTGCTCATGGTGATCGCCACGGTGGGAGCTCTGGCAGTGGGGAACTATGTGGAAGCCGTGGCCGCCATGCTCCTGTTCCAGATCGGCTGTATCCTTGAGTCTGTGTCTGTGGACAGGACCAGGAGAACCATGGAACAATTCATTGACATACGCCCCGCCTATGCCACCAGGAAAGAGAAGGACGGCGAGGTGCAGGTGGAGCCCTCCCAGCTGGAGCCGGGGGATGTGATCATCATCAAGCCAGGCGAACGGGTGCCGGTGGACGCTGTGATCCTGAACGGAAATACCAGCCTTGACACAAAGGCGCTGACTGGCGAGGCCATGCCCGACAGCGCGTGTCCCGGCAGCCGGATCTACAGCGGCAGCATCAACATGACCGGCGTAGTGGAGGCCCAAGTGAAGAAGCTCTACAAGGATTCCACCGTGTCCCGGATTATGGAGCTGGTGGAGGGAGCCCAGCAGCAGAAGGCGGACAGTGAGGTGGGTGTGAGAAAATTCACCTGGATTTACACATCAGTGGCCGTGCTGGTGGCTTTTTTCATCATGGTCTATCCGCCTCTCTTTATCACAGGAAGCAGCTGGGAGACGTGGATCTACCGGGGGACGATCGTGCTCATCGCCGCCTGTCCCACGGGCCTGCTCCTGTCCGTGTCCATCGCCTTCCTGGGAGGGATCGCTTCGGCGGCCCGCCAGGGGATCGTGGTAAAGGGTGGCAACTATCTGGAAATATTGGCAAAAGCAGATACATTTGTTTTTGATAAGACTGGTACACTGACAGAAGGGAACTTTACCGTGACCCGGGTGCGCCCGGAGGGGCTCACGAAGAAGGAACTGCTGGAGATCACGGCTCACGTGGAGAGCTATTCCAACCACCCCATCGCCCAGTCCCTCATGAGCGCCTGCGGAGGAGAGTATGACCCGGATAGGGTGACGGATGTGGAGGAGCTGCCCGGCTATGGGATCAGCGCCAGCTACAACGGCAGCAGAGTACACATTGGAAATCTCCGGATGATGGAGGAGCAGGGACTTGCGGTGGAGCAGGTGAAGACCATCGGGACAGTCATCTACGTGGCCCGGGAGGGGCAGTATGCCGGATATATCGTCATCGAGGACAGGATCCGGGACAACGCCGGATGGACTATGAAGATGCTGCGGGAGAAGTACAACGCGGTCCTTGTCATGTTCACGGGAGACAGCCGTGCCGCCGGAAATGCGGTGGCAAAGGAGCTGCAGCTGGACTACGCCTACACAGAGCTGATGCCGGAGGATAAGTTGGAACAGCTGGAGGAATTCATGCAGTACCAGTATGAGGCGGAGAGTGTAGCCTGTGTGGGAGACGGGATCAACGATGCCCCGGTGCTTGCCGGGGCGGATGTGGGTATCGCCATGGGCGCCCTCGGATCGGCCGCGGCTATCGAGGCGGCGGACATCGTCCTTCTGAAGGATGAGCTGCCAAAGGTGGTGGACGCGGTTCAGATTGCCAGGGAGACGGTCCGGGTGGTGAGCCAGAATATCCACTTTGCGCTGATTATGAAATTTGTCGTCCTTCTCCTTGCGGCGGCAGGCTATATCACTATGTGTGAGGCTGTGTTTACGGATGTGGGGGTTATGATTATTTCCATTATCAATGCGGCGGGAGTTGTGAAATATTCGGTGTAACATGCGGGAGAGTATAGACGAAGGGAGCTTGAAGATGAAAAGACAGGCAGGAAAATATGCGGCGGTTCTGTTGGCCGCCCTGATGATGACAGGCTGCGGTTCCAATCTTCTGGAAGAGGGGACTGCTCTTCTTGAGGAAGGGAAGTACGAGGAGGCGGCCGCCGTCTTCCAGGAGGCTGTGGATGAGGACAGCCAGGATGCGGAGGGGTGGAGAGGCCTTGGCCTTGCCAGGTGGGAGCAGCAGGACTACGAGGGAGCCCTGGAGGCCTTTCAGGCTGTGCTGGACAACGGGGGAGACAAGACCGGAGAGCTCTACAATCTCATGGGGTGCTGCGCCATGCAGCTGGACAATCCTACGGAGGCTCTGAACTATTTCCGTCTGGGCATGGAGGCCGAGGATGTCAGCGATGAGATGATGCAGGAGATGCGCTTCAACGAGATCGCAGCCTACGAGCAGTCCGGGGACATAGAGAGCGCCAGGTCCAAGCTTAAGGACTACATAGCCGACTACCCGGATGACGAGAAGGCGGCAAAAGAGGCGGAATTTCTTGAGACCAGATAGGGAGTCTTGCGCGTATGTATGAGACGGCGGAGAAAAAAGAACGGGTCATCCTGGTGGGGGTGAGCCTGGCAGACAGCGACGATGCGGAACAGTCCCTTAATGAGCTGGAGGAGCTGGCCTGTACCGCGGGAGCCTTCTGTGTGGGGCGTATCCTGCAGAAGAGGGAGCAGATGCACCCGGCCACCTATCTTGGACGGGGAAAGGCAGAGGAGCTGAAGGACCTTATTTGGGAGACCCGGGCTGACGGCATCATCTGCGACGACGAGCTGTCGCCGTCCCAGATTGGCAATCTGAAGGACGAGCTGGATGTGAAGATCATGGACAGGACTCTTCTCATCCTGGACATCTTTGCAGGCAGAGCCTCCACCAGCGAGGGAAAGATCCAGGTGGAACTGGCCCAGCTCAGATACAGGCAGTCCAAGCTCGCTGGTCTTGGTGCGTCCCTGTCCAGGCTGGGCGGGGGCATCGGTACGAGAGGGCCCGGGGAGAAGAAGCTGGAGATGGACCGCCGCCTTATCAAAGGACGGATCTCCCAGCTCACAAAGGAGCTGAAGGAGGTAAAGAGACACCGGCAGCTCACAAGAGAGTCCCGCGCAAAAAGCAAGATCCCGGTGATCGCCATCGTGGGCTACACCAACGCAGGGAAGTCTACCCTCTTAAATCACCTTACCGGCGCCGGCGTCCTGGCGGAGGACAAGCTCTTTGCCACCCTGGATCCGACTACCAGAAATCTGAAGCTGCCGGGAGGCCAGGAGGTGCTCCTGACAGACACGGTGGGCTTTATCCGCAAGCTGCCACACCACCTCATCGAGGCCTTTAAGAGCACCCTGGAGGAGGCAAAGTACGCAGATCTTCTCCTCCACGTGGTGGATGCTTCCAATCCCCAGA
>CAZZBJ010000106.1:0-6462 GCA_964652805.1 uncultured Mordavella sp. | reverse complement strand
TAAAATCAAGGTTTTTCAAAGGTGAGCTTCCAAAAGGGTCATTCGTTTTCGAGTCAGCCCCGTTACGACCACTTCGGTACGTCTCCAGAAAAATGCTGCCTCTCTGAAAAAGTGATAAACAGCATAAATTATTATAGCATGTTCCGGAAAAATCGAAAAGGGAAAATTTGAAAAGATTTCATTTTGTCTGCTTTTATTTTGATTTCTTCCGGCGGCCAAAGAGTCCCTTCTTTCCCTCCCGCTCTTCCCTGCCGATAGCCAGAAGCTCGTCGTAGGCCCGGCGCATCTCTGTCTCCCGCTTCTCGCGGACCGTCTTCGGGGGGATGTTGGCGTATTTCGGATAGTGCTCTTCCTCCTCTTCCTCGCGCACCTGCGGTGCCTTCTGCTCCGGCAGTCGGTACTTCTTGCGGCAGGTATCGCAGAGACCAAATCTGGGATCCTTTCGGCTTATTCTCAGTTCGTTTCCACATTTGGGACAGTTCATGGTTGTCCTCCTCCTTGAATTTATCAAGGCTATTATACCATATTTCTGAAAAAATTTCACAAAAGAAACATAGAATACTGCTATAATGGTGTAAAATGTAAGCGGCAGGAGGTATGCTTTGATGGATAAGATGAAAATACTGGTGGTCGATGACGAGAGCCGCATGCGTAAGCTGGTGCGGGATTTCCTGGAGAGAGAGGGCTTTCAGGTGCTTGAGGCCGGGGACGGCATGGAAGCCATGGATATATTTTATGAGAACAGAGACATCGCACTCATGATCCTGGATGTTATGATGCACAAGATGGACGGATGGCAGGTGTGCCGGGAAGTGCGCCAGTCCTCCAGGGTACCTATCATTATGCTGACGGCCAGGGGAGAGGAGAGAGACGAGCTCCAGGGCTTCAGTCTTGGAGTGGACGAGTATATATCAAAGCCCTTCAGTCCTAAGATCCTGGTGGCGAGGGTGGAGGCCATCCTGAGGAGGACCCGGGACGCCCAGGTCCAGGAGATGCTGGAGGCCGGCGGCATTGAGCTGGACAAGATGGCCCACATCGTGAAGCTGGACGGTGAGCCGGTGGAGCTCAGCTACAAGGAATTTGAGCTCCTCACGTATTTTATAGAGAACAAAGGGGTGGCGCTCTCTCGGGAGAAGATCCTGAACAATGTGTGGAACTATGATTATTTCGGCGATGCCCGGACCATTGATACCCATGTGAAGAAGCTGCGCAGCAAGCTGGGGGACAAGGGAAATTACATCAAGACCGTCTGGGGCATGGGCTATAAATTTGAGGTGGCGTAGATGAAACATTCCATACGCAGGCAGATGATCGCTGTGTTCGTGGGGCTGATTGTCTGTATGCTGGTCATCCTTCTGCTCCTGGTGGGCTCCGGTCTGGAGCCCTATTATATACGGGAAAAGGAGGACAATTTCACAGAGCTGTACAATGAGATCGACCAGATCACCCAGAACGGGGAGTTGACGGAGGACGAGATCAGTCAGATCAACCGCACGGCGGAGCGGTACAATTTTTACTATATTGTGTGGAATTTTTCCAATGAGAGCGGTTTTTCCAATCTCCAAGACAGCCAGATGCTGCTGGTGCAGCTGGCCGGCGTCCTCTTCAACAAGATCGACAGCCAGGTCATGGAGAGAAATGACGATTACCAGGTGGTGGAGTTCCGCGACAGCGCCCAGCAGGTGGACTATCTGGCCCTCTGGGGGACCGTGGGAGACTCCTACAATATTTTCATCCGCAGCCCACTGGAGAGCATCCAGGAAACCATGGTCCTCTTTTACCGTTTCCTCATTATCGCAGGGTTTGGGGTCATTGCGGGAGGCATTCTGTTTGTCTGGTATTTTTCCAGGCGGCTCACAGAGCCTCTGCGGGAGCTGGCCATCCTGTCGGCCAGGATGGCGAATCTGGACTTTGACGCCAAGTACACCCGCGGCGGTGGGGGCGAGATCGGCGTCCTCGGGGAGAATTTCAACACCATGTCCGAGAAGCTGGAGACCATCATCTCCGAGCTGAAGAACGCCAATTTCCGCCTGCAGCAGGACATTGAGCAGAAGGAAAAGATCGAGAAGATGCGGACTGATTTCATGGGAAATGTGTCCCACGAGCTGAAAACTCCCATCGCCCTCATCCAGGGTTATGCGGAGGGGCTGAAGGAGGGAGTCAGCGACGACCCGGAGAGCAGGGAGTTCTACTGTGACGTCATTATGGACGAGGCGTCCAAGATGAACCAGATGGTGAAAAATCTCATGACTCTCAACCAGCTTGAATTTGGAGATGAAAATGTGGAGTTCCAGAGGTTTGACTTAACGGAGTTGATTCAGGGCGTTCTCCAGAGCATGGAGATCATGAGCCAGCAGAAGGAGGCTAAAGTCCAGTTTCGGCAGAAAGATCCGGTCTATGTGTGGGCGGATGAGTTCAAGGCGGAGCAGGTGGTGAGAAACTATGTGAGCAACGCTTTCAACCATCTGGACGGAGACCGGGTGGTGGACGTGAAGATCATTCCATCTGGTGACAAGGTGAGGGTTACTGTGTTTAACACAGGCACCCCCATCCCGGAGGAGGACGTGCCCTATATCTGGGAGAAATTTTACAAGGTGGACAAGGCCCACACAAGAGAGTACGGGGGCAACGGCATCGGCCTGTCCATTGTGAAGGCCATTATGGATTCCTTCCACCAGGAATACGGCGTGAAAAATTACGACAACGGCGTGGAATTCTGGTTTGAGCTGGATGTGAAATAGAAAATATGCTAGACTAAAGCTGCATGCACACTGCGACACAGACAGAAAGGAACTGGGAGGACAGATGATAGCGATTATTGATTACGATGCAGGAAATATAAAAAGTGTGGAGAAAGCCATGCGCTGCCTGGGGCAGGAAGTGGAGATCACCAGGGACCGGGAGCGGATCCTGGCGGCGGACAAGGTGATCCTGCCTGGGGTGGGAGCCTTTGGCGACGCCATGGGGAAGCTGCGCCAGTACGGCCTGGAGGAGGTGATCTGCCAGGTGGTGGACAAGGGGACGCCCTTCCTTGGCATCTGCCTGGGGCTGCAGCTCCTCTTTGAGGAGAGCGAGGAGAGCCCTGGCGCGAAGGGGCTTGGCATATTGAAAGGGAAGATCCGCAGGATTCCCGGGGGAGAGGGTCTGAAGATCCCTCACATGGGATGGAACACCCTGGAGCTCTCCGGGGATGGGAGGCTGTTTAAGGGCGTGCCGGAGGAGCCATTTGTGTATTTCGTGCACTCCTATTACCTGGAGGCGAAGGAGGAGGAGATCGTGAAGGCGGTCACCTGGTACGGCACAAAGATCCATGCCTCGGTGGAGAAGGGCAATGTGTTTGCCTGTCAGTTTCACCCTGAAAAGAGCAGCTCCACAGGGCTTCTCATGCTGAAGAATTTTGTAGAACTATAGACGGAGGTACGTAAAGATGCATACAAAACGGATCATTCCCTGCCTGGACGTGAACGGCGGAAGGGTAGTGAAGGGCGTGAATTTTGTGGATCTCAGGGATGCGGGGGGGCCGGTGGAGATTGGAAAGGCCTACGACGAGGCCGGTGCGGACGAGCTGGTGTTCCTGGATATTACAGCCTCCTCCGACGCCAGGGCCACGGTGGCGGACATGGTCCGCAGAGTGGCGGAGACCGTGTTTATCCCCTTTACGGTAGGGGGAGGTATCCGCACGGTGGAGGATTTTCGGGCGCTCCTGCGGGAAGGGGCGGATAAGATCTCCATCAACTCCTCCGCTATCCAGACGCCGGAGTTCATCAGTGCGGCGGCGGACAAGTTCGGCAGCCAGTGCGTGGTGGTGGCCATCGATGCCAAGAGGCGTCCTGACGGGACGGGCTGGAACATCTACAAAAACGGCGGCCGGATCGACGTGGGTATCGACGCCCTGGAGTGGGCGGCAAAGGTGGAGAAGCTGGGGGCCGGGGAGATTCTGCTCACCAGCATGGACTGCGACGGCACCAAGGCGGGCTATGACCTGGAGCTGACAAGGGCGGTGGCGGATGCGGTGTCCATCCCTGTCATCGCCTCCGGAGGAGCCGGGAAGCCGGAGCATTTCAAGGAAGCCCTGACTGCAGGCGGTGCGGACGCGGCCCTGGCTGCCTCTCTTTTCCACTACAAGGAGCTGGAGATACGGGAAGTGAAAGAATACTTAAGAGGCGAGGGAATTCCCGTGCGCCTGTGATGTGACCACAAAAGAAAAAAGGAGATAGAATTGAACCATGGCAGCGATTTCCAATGACTGGCTGGAGGCTCTCCGGGGAGAGTTTAAAAAGCCCTATTACAGACAACTGTTCGAGACGGTGAAAAAGGAGTATGCGACTTACCAGGTCTTCCCGCCTTCGGACGACATTTTCAACGCCTTTCATCTGACGCCCTTAAAGAATGTGAAGGTAGTCATACTGGGGCAGGATCCCTACCACAATGTGGGCCAGGCCCATGGCCTGTGCTTCTCGGTCAGGAAGGGAGTGGCCATTCCGCCATCCCTTGTAAATATTTACCAGGAGCTCCACGATGATTTGGGCTGCGCCATACCGGACCACGGCTGTCTGGAAAAATGGGCTCGCCAGGGTGTGCTGATGCTCAACACGGTGCTGACGGTCCGGGCTCACCAGGCCAACTCCCACAGGGGGCTTGGCTGGGAGGAGTTCACGGATGCGGCCATTCAGGCTCTGGACGAACAGAATCGGCCCATTGTGTTCATTCTGTGGGGTGCGCCGGCCCAGAGGAAGAAGGCCATGCTCCACAATCCGAAGCACCTCATACTGGAGGCGCCTCACCCCAGCCCTCTGTCCGCCTTCAGAGGGTTCTTTGGCAGCAGGCCCTTCAGCAGGACCAACGCGTTCCTTGAGGAGCACGGTGTGAAGCCCATTGACTGGCAGATTGAGTAGGGATGGATCGGGGGGAAAGCTTATGAGAGATACATATGATCTTGTGATCGTGGGCGCAGGCCCGGGCGGCTACGTGGCGGCCAGGAAGGCTGCCAGGATGGGAATGTCGGTGGCCCTCATGGACAGGGGGCCTGTGGGCGGTACCTGCATCAACCGGGGGTGTATCCCGGCCAAGGCCCTTCTCCACGCGGCCACTCTGTACAGGGAGATGAAGAGCTGCCGGCGGTTCGGGCTGCATGCGGAGCAGGTGTCCTTTGACCTGCAGGAGATCTACGGCTACAAGGATATGGCGGCGGACCGCATGCGCCGGGAGCTGGAGGAGGAGTTTTGCCGGCTTGGAGTGGATCTGATCCGAGGCAGCGCGGTGATCTGCCGGGACCGGATGGTGCGCGTGACAGACGAGGAGGGAAACACCTCCGTGTGCCAGGGAAAGAATATCCTGGTGGCTGCGGGGGCCAGGGCCAACCTGGCGGACATCCCGGGCATGGATCTGCCCGGCGTCATGACAAGCGAGGAGCTCCTCACCGCAGACGCCCACAGGTATGACCGGATGCTGATCTTAGGAGGCGGCGTCATAGGTCTGGAACTGGCCACGGTCTTCCAGTCCCTTGGCACGGAGGTGACGGTGGTGGAGATATCGGACCGCCTTCTCCCCAATATGGACCAGGAGTTTTCCGATGCTCTGGAGCGAATCCTGACAGGCAGAGGCATCCGCATCTGCAAGGAGAGTATCCTGGAGCGCATCGAGCAGGGAAAGGACAGCGACAGCGGACGTCTCGAGTGCCGGTTTGTTTGCGATGGAAAGAATCATAAAGAGACTGTGGACACGGTGCTTGTCTCCGTGGGCCGCAGCCCCGCCACAGAGGGGCTGTTTGCGCCGGATGTGCCTGTGAAGCTGGAGAGAGGGCGCATCATCGTGGACGACTTCTTCCGGACGAACATCCCCGGTGTCTATGCGGTGGGCGATGTGACAGGGGGTATACAACTGGCCCATGTGGCCTCCGCCCAGGCCGCCTACGTGGTGGAGCGGATGAACGGGAAAAAGCCCTCTGTCATCATCTCCATGGTGCCCGGCGGACTTTTCACCCCGGTCTCCATCATCCCCAGCTGCATTTACACAGACCCGGAGATCGCCTCCGTGGGGCTCACGGAGGAGGAGGCCCGGGAAAAGGGGGTGCCGGTGCGGTGCGGCAGGTATGTGATGCGGGAGAACGGACAGTCCATCATCTCCGGGGAGGAGGAGGGCTTTATCAAGGTGCTCTTCGCCCCGGACAGCGACGAGCTGCTGGGGGCCCAGCTCATGTGCCCCAGGGCCACGGACATGATCGGAGAGCTGGCCACGGCCCTGGCCAACGGACTGACCTCCACCCAGCTTCTCTACGCAATGAGGGCCCATCCCACCTTCAACGAGGCCATCTCCTGCGCGGTGGAGGACAGCAGAAAGGATTTTTCGGCATAAATGGCATAAAGATCAGTGTGAAAGAGAGAGCTTCGGCTCTCCTTTTTTATATTGAAAAATCAAGCCAAAATCTGATTATCCCTTGAAAACACTGTATCCACGGGCATT
>CAZZBJ010000105.1:0-6495 GCA_964652805.1 uncultured Mordavella sp. | reverse complement strand
GCAGATAGTAGTTCATCATGGAGAACATACCCTTCTTCATCTCTCCGCCGTACCATGTGTTCACGATGACCTGCTCGCGGCTTGTGATGTTGAACATAATGGCTGTCTCTGATCTTAATCCAAGCTCCTCATAGTTCTCAACCTTTGCCTTGGAAGCGTTGTAAACTACGAAGTCCGGCTCAAAGTTCTCCAGCTCCTCTGCTGTGGGGCAGATGAACATATTGGTAACGAAGTGAGCCTGCCATGCCACTTCCATGATGAAACGGATAGCCATGCGGGTATCTTTGTTTGCACCGCAGAAAGCGTCCACAACGAAAAGCCTCTTGCCTGAGAGCTCGTTCTTTGCGATCTCTTTCACTGCATCCCAGGCTTCCTGTGTAGCCGGGTGGTTGTCATTCTTGTACTCGTCTGAAGTCCACCATACAGTGTCCTTGGAGTTCTCGTCCATAACAATATATTTGTCTTTAGGAGAACGGCCTGTGTAGATCCCAGTCATAACATTGACTGCACCCAGCTCGCTGACCTGGCCTTTGTCAAAGCCTTCCAGGTTCGGGTTTGTCTCCTCTTCAAAAAGCATCTCAAAGGAAGGATTGTGAACAATCTCAGTTGTTCCGGTGATACCGTACTTAGTTAAATCAATATTTGACATGTTACGCTCAACCTCTTTCTTTCTATAGTATATAGCTGCCTGTCATGCGACAACCCTGATATGCCAACATTATACAGGAAACGGTACAAAAAATCAACAACAAAAATGTTAAGAGCGTAACAACGGCATGAATTTTTTTATTCACAATCTTTTGTTTTTCTGTTCTTTAAGAAAAACAATTCCGCTTTTCTCGGTAAAAAATGCAGGATTTCAAATTCAATCCTGCATTTTTTACGTTCTTCCGAAGAAGTTTCTTCTTCCGGTGCGCATCGTAGTTTCTTCATTTTTTTAACAATTATCACGATGTCAGACATTTCAAAAATATGTGGTGTTGGCTTTTTTCGTCCGGACTGCAAACCAGACGAGAGCCGCCATAACGAGCACAATAGCCGCAAAAACCGGTATGGCAATGGAAGCCACATAGGTGTTGATCAGCTCCATCACGCCGTAGACTACAAGGAGGATCCCCATCAGAAGGAGCTGGGTAGAGGTCATCTTAATGTAGGCCTCCACATCTTTGCACTTCTTCGGGTCCTCGTCCTTGGGAAGCATGATCCCCTTCGGAATCTGACGCCTCCTGATCATCAGCAGATACCCGTATATGCAGTAGATGCCTGCGCCAATTCCTACAATACCAAAAAAACTTCCCATACTGTTCATATCTGTCTGTCCTTCCCTGCGTTTCGCAAAAAGCTTCTATCTGATGCCCAGAATCTCCTCCACTGTCTCCTGCATCTTGTCCGCGCCGCACTTCCGGCTGTGGCGGACTTTCGCATCCAGGATCTCCTTTATGGCATTTGGCATCTCCACCCCGGAAATGCGCTCCAGCTCCGGCAGCAGCTCCCGCTCCTCCTTCTGGCTGTATGCCTCCCCGCCAATGGCCGTAAGAACGCTCTTTACGAACTTGTAGGGGCTTGCGGTGGAAGCCACCAGGCATTTCGTCCCGTCGCCGCTGCCCTCTTTGTAGGTCTGACATACACGGGCCGCCACGGCTGTGTGAGTGTCCATCACATAGCCGGTCTTTTCATAGATTTCTCTGATGGTCTCGGCTGTCTCCTCCTCCGTGGCATAACCTGCCGCAAAGTCAGAGAGCTGCTCTTGCATCTCCTCTGTGATGGTGTATTTGCCCTCTGTCTGAAGCTGTCTCATGAGCTCCGCGTCCACCTGTCCGTCCCGGCCACAGATCTGGTAGATGAGTCTCTCCAGATTACTGGAGATGAGGATGTCCATGGAGGGTGAGGTGGTCAGCATGAATTCCCGGTTCCTGTCGTATGTCCCTGTCTGAAAGAAATCGAAGAGCACCTTGTTCTCATTGGAGGCGCAGATCAGCTTCCCTACAGGCAGCCCCATATGCTTTGCGTAACAGGCTGCCAGAATGTTTCCGAAGTTGCCGGTGGGGACAGTGATATTGATCTTCTCTCCCTCCTCGATCTCTCCGTTTTTCAGGAGCTTGCCGTAAGCGTACACATAGTACACGATCTGGGGCACAAGACGCCCGATATTGATAGAGTTGGCCGAGGAGAACCGGCATCCCTTCTCCGCCAGCTTCCGGGACAACTCCCTGTTTCCCAAAAGCTCCTTCACGCCGCTCTGGGCATTGTCAAAGTTGCCGTGGATAGCCACCACGTCCACATTGTTTCCCTTCTGGGTCACCATCTGCAGCTCCTGCACGCAGCTCACGCCGCCCTTGGGATAGAAGACGATGATGCGGGTGCCTTCCACGTCTGCAAAGCCGGCCATGGCGGCTTTTCCCGTATCCCCGGAGGTGGCGGTAAGGATGACGATCTCGCCCTCCACTGCGTTTTTCTTCGCCGCTGTGGTCATCAGGTGTGGCAGGATGGAGAGGGCCATGTCCTTGAAGGCGATGGTTGGCCCGTGGAACAGCTCCAGATAGTAGGTGTCGTCCACCTTTGCGATGGGGGCGATCTCCTCTGTGTCAAACTTGCTGTCGTAGGCCCTGGCGATGCAGGCTTTCAGCTCCTCCTCCGTATAATCTGTGAGGAACTCCTTCATCACCGCGCAGGCTGTCTCCTGATAGGTCATCCCCTTCAGCTCACCTAAGGACACCGGGAGAGCCGGGATCCTCTCAGGGACAAAGAGACCGCCGTCGTCCGCCAGCCCTTTTAAGACCGCCTGGGAGGCCGTGGCCGTGATCTTCGGGTTTCTCGTGCTCATGTACTGTAAATTCATGTTTTTCACCTTTCTACCTCTTCCTCTTTTGAGAAAAGGATTGCTCTATGCTTCCTTCCTGCTCCGAAACAGGATAAACAGGACCGCGCTCACTGCCATCAGTATAGGGTAATACAGATAGGGCAGGATGGCAAAGGGTGTCAGCGCTGTCAGCGTGGCCGCCGACAAAAGCTGGGCTCCGTAGGGGATCAGTCCCTGTCCCACGGAAGTAAATATGTCCAGCAGGGAGGCGGACCGCCTGGGTGAGACGCCGTACTCCTCGCAGATCTCCTTTGCGATGGGCCCCGCCATGACAATGGCCACCGTGTTGTTAGCCGTGCAGGCGTCCACAAGGAGGGCCAGTCCTGCGATGCCAAGCTCCGCCCCCTTCTCCCCCTTGATCCTCCTGCGGATCCACCGGAGGACGAAATGGATGCCGCCGTACTCTTTCACAAGAGACACGATGCAGGCCACGATAATGGAGATGACCGTGATGTCATACATGCCGATGACGCCGCTGATCTCCTGTCCGTTGATGACTGTGTTTCCGCCGATGGCCAGAAAGATCTGATCCCAGGCAAGGCTGCCTGTGGCGATTCCTATCACCACAGAGAAGATCGTGCCGCCGATCAGCACCACGAACACATTCATCCCTATGAGAGCCCCCACAAGGACCAGCACATAGGGCACCACCCTCCATATATTGAAGGAAAGGTCCTCCATCACCATGGCGTTGCCGTCCTTGGTGACAAACAGGAAGATGAGCACTGTGAGGATGGCAGCCGGGAGCACGATGAGAAAGTTCTCCCGGAATTTATCCTTCATCTCACAGCCCTGGGTCTTCACCGCTGCGATGGTGGTGTCCGAAATCATGGACAGATTGTCTCCGAACATGGCGCCGCAGACCACAGCGCCGATGCAGATGGCCATGGCAAAGCCGGTCTTCTCGCTGATGCCCACGGCGATGGGCGCCAGGGCAGCAATGGTTCCCATGGAGGTGCCCATGGACACGGAGATAAAGCATCCGATGACGAAAAGCCCGGCCACCGCCACGCCAGGCGGAAGAACGGAGAGTCCTAAGTTTACCGTGCTCTCCACTCCGCCGGCCGCTGTCACAGCGCCGGAAAATCCGCCGGCACAGAGGAAAATAAGGCTCATGGTGATGATGTTGTCATCCCCCACTCCCCGGGCGATGATATGGATCTTCTCATCAAAGCTGACCGTTCTGTTCTGCAGAAATGCCACACACAGGGCGATGAGAAACGCCACAATGGTAGGCATGGAGTAAAAATCCCCCGTCAGCACGCCCGAGCCCAGGAAGATCACAAGGAAAACTCCAATGGGCAGAAGGGCGACTGCTCTTCCTTTCTTTTCCATAGCAATAACGATTTCCTTTTATAATTATTTGTTGCTGTTTGTATAGTTCACAAGACCGCCGGCAGCGATGATCTTCTGCATGAACTCCGGGAAGGGCTGTCCCTGGAACTGGGTCCCCTTTGTCCGGTTGTAGATCATGCCTCTGTCAAAGTCCACTTCCACCTGATCGCCGTCCTCGATGTTCTGAGCCGCCTCGGGACATTCGATGATGGGCAGTCCGATGTTGATGGCATTCCTGTAGAAGATCCTGGCAAAGGTCTCCGCAATGACGCAGCTCACGCCCGCTGTTTTCAGGCAGAGAGGCGCGTGCTCCCGGGAGGAACCACATCCAAAGTTCTTGTTTGCCACGATCAGATCGCCGGGCTGTACCTTATTTACGAACTCCGGGTCAATGTCCGCCATGGCGTGGCTTGCCAGCTCTTGAGGGGCAAATGAATTCAGGTATCTGGCCGGGATGATCACGTCTGTGTCCACGTTGTCTCCGTATTTAAAAACTCTTCCTTCTGCTTTCATTAGTTTTCACCTGCTTTCTCTGGATTAGCGATGTAGCCTGCAATGGCGCTTGCCGCCGCTGTCTCCGGCGATGCCAGGTAGATGAGGGAATCCACATGTCCCATTCTGCCGACAAAGTTCCGGTTTGTAGTGGAAACGCACTTCTCTCCTGCTGCCAGGACGCCCATGTGTCCGCCCATGCAGGGTCCGCAGCTCGGTGTATTAAAAGCACATCCGGCATCAATAAAGATGTCAACAAGACCTTCGTCGATGCACTGCTTGTAGATCTTCTGGGTAGCCGGGATAACCATGACGCGCACATCCGGGTGCACCTTGTGTCCCTTTAAAACGGCAGCCGCTCTGCGCATGTCCTCCATCCGTCCGTTTGTGCAGGAGCCGATGACCACCTGGTCGATCTTGATAGGCTCCATAGCCTCCACCTCGTCCATGGTCTTTGCGTTCCCCGGAAGGTGAGGAAATGCCACTGTGGGGCGCACATTACTAAGGTCGATCTCCACCACATCCTCGTACACTGCGTCCTCATCCGCTGTGTAGATCTTATACTCCTTGTCAGAGTGCTCCCTGATATAGGACTCCGCCAGAGCATCCACAGGGAAGATACCGTTCTTTGCCCCCGCCTCGATGGCCATGTTTGCCATGGTGAAGCGGTCATCCATGGACAGGTTCGCAATGCCGTCCCCTGTGAACTCCATGGATTTATAGAGAGCCCCGTCCACGCCGATCTTTCCGATGATGTGGATGATGATATCTTTACCGCTGACATATTTGGACGGTTTTCCGGTCAGCACAAACTTGATGGCGCTTGGCACCTTGAACCAGATCTGCCCTGTGGCCATTCCCGTGGCAATGTCCGTAGTTCCCATTCCTGTGGAAAACGCGCCCAGGGCCCCGTATGTACAGGTGTGGGAGTCAGCGCCGATGATGCACTCTCCTGCCACCACAATGCCTTTCTCCGGCAGGATGGCATGCTCGATGCCCATCTGTCCCACCTCATAGTAGTGGCTCAGCTCCTGTGCCTTCGCAAATTCCCGCAGAGCTTTCGCATTCTCCGCGGACTTGATGTCCTTGTTGGGGGTGAAATGATCCGGCACCAGGACCACCTTGTCCCTGTCATATACTTTATCAGCCATCTGCTCAAATACCGGGATTGCCATCGGCCCCGTGATATCATTCGCCATGACTACGTCCAGGTCCGCCATAATGAGCTGACCTGCTTCCACATGATCCAGCCCTGCATGAGCGGCCAGTATTTTCTGTGTCATTGTCATACCCATGATCGTATGCCTCCTTCTTTTCTCTTAGCCTTAAATGGTATTTTACCATGATAAAGTCTCCTGCGCAATAATCAATCCTTCATGGGCAGCCAGACCCTGACGGCAAAGCTTCTGTGAGGGCTGTGGCCAATCTCCATGTCCCCGCCGTGGACCCGGGCGATCTGCCGAACGATGAGAAGGCCCAGGCCGTGCCGCTGTCCGGTCACATTTTCATCGCACATCATGTAGTGAGGCGCAGAAAAGAAAACGACGCGCCAGCGGCATTTTCTTTTCAAATCGTGGATTGCGTGGTCATTATACCATATTTCTCCGCTCTCACTCCATCTCTTCTCTCTTTGTAAGGTAAATGGGCAGGGGAAATGTACCTGTAAGGATGGCCTACCCCGAGGATCGGATGGGAATTTTGCGAAAGACCGGCTCCCTCATCGAGTAGCCCTCCTTCTACGGCAATCTGACAGGCCGGGAAGGGATAACATTGGCTCCCCGTCCAATTCATATGTGTCTATTTCTGGA
>CAZZBJ010000104.1:5070-6548 GCA_964652805.1 uncultured Mordavella sp. | reverse complement strand
CACTAAAAAAAGCCCAATCCTTTTTTAGAATCAGACTTTTTCAGTGCCCTCTTATATCAAGGGTTTCCCCGACAATAATGTAGACAAAGTTGGCTTGTATTTTTCGAGCAGCATTGTATCAATTTTCGTGAATTCTTCCTCAGAAATGACGCCCTTTTCAAGCATCGTCTTTGCCGTTCCAAGGCACAGAAGATACATTTTCTCCGCATGGAATTCCGCTTCACTCATCTGCTCCACCTCCGAATCGGTCGGAGATATAACAGGCATGTCTTGAACATCATCAAGGCATTTGTCATATCTATTAGCAATTATTATAGAGCTTTTTTCTTTAAACTCATCCAAATTATTAACTATCAGGCTTCCAAAGAATGTTGAGTTGTCCGGAAGAGAAGGTTCATATATTATTACTTCTGCTCCTTTGGCTTTTATACGTTTAATAACGCCTTGTACGGAACTATTTCTATAGTTGGAGAAATTCAGCAGGGTCTTCGGAAATATACTTCTCGACCCTTGCAAATCCGGACGTATTCTTGATGTAGCTGAACATTCTTTTCTTGTGACACTTTACTGACAAGCTTTCCGTAGGGGGGATTTTTTTGGTGTGAAAAAGAGGAAAGATACTTGAAATGTTGATAACTATATAAGAAAAGCCTCGGTGTAAACCGGGGACTTTGTCTACAGTCTGAGACGTAATGCTTTTGAAAAGTATTACGTCTCAAATTAAGTTACATCTTCTTTATTCTCTCAATCGCTGCCACCGTATTCTCGTAGGAGCCGAAGGCGGTCAGCCGGAAGTAGCCTTCCCCGCTGGGGCCGAAGCCTGAGCCGGGGGTGCCTACCACGCCGGCGTTCTCCAGAAGATAATCAAAGAACTGCCAGGAGGTCATTCCGGAAGGTGTCTCCAGCCAGATGTAGGGAGCGTTGACGCCGCCTGATACATTGTAGCCCGCATCCTTCAGTCCCTGGTAGATGACCTTGGCGTTGTTCATATAGTAGGCCACCTGCTCCTTCAGCTGGGTCTTGCCCGCCTCAGAGTAGACTGCCTCCCCCGCCTTCTGTACGATGTAGGGCGCGCCGTTGTATTTTGTGCCGTGGCGTCTTGCCCACAGGGAGTGAAGCATCACATCGCCGGACCGGATGTCCTTGGGCACGATAGCGGCGCCCAGACGCACGCCGGTAAATCCCGCATTCTTGGAAAAGCTACGCAGCTCGATGGCACAGGTTCTTGCCCCCTCGCACTCGTAGATAGTATGGGGAACGTCCTCCTCGGAGATATACGCCTCGTAGGCCGCATCGTAGATGATGACAGCGCCCACCTTGTTGGCATAGTCCACCCACTCCTGAAGCTGCGCCTTTGTGATGGTGGAGCCTGTAGGGTTGTTGGGGAAACACAGGTAAATAATGTCCGGTGTCTCCTTCGGGAGCTCCGGCGCAAAATTTGTCTCCTTTGTGCAGGGCATGTAGATCACATCGCTCCA
>CAZZBJ010000104.1:0-5060 GCA_964652805.1 uncultured Mordavella sp. | reverse complement strand
TCGGGTCATAGGTGCCTGTGCGGCCCGCCATAACATTGGTGTCCACATACACCGGATACACGGGATCACACACGGCGATCTTATTGTCCCTTGCAAAAATCTCCTGGATATTTCCGGAGTCGCACTTTGCTCCGTCTGAGATAAAAATCTCCTCTGCCCGGATGTCGCAGCCCTTGTCCTGATAGTCATTTTTTGCCATGGCGCCGCGCAGAAACTCATAGCCCAGATCCGGCGCATAGCCGCGGAAGGTTTCTGCGTGAGCCATCTCGTCCACCGCACGGTGAAGGGCGTCGATGATGGCCGGAGCCAGAGGCTGGGTCACGTCGCCGATACCCAGGCGGATGATGGATTTCTCAGGGTTTGCCTCCTGGTAGGCTGCCACCTTCTTCCCGATGGTGGAAAAAAGGTAGCTGCCGGGCAGTTTCAGATAATCTTCATTTACTTTGAACATCTCTTGTATTCTCCTTATCTTTTACTATGTTTTATACCTTCGCTGTCAGCGTCTTTGCCGACACTCCCGGCTGCATGCCGAGCTTGCCGGAGAGGGCGCTGGTCACATCCCCCGGCGCGTCCATCACCACGCTGATAATGGACACATTTCTCTGGCGGTAGGGAATGCCCATCCTGCCCACAATATACTGCCTGTACTCGTGGAGCAGATCATTGACCGCTGCCGCTGCCTCCTCGTCCCTGACAATGATGCTGATCACCACCACTTTACTCTCCATCCTGCATGTCCTCCACGATCTGCTGTGCAAACGCGTCCAGCTCTGTCTCCCCGCCGTTCTGGAGAGCGGACTTGATCGAGATCTTTGTGTCCAGGAGAGTGATGTTTTTCATCTCCTCCAGCTTTGCCGTGATCAGGCGTCCGGAAGCTGCCGCCCAGGTTCCGTTTTCCATGAGGGCCACTGTCCTGTTCTGCACGGAGAGGGCCTTCATGTCCTCCAGCAGGTCTGCCATAGGCGGGTAAATACCCCCGTTGTAAGTGGAGCACGCCAGCACCACATGGCTGCAGCGGAAGATCTCAGCGATCAGGTCTGACACGTGGGTCCGGGACACATCGTACATCTTCACATCCTTCACGCCTTTTTCTGCCAGACTGGAGGCAAGCGCGTCCGCCGCATTCTCTGTGTTGCCGTAGATGGAGCCGTAGATGATGACCACAGCCTTGTCCTCCGGCTCATACCGGCTCCACTTGTCATACTTGTCAATGAACCAGGCCAGGTCTCTTCTCCACACCGGTCCGTGAAGGGAGCAGATCATCCGGATGTCCCGGGCCGCCGCCTTCTTCAGGAGCGCCTGCACTTGGACGCCGTATTTGCCCACGATATTTGTGTAGTATCTTCTGGCGTCAGGAAGCCATTCTCCGGCAAAATCCACCTCGTCGTTAAAGAGCTTTCCGTTCAGCGCGCCGAAGGTGCCAAAGGCGTCCGCCGCAAAGAGGACCTTGTCCTTCTCGTCATAGGTGACCATGACCTCCGGCCAGTGCACCATGGGAGCCATGACAAAGTGCAGGGTGTGGGTTCCCATGCTCAGTGTATCTTTCTCCTTCACAGCCATCATCCGCTCCTCGGCGTCAAATCCGCTGATATCGTAGAACTGTCTGAGCATCTGGAGCGCCTTCACGCTGCCCACCACCTTTGCCTGAGGGTAGGCCTTCATGATCTCCACAATGGTGCCGCAGTGGTCCGGCTCCATATGCTGTACAACCAGATAGTCAAGGCCGCGCCCCTTCAGGGCATAGGCCACGTTCTCGAGGAACTGCCGGGACGCGCTGCTGTCAACGGTATCCATCAGCACGGTCTTCTCATCCTGTATCAGATAAGAATTGTAGGAGACTCCGCGGGGAATGGGAAACAGGTTCTCAAAGAGAGCCAGTCTTCTGTCATTACAGCCGACCCACGTAATATCCTCTGTTACTTTTCTTGTGATCTGCATATACTAAAACCTCCTGTTTGATCTATCTGTCTTCTTCCATCTCATAGTCATACCGTGATCATTATATCATACTTATCCTTTCGTGTATGCTGAATTTTTGACGGATTTTTCGCAGCATAGCGGCAAATTACACAAAAAGGACAGGCCTGCGAAAGCCTGTCCCCTATCCGCCCTTCTTTTTCAGAACGTGATCTCCATCCTTGTGCCCTTTCCCAGACTGCTGTCCACGTGGATGGCGGCATTATGGAGGAGGGCGCCGTGCTTGACAATGGAAAGCCCAAGGCCTGTGCCTCCTGTCTCCTTGGAGTGGCTCTTGTCCACTCTGTAAAAGCGCTCGAAGATCCGCTCCTGCTGATCCTCGGGTATGCCGATACCGGTGTCGGTGACGATCACCTTCACCCCGTTCAGGGTGCTGCCCACCCAGACATCCACCTTTCCGCCGGGCTTATTGTACTTGATGGCGTTCTCACAGATATTGCAGATCATTTCGCTTAAGACCTGGCGGATACCCAGGATGCTGACCGGCTCACCGGACACCTCCACATGGACGCTGTGCTTCTCCGCCTTGTGGGCAAGCCGCGAACACACCTCCCTCGTAAGGGCGTAGAGATCCACCTCTTCCTTCTCCACCTCCCCGCCGCCTTCATCCAGCTTGGAAAGCCGTATGATATCTTCGATGAGCACAATAAGGCGGCTGGCCTCCTTGTAAATTCTCTCGGAAAATCCGCGCACATCTTCGGGCCTGACAAGGCCGTTCATCATGATTTCCGCATACCCGGAAATGGAGGTGAGCGGCGTCTTCAGCTCATGAGAAACATTTGCTGAAAACTCTTTTCTCATATTTGCAATTGCTTCTTTTTCCTTATTCTGCTTATCCATACTTTCTAACAACGGAGTCAGTTCCTCATAAACATCATTTGCCAGGGGATGTTCCAGGTCCAATCTGTTGATGGGCTCGATCAGCCTCGCCACCTGCCACTTGGACAGAAGCCAGGCAAAGGCCGTCATCAGCACCGCTATCACCGCCATGCCTGGCAGGATCTTCATAGCGTAGCCAAGAGCGCTGGATATCGTCTTTGAGACACGCAGCACCGTCCCGTCGGAGAGACGTTTCGCATAGTAGAACATCTCACGGCCCAGTGTGTCGGATTTGCGGATGTCCTGTCCCACGCCGCTTTGAAATGCCATTTTCACTTCCGGCCGGTCCGCATGGTTCTCCATGCCCGCCTGCCCTTCCGCGGAGTCGTAGAGGACATCGCCGTCTTCATCTATCCAAGTCAGCCGGGTCCCCTCCGCAAGTTGGTCCATTTTATCGAAATATTCGGCCCCCGAGGTCTCTATGGCCGCGCAGACATACTCCGCTTCCTGCTCTGCCTCATCCTCCATCAGCCCCACATTCTGCCTGTAGACCACGAACGTCAGCAGCAGCAGGGAAATGAGCAGCGTAGCGGTAATGACAAGGATCATGCTTCTTTGTATTTTTCGTCTCATAAAATCTCCTATTCGCTCATGCGGTAGCCGACGCCCCGGACAGTCCGGATCTGTTCTCCCGCAGCTCCAAGCTTCTGTCTCAGAGTCCGGACGTGGACATCCACCGTCCGCGTCTCACCGTCAAAATCGTATCCCCAGATATCCTCCAGCAGCTGATCTCTTGTCAGCACGATATCCGGGTTTTTCATCAGCCGCTTCAGAAGCTCAAACTCCTTTAAGGTCAGCGTAATCACACTGCCATCCGCCTGCACCTCGTGCTTTTTTACATCCATGACTATGGAGCCCAGAGCGATCTTGTCATCGATCTTCACAGAATTCTTCTTGCTCCTTCGCAGCACCGCCTTGATCCGTGAGATCAGCTCCATCATGCCAAAGGGCTTTGTTACATAGTCGTCCGCCCCCAGGTCCAGGCCCATGACCTTGTCGTACTCTGTCCCCTTGGCGGTCATCATGATCACCGGGATATCCTGGGTCTTCACCGAGGTCTTGAGCTGCTTAAGCAGGGAGATGCCGTCCTCCCCCGGGAGCATGATGTCAAGAAGAATAAGCTCTGGCGTGTCCAGCGCCAGAGCCTCAAGAAAACTGCTCCCATCCTCAAATCCACGGGCTTTAAATCCTGTTGTCTCCAATGTATATACAACCAGTTCACGGATGTTGTTGTCATCCTCTACACAAAAAATCATCAGTTTTCTCCCTCGTTATCCTTTATGCCTCAACCGCCTGCGCTCCCTTGTGGACGCCTGTGATGGAGAACTCCACCCACTCGGCGATGTTGGTGGCGTGGTCGCCGATACGCTCCAGATATTTGGAGATCATGACCAGGTCAACGCCCTGCTCTCCTCTGTTGCCCTCTGCGATCAGCTTGATAATGCTGCCGCGGATCTCGTCAAACAGCTTATCGATATAGTCATCTGCCTCCATGACTTTTCTGGCAAGCTCAAGATCACGCCCCACATAGGCTGTCACGCTGTCGTTCACCATCCTGGCAACGCCTGCGGACATCTCCTCGATCTTCTTCACGTCCCCGGCCTCGGACATGCCGGCAGAGATGATGATCTCGGCGATATCGGCTGTCTGGTCACCGATGCGCTCCATGTCTGTGATCATCTTCAGGGCCGCGGAAATCTGACGCAGATCCTTTGCCACCGGCTGCTGCTGAAGGAGAAGCTTCAGGCAGAGACGCTCAATGTCCTTCTCCATCTGGTCAATCTCCTCATCTGCTGCCATGACCTTCTTCGCCTGGTCCAGGTTTCCGTCCACGAGAGCCTTTGTCACCCGGTTGATAGCCAGTTCACAGAGCTCTCCCATACGTGTCAGCTGCTCATTGAGCTGCTCAAGCTGCATGTCAAATTTATTACGCATATCCTAACCAAACCTCCCTGTGATATAATCTTCTGTCCTCTTATCCGCAGGAATGGAGAACAGCTTCTCTGTATCATTGTATTCAATGACTTCTCCCAGCAGGAAGAATGCCGTATTGTCGGACACACGCACAGCCTGCTGCATGTTGTGTGTAACCATGACAATAGTATAGTCCTTTTTCAGTTCCATCGCAAGGTCTTCGATCTTAGATGTAGAGATCGGGTCAAGGGCAGATGTGGGCTCAGCCATCAGAAGTACCTCCGGCTGTA
>CAZZBJ010000103.1:0-6637 GCA_964652805.1 uncultured Mordavella sp. | reverse complement strand
TCGTACAGTGACTTGTCGCCAGTTTCCTAACTTGACATTCGCTCCACGGAAAACCCGCCCTTGCTTATGCTTTTGCCCGGGCGGCAACCTCTCGCTTCACAGCTATCATGTCACAGCTGTTTTATTATATATGAAATGCCTTTTGTTTTCAAGTATTTTTTACATTTTTTTAATAAATCCTTTTATATGGATATTTTACTTGTTTTTTTCGCGCGCATACTCTACCATTTATTATCATGGCACTCTGAAAAGAATACAATATATATAGAAGGAAAGCAAGTTATGGATATCAAAAGATGGAAAGTTATGCTGGCCGTCGACGATTACGGCAGCTTCACCCGGGCGGGCGAGGCCCTCGGCTATACCCAGTCCGGCGTCACACAGATGATGAAGTCCCTGGAAAAGGAGGTCGGCTTCTCGCTCTTTATAAAAGGACAGAAGGGCGCCATCCTGACTCCCGAGGCCCAGTCCCTGATTCCCGCCGTCCGGGCTCTTCTTGGCGCAGACGAGGTGGTCCGCCAGGAAATCTCCGCCCTGAAGGGAACACCTACAGGCACCATCACCATCGGCACCTACTTAAGCTGCTCTATCCACTGGATACCGGAGATCATCCGGAAATTCCAGGAAAGCTATCCCAATATCGTCTTCAAGGTCATCGAGGGAGCCGAGGACGATCTCCCCGACTGGATCCAGGAGCGCCGGGTGGACATCGGTTTCCTGAGCCACCAGGAGGGACATCACTATCAGTTCCTGCCTGTCATGGACGATGAACTGTTCGCCGTCCTCCCCAAAGGACATCCTCTCGAGGCATACAGCGTCGTCCCGGTGGAGAAGTTCAGCGGCGCTCCTTTTGTCACCACAGAGTATGCGCCGGGCAGCGACATATACAGGATCCTGAAAGAGTTCCATCTGAAGCCGGACATCCGTTTTCTCTCCATCAACGAGTTCTCCGTCCTGTCCATGGTGGAGCACGGTCTGGGGATCACCATCCTCCCCGGCCTCCTTCTGCGGGGGCACGCCGGCAATTCCGTTATCCGGAGACTGGAGCCCCGCTCCTTCCGCCGGCTCGGCCTGGGCTACTCGTCCTACGACGACCTCTCTCCCGCTTCCAGGATTTTTCTGGAATACGCAAAGAGCTTTCTCCTGGACGACTGATTGTCTTTATGCCAAAAACATAATGTTCTTTAATGTTTGCATTAACTTTTTTCATGTTTTTGTTGACATTGTCTTTTTTTTGCCATATACTGGACAAGAGGATTGAGATGCAACGGTGCTCTCGCAGATGCTGAGAGCACCGTTTTTTTATTTTCTCCTCGATCAAGGGAGGTACTGACGGCTCTGCTCAAGCCTGTGCTCCCAAAGGAAAGGATGTATCTTTATGAGTAATCAGACAAACCAGGAAACTCGTCAATGGGGATCCAGATTTGGCTACCTTATGGTTGCCGCCGGTGCCGCGATCGGCCTGGGAAATATCTGGAGATTTCCCTATCTTGCCTACCAGGGGGGCGGTGGTGTATTCCTTGTGGTCTACATCATTGTGGTAGTTCTGATGGGGCATCCCATGGTACAGATGGAAACTGCCATCGGACGCTATACCGGCAAGGACACAGTAAGCGCATTTCAGCGCATTAACAAAAAATGGGGATTCGCAGGCTGGATGGCCAACGTCTGCACTCTGATGATCAACATGTACTATGTTGTTGTAGGCGGCTGTGTTGCCAAATATGCTTTCCAGTACCTGATAAGCGGAGATTTCGGCTCCGATAAACAGGCATACTACGACAGCTTTACTTCTTCCATAGCCGAGCCCATCGTATGGTCTATGCTCCTGCTCGCCTTTGTCTCCATACTTCTCTATTTCGGCATCACGAACACGGTAGAGAAGATTGCAAAGGTCATGCTGCCCCTTCTCTTTGTCCTGCTCATCGTATGCGGTATATGGGCTCTTTTTGTAAACGAGAACGCAATCGAGGGTGTAAAATACTATCTGCTCCCTGATTTCAGCAAATTCAGCTTCACCACCTTTGCACAGGCCGCAACGCAGGTTCTGTTCTCCGTAGGTATAGGCTGGGGCCTCTATGTCACTCTGGGCGCCAATATCCCCAAGGAGAACAATCTGAAGAGCGACGCGATCATGGTTTCTGTCTTTGACACGGCTGCCGCGATCCTTGCAGGCTTTGTCATCGTCCCCTCCGCATTTTCCGGCGGTGTGGACATCGAGTCCGCGGGACCCAGCCTTGTGTTCAATGTTATGACAGACATCTTCGAGAAGCTGCCTGGCGGACGCATCATCGGCTTCTGCTTTTTCCTGGCCATCCTCTTCGCCGTGATCTCATCTTTGTTCAGCTTTTTTGAGATTTCCGTGCGCACCTTCGAGGACAACCGGCACATGGGACGACTCAAAGCCTCGGTACTGACGGCCGTCATCGTCGGCATCGGAAACATCTTCGTATCTCTCGGATTCGGAGTCCTGAGCGACGTGCAGCTGCCCTGGATCGACGCAGGCGGATTCAGCACTCTGAGCATTTATGACTGGCTGGACACTTTCTCCGCCTACCTGCTGATGCCCATCGGCTGTATCCTTGTCTGCATCTACATAGCCAAGGTATGGGGATTTAAGAATTATGAAAAGGAAGTGACAAACAATGGCAAATTCGGCCATGTCACCCTTTACGAAAAGCTGCTGACTGTCGTAGTCGTACCTTTCTTTATGATCATCATCCTGCTGACAGTATTTGGTTTTATCAAGTAGTCAAAATCACCAGATGCAGGTGAGGCTTGAGGGAGATCATTGTAGAATTTTCACAATGATTTATCTCATTATTATCCAAAAAGTATTGACTTTTTTTTGTCAGAATGTTAAATTAAATAGAGATGCCAGATCGGGGTGGCGTCTCTGTGGCAGTTATAGTTTTATATATCTAGAGATTGGAGGAAAGTTTTATGATGTTATTGTTTCTTCAGGTTTTATTTGGCGTCCTGGCTGCCGGAACAGGTATCGGACTGATCGTTGACATCGGGAAGAACCGTATGGACGAGGTCAAGAACGCCACGGGAAAGCAGTGGGCTTCCGCTTTTTCCATAGGTATCGTAGCCAACTTTCTTGATACCCTTGGCTGCGGCTCATTCGCACCTTCCACATTCATGTACAAATTGTTCAAACAGATGGATGACATCGATATTCCAGGAACGTTGAACGTAGGAGATACCTTCCCGGTTATCTTCGAGGCTTTCATCTTTACGTCTTCCGTAGAAGTTGATCCCGTGTTCCTGCTGATCATGTATGTCTGCGCCGCTTTAGGTTCTTTCGGATTCGCCACCATTGTTACAAAGTGGCCTCGCGACAAGATCCGCTGGGCTCTCGGTATCGCAATGATCCCTCTGGCCTTTGTTATGCTGTGTAGAAATATCGGGTTTGGACCCTTCGGAATGGTAGGAACCGCTACAGGCTTAACAGGCTGGAAACTTATCGTAGCCGCTGCTCTCAATATTCTTTGGGGTGCGCTTATGGATATCGGTTTCGGTTTGTACGCCCCCTGTATGGCTACCTGCCTTCTGCTGGGCGTTGACGCTATCGTAGCTTTCCCTGTATTCATGGGATCCTGCGCTTGTCTGATGCCGGCCTGCTCTATTGAGTTCATCAAGACAAAACGCTACGATGTTCCTCACACAATAGGAAACGCACTGGGCGGATGTATCGGTGTATTTATCGCTTGGAAACTTGTGACATCTCTTGAGATGTTCTGGCTGATCAACCTGATATGCGTTGTTCTTCTGTGGACATCCTACTCACTGATCAGCGCTGCGATCAAGGATAAAAAGGCCGCAGCCGCCTGATCTTATCCAGTCAGCACAGACAGATGATCCATATATTGTACATACGATCTATATAATAAATGGCCGTCCATACGGATGGCCATTTATATACGCAGTTTTTCTGGAAAGCATCCAGGAATTGATATTCACAAAAAATACAACTTGTAAAACGGAGAACCTACTATGTTTGTAAACGAATATATCATGAACAGAAAACGGTATGACAAATGGGCAACTCCTATCTTCTGGAGGCTGCGCAGCTTCTATCTCTACCTCGCCCTGTTTGCCGCAGGAATTTTTGGCTGGATCTATTTTGACATAGCCGGGGCGTCTGCAAGATGGCGGACCATAGGAGTCTTTCTCGTCTTTGTCGCGGTATACAGGGGCGTATTCTTTCACTGGATGCATGCGGATAAGACGTTCCGTCTCATGCGCCAGAAGTATTTCAACGAAAAAGACTGGTCCTGCAAAGTCATTGTCCGGGACAAGGATATATCTCTCCACATCAACGGAAAGCTGAACAACCGCGTCGAGTGGACTGATATCAACAAGCTGGAAGACGCCAGGACTTACTTCAAACTCACCTCCAAAGAAGGCGTAGAGGGCGTCATGCTGGATAAGGCCTGCTTTACCACCGGTGATCCCGACAGCTTTAAAGCATGGTTAAAAGACGCACATCCCGAGATCGCGCAGGTCCCTATCGCTCCGGCTTTCAACAAATAGGCCCCTGTATGGTTCCGGACACAAAACGCACAATTTTATTTTTTTAATTGCTTATTTATAATTCATTTTGCACAAAATCCCTTTTTTTGATTTCACATCTATTGACATTTTCTATTTGTAAATGCTATATTGATGTCAGCAGCTTAATAAAATGAAAAGCAAGAAGGGATTATACATTTTTATTAATGCTGGAACCAAAACCTTTTGGTTGCACTTGCAGTTGATCTGATGCCGACCGCTTCCCCCCAAGAGTTGTCCTGCATCGGAGAACTACAATTTATATATACGTTTCTCCTTCATGGAGATACTTTTCCCCAGCTTTGTATATATACATACAAACTGCAATGCAACGAGGAAAAACCTCTCAATGACATACCAAGAAGAAAGGGCACGACATGAGCAGATGTCGTGCTTTTTCTTTGCAAAATCCCATGCCGACTATCTCTCCTGATCCATCTTTCTCATCTTCAGCTTCAGGAGAGCCAGAGCCTTCTTGCAGTCCAGTTCCACCACATTGTTTTCCCCGACTACATTGGTCTCTGTACCGTCCGCACTCTTGTTGATGTCGATGATGCCGTCCAGATAATTGTTTGTGACTACAAACTGGGCCACTGTACCGCTGAAATTCAGCCCTGTCACAGCAATGCCTCTTGTCCCCAGCTGCTCACATGTGTTTGTGAAATCCACGTCGCTGTTTCCCCAGCCGTCCGAGGAGATGATGACGCCGTCCGCACGCATGGCTTCCGCCCACACGGCTGTCCTTGTCCCCACAAGCATTTTATCTTCATTATCGTCCGGTGTTCCCACTATAACGATGCCCATCAGATCTACGTCCGTATCTTGGGACACAACATCCAGGAGCGGATCTCTGAAGTGGTGAAGCGATGTCTCTTTTGTTGAAGGTCCGATACCCATTCAAATCACCTCCTACTGCATGGAACGGATCATTCCGTCTCTGTACTCGTTGGGCGTAACAAGGATCGGCATATTTCCCATATCGATGATGGAACGTCCGCCCTCCACGCCAGATGGTTCTTTTGCGAACAGGTGCGTGTCGTACATGGCTCCCTGACCGGCTACCTGCTTTACAATAAGCACTCTCTTCTTTCCGGGTCTTGCGATATCGTGATACTCGTGCCTCTCCGTACACTTCTCGCCTTTGAATTTCTTCATCTTATCCCGGTATGTCTGGATAAATTTGTCGCAGACTCTGTGAGCCGCTGTCGGGCCCGGGCGCTCCTGTCCCATTCCCTCCTTCAGCGTAACGTCAAAGGAAATGATATAGTCATTGTCCCCCGGTGTCCCGGCCCGGTTCAGATAGAGCTGATCCTTCAGGTTCCCTTCGGATGAACCGAACTCGTGGCATTGCTTTCCGACCGTGTCCACGCCTGTGAGGATCACGTATACGCCTGTGATGGTATGGGTGATGCCCTCTCCAATCTTGCCCAGGACTTTTGTGGAAATCGGGATCACATCCATGATGGTGTTTGTCCAGCGATCATGGTCACCCGGTCTGATGATCTGGATGTCAATCTTTTCGATGTAATCCTTCTCTTCAGCCACCAGTTCGTCCAGCATCTCTTTGCTGACAGTCATGTGTCCGTCCACTGTGATGTCGTTGTGCTCGCCCCACTCCACATCAGTCATGTGAAATGCTTTGATCACAAGACGCCGCAGGTCTTTTACCTGGTCTGCCATTTTTCCACCTCCACTAATTTGTTATTTTTTTATCCTGCCATTTTTACAAAAAAGGCAGATGCGTATTACATCTGCCCTTTAAATCCTGTTTAGCGCTTCTATCTAATCTCTTTTAGATATTAAATCTTCGCAACGTATTCAAACGGCAACGGCACGATCGTTCCAGGCGTCTGGATCTTCACTAACTGCTCAAGAGTAGCTTTTACGATCTGTGTCTGCTGTTCTACGTTGTGAGGACCACCCGCATTGGCACCCATAGGTACTAACGGAGCTACCGCACGAGGAGTTCCGGTCTGACGTACAACCGGAGGAAGAGCTGCAATAATGATTGTAGGAATTCCAGCCTCTTCAATCGCTCTCTGCACCAGTACTGCAGAGCGGTGGCAGGTACCTCAGCCAG
>CAZZBJ010000102.1:0-6657 GCA_964652805.1 uncultured Mordavella sp. | reverse complement strand
CCCTCCACCCGGGGCAGAGACCTGCGGCGCATGGCGCAGAGAAGTCCCCGGGTCAGCTTGTATCCGGTGAGCTGCGTCAGCACCTCAAAGGGAGCCGTGTACACCGGGATATCCGGGCATCTGGCGAGCACCTCCTGCGCCTCCCCGTTTATGTGCCTGTCCTCTGTCAAAATAGAAACCGGCTCATAGCCTGCGTCCAGAGCCCGCATGACAACCTTAGGGCTCTCTGCGATAAAAAGCCCCTCCTCCGGCCTATCCCTGTTCAAAAGTTGGGCCTCTGTCAGCCGGGCATACACGTCCAGCTTCCCTGCCGCAAACTCCCTGATTTCTATTATATTTCCCATGCCCGTATGTCTCCTCGCTGTCTTCTATCCTCTATCTTATATATCTCTCTTATATATCTCTGTCGCCTGTTTTTCTGTCTATATTTTGTCATCTTTCCCTTTTCGGTCCGTCCTTTTCCCGGCAGCTTCAGGCAGGGCTTTAGAAAAAGATCAAAAACACCGCCTGGACTGCCAGCAGCATTGGAATAGCCCGGAACAAAAGCTTTTTCGTCTTGTGGTGGAACAGGTACATACCCGCCAGGGCTCCGGCGGATCCGCCGATGAGAGCCAGCCCCAGCAAAGTGGCCTCCGAAATCCGGTATTTATGTTTGACAGCCTTCCGCTTGTCGATTCCAAATGCCGCAAATGCAATGATGTTGACCAGGATCAGATAGCAGGCTGTCCAGTTAAGATCTGTCATACTTTCTCCTTCGCCCCTTTCTTGGCTCTTTTTTCGGATAACAGAAAAGTCCGGATGTTCATTCCGGACCATTTTCTTTTTTTGCCCGTGATCATCCAAGGAGCTTTCGCACCATCCGGGCGTCAAATGTGACGGATTTTACATGATCCACCTCGATCTGATACAGGGCGTTGGCGGCAATATGCTCCGCTGCCTGCTCCAGGTCCCGGATACCGCTTGTGTCCCTGTGCAGGTCGATGACAGCCTCCAGGCCATCCTGTGTCAGGCTGCACTCCTCCTTCTCCATACCGATCCGCTTCAGCGCCTTCGGAAGGGCGTATTCCGAGAATATGACCTTCTTCTCCTCCGGGGTGTAGTCCGGTATCTCAATGACGGCAAACCTGGACATGAGGGGCGCGCTGATCTGCTCCCTGTCATTGGCAGTCGCGATAGGGTACACGCCCACGGTTGGAATCATACACTCGATATAATTGTCCGTAAATCCCAGGTTATCCAGAAGGGTCAGGAGCACATCCGCCGGATTGCCGTTCCCCTTCCCCGCAGCCGCCTTGTCCAGCTCATTGATGATAAACACCAGATTGGACTCCCCTGCCATGGAAAAAGCGTCCATGATGATCCCGGGCTTTGCATTGGCATAGATCCTGGAGCTTCCGGTAAGCTGCTCCGGGTCGTTGATGGAGCTCATATCCAGGGTAGTCCAGGGCAGCTTCAAGATCCTGGCCACCGCATAGGCGATCTGGGATTTTCCCGTCCCGGCAGGCCCGATCAGCAGCAGGCCGTAGGCCGGCAGGGTGTGGGTCCTGTTGATCTGGATAATAGTCTCAATGATCCTCTGCTTCACCTGCTCCATACCGTAGAGCTCCTCGTCCAGGATGCGGCGGGCTTCCACCGGATCGATGGACTCAAAATAATTTCCCTTCCACTGGATGTTCATCATAATAGAGAGCGCACGCTGGGCATGACGCCGCTCTTCCGCAGAGACCTCGTTGGAACGGGCCACAGCCAGGTTTCTCCTTGCCCAGAGCCGGATATTGTCGGGCAGGGTTCTCCCCGCACAGTTCATGAAATCCGTAATGCTCTGGATGCTGGTCAGCTTCATGCTGTCCCCGGTCTCCTCCTCGTCCTCGTCGGGCTCCTCCTCCGAGGGTGCGTCGCTGGAGAGAAGCCGCTCAATCATAAACTGCAGGAAGCCATCCTCCGCCGAGAGCTTAGAGCCGCCTCCAAAGGCAATCTCGCGAATCTTATACACAGCGTAGCCATCCTCCCGGACCGCACCGGAGAGGCGCACGTTGATGTGGTTCTCCCCCAGCCACTTCAGCAGGCTTACAAAGCGGGCATCGATCTGCAGAATATCCGCGCTGACCGCACCCTCCTCTGTCTTAAACTCAAAGGCCGTCTTCCGGACCGGATTGGTAAAAGCGCCGTTTGAGTGGTGCTTCAGCTTTCCGGCACTGTTGTCCAGCACCAGCATGGGATGCTCCGGCCCTGCCTGGGAATGGCTGGCGTAAAAGATCGTATAGGTGCACCGGGGAGCTTTTGACTCCTCCGGCGTGTTATTGAAATCAAATACTGGCATAGTATCCCCCTGTCTTTTGTTCTGATTTTCTTACAGTTTATCATATTGACGCAGGAAGCACAATCAGGTCTTCCCACGCGGATACCCATAAACGCTCCGGGCGCTTTTCACCGCCGCAGTGATAGCCTCGCTCATCACCTCCGCCGCCCTCCGGGTTCTCCGTCACGCCCCGCTCTGCCTGTCTCCTGGTAATAATTTTCCATGCTCTGAGGCATGTGGCAGTGCAGCACCAAGCGGACATTGGACTTGTCGATGCCCATGCCAAAGGCGTTGGTGGCAATGATCACACAGATACGGTCATATATGAAATCCTCCTGGCTCATCTTCCTGGCGTCGGCGCTCATGCCGGCGTGATATCTCCCCACAGAAAAACCGGCATTTCCCAGATAGAGATACAGCTCATCCACTGCCTTTCTTGTGGCACAGTCGACAATCCCGCTGTCCTGGCCGTGATCTGTCAGATACCGGCGCACACGCTCTTTCTTGTCCCTGGCTCTTTGCACTTTAAAATAGAGATGGGGCCTGTCAAATCCGGTCATTGTCTCATAGGGCGCTGTAATTCAAGGGAAACCAGGATATCCTGCCTGACCTTCTCTGTAGCTGTGGCCGTGAAGGCGAAGACCACAGGCCGCAGGGAAAGCTGACGGATAAAAGAGCGGATCCGCACATAGCCGGGCCTGAAATCCTGGCCCCACTGGGAAATGCAGTGAGCCTCATCCACCGTGATCATGGATATCTGCGCATGGCAGGCAAAATCCAGGAACCTGGGCGTCTCCAGGCGCTCCGGCGCCACATAGATATGCTTGTAACGCCCTGCTCTTGCCAGCTCCCTCTTGAGAAGGATTTTCGTGCTGAATGGAATAGAATCCTGCATAAAATCGTACAGCCGACCCTTTCGGCGCCAACATCATCATTATATTTCAGCAGGACCAAAAGGACAAGAGAACGTGCACGCTGCCGGGAATTTTTTCATTTGCAATCACGAGAATATATTGTACAATATCTGTGAAAGCTTAATGCGGGGAGGACATTTGATATGCGGGACACATGGGAAAAGAGGAGAAAAAGGATTTTCGAGATCATAGAGGTAGGGACAGAGTACGACTATGTCAGTCGCATCTATGATTTTTTCAACGCCTTTTGCATCATTCTCAATCTGGTGACCAGCATGATCTACACCTTTGACGAGTACCGGGCTGCCTACGGCGGCATCCTGATGGCCATAGAGCAGGCCACTGTGGCCATGTTCCTGCTGGACTATATCCTGAGGATCTGGACGGCAAAATATCTGTATCCGGGCAGCACACAGCCCAGGGCTGTCTTCAAGTACATGACCTCCTTCATCGGGATCGTGGATCTTTTGTCCTTCCTGCCCCAGTATCTTCCCTTCTTTTTCCCGGCAGGGGCCATCGCCTTCCGCATGTTCCGGATCATCCGCATTTTCCGGATGTTCCGCATCAACGCCTACTACGACTCCCTGAATGTGATCACGGAAGTCATTGTGAGCAAAAAGCAGCAGCTTTTTTCCTCGGTCTTCATCATCCTCATGCTGATGTTCGCCTCCAGCCTGTGCATGTACAGCCTGGAGCATGAAGCCCAGCCGGAGGTGTTTTCCAACGCCTTCTCCGGGATCTGGTGGGCCGCATCCACGCTTCTCACTGTGGGCTACGGGGACATTTACCCCATCACGGTGCTGGGGAAAATGTTCGGCATCTTCATCGCCTTCCTGGGCGTGGGCATTGTGGCCATCCCCACAGGTATCATCTCCGCAGGATTTGTGGATCAATACTCCCGCATCAAGAGAATGAGCGAGTACGGCCAGGAGGCGGCCATCCATTTCATACAGATTCATCTGACAGAGCAGGACAAATGGGCCGGAAAAACCATCTCCCAGCTTCATCTGCCGGCCCGCGTCATCGTGGCCGCCATACAGAGGGAGCACCGGATCATCGTCCCCCGGGGCAGTATGATGCTGAAGGCCGGAGACGACATGGTGCTGGGCGCCGAGTCCTTCCACAACAACCAGGGGGAGCGCATCCAGCTCAAGGAGATGGTGCTTCAGAAAAACCATCCCTGGATCGGCCAGCGCATCCAGGAGCTGGACATCTCAAGGAAATCCATCATCGTCCTCGTCAAGAGAAAAGGCCGTACCCTGATCCCCAACGGGAGCATGATCCTCCGGGAGCAGGACATGGTCATCTTCTACTCTCAGATGCACATGGCCAGCGCCACAGAAATAGAGGTGTAGCTCTCACGAAAGAGAGGCGGCTGGTGATTTTATTGAGGGACAGAGAGAGGTTGAGTGCGGGAAATTTTTTTAATTTTTTAAATTTTGTGGGTTTTTTTATTTATAATTGACAAGACACACTTGGATGTGATATAAATATCTAGTGACCGATTTAGATTGGGAGCAGGTACAGGGGATTGGTCAAATGGTATGACAGGAGTCTCCAAAACTCTTAGCGGGAGTTCGATTCTCTCATCCCCTGCTTTCTTAGTGCCTCGGAAGCCTTGATTTTGCTGGGTTTCCGGGGTTTTTACTTTTCCCAAATATCAAAAGGGAACCACTCAGGGAACCACTAAATTGTAATCGCTTTCTCTATCTGTCTAGTCTGGTTATCAATGTTTCTGTTAGAAAAGTAGTAATACTTCCTGCTCGTGTCTATTGAAGAATGACCCATTTGCCGCATTACAAGAGAATCATCACATCCTGAATTAATTAACATTGTGCAATATGTTTTCCTGAGTTTGTGCATGGATCTGTGATTGAGGTTCAATTTTTTTAACACAATATCAAGATGCTTATTAAATGTATTCCCTCTAATTCTCTTTCCTTCAGAATTTTCAAAGAGATATTCTCCATTCGGATTGATTTCAAGTATTGCTTTGATCGTATTAATTCCATTCGGCGCTAAAATGATATTCCGCATTCCCGCCTCGGTCTTTGTAAATTCTTTTACGTAAAGAATGTTTTTACCTTCCGAGTTTTTTTCTCGTGTCTCAGTTCTCCTGATTTTTAAGATATTTCCATGTAAGTCAGTTTTTTTCAATGCCGCTAGTTCCCCAACACGGACTCCCGTTTGTATCGAAAGAAGCACTCCTAAATCCCATATGCTTCCACTTCTCGATAAGTAGTCCACTAATATTGGAACTTCGTCCTCTGACAAAACTTCTTTCTCACTTTCTCTAACAGTTTTCTTAAATGAGTTTTTTGAAATATCCAAATCTCCGAAAAATTCAGAAATAGAAATTTTTGTCCATTTCTTTTTCTTTGCGTACTGGAAAATACCTTTTATGACAATTCTCATTCCAGAAAATGTTTTTTCGCTTAGATCATGTGCTACGATTTGAACTCTTACAAATTCTTCAATGTCATCTTCTTCAATTTGCTTTATATGCTTTTGAGAAAAACCAGACTCCACAAAAAATCTTTTGAAATCAGTTTCATAACGATCTGCGCTTCCTTTTTGAATTTCTTTGTATTTCAATTTTTTCGATATCCATTCTCGGAATACTTCTTCGATTGTTGGGTTCTCTGATTTTTCTTTCCAATAATCGCACACGAGATCTTCTATTTCGTTCTTCGTTTTTCGTTTTCTTATGATCCTATTTCCGTTGTCATCATAGAAATGCGTATACCACTTTCCATCCCTTCCTTCCCATATTTTATACGGGTGTTTTTCTAACAATTCTCTTCTTTTGTTCATTTCAATCTGTTCCTGAACATATGACACATCTATCATACCATGTTCAAGCGCATACTGCAATAATTCACGCTCTTCCATATTTTCCAAAAGGAGCCTGGAATTCCCTTCGCTGGCCAGCGGCTCCGACTCCTTTCTAATTATTTCCATCCAATTTTCGGCAAACCTCTGATTAATTCCTCGTCAATACTTCTCCTTGAATACGTTTTCGATTTCATCAAGAGTTGCCAAAATCATTTTTTTAGCAAATTCCTTTTTTTCTGTCGATTTAAATATTTCATCTGAAGTCGATACTAGATTGTTCCAAAACTCATCGGTATCTAATGGATTTGAAAATCTTCGGAACATCTTCCAGCAATCTGTGTAAATCTGGTAATATTCTTTTAATTCAACTTCCTCCATACTATTCTCCCATTACGCTATATTTGTTTTTATAGTTATTGCTTGTGAACCACCCATCATCTAAAGCTAATGAGATTTCTGGCAGGGATATTTAAAATGGTATCTCCATGTCCATTGCGCACATAAAACCATCAGCGCCATCCCACCCGAACGCTTTATTTACATTATCTTTTTCGCCGTAAATCCTCTTTGATTTCTCGTCATAATTTAGAATAATCCCGCTTAAATCGG
>CAZZBJ010000101.1:4875-6774 GCA_964652805.1 uncultured Mordavella sp. | reverse complement strand
GTGGCTATGTGCGTCAACGACATTGCCTGCGCAGGCGGGGAGCCCCTGTTCTTCCTGGATTACATTGCCTGCGGCAAGAATTATCCTGAGAAGATCGCATCCATCGTAAAGGGAGTTGCGGAGGGGTGTCTTCAGGCTGAGGCGGCTCTCATCGGCGGCGAGACGGCGGAGCATCCCGGGCTGATGCCTGAGGACGACTACGATCTGGCCGGATTTGCTGTGGGCGTCTGCGACAGAAAGGACATGATCACAGGGGAGGATCTGGCAGAGGGCGACGTGCTCATCGGCATGGCCTCTTCCGGCGTGCACAGCAACGGATTTTCCCTTGTGCGCAAGGTGTTTGACATGACAAGAGAGTCTCTGGATACCTACTACGACGAGCTTGGAGGAACCCTGGGGGAGACGCTTCTGGCTCCCACAAGGATCTACGTGAAGGCTCTCAAGAACGTGAAAAACGCGGGCGTGCGGGTGAAGGCCTGCAGCCACATCACAGGCGGCGGCTTCTACGAGAATGTGCCCCGCATGCTGAAGGAGGGAACCCACGCGGTTATCGAGAAGGACAGCTACCCGGTGCCACCCATCTTTGCTATGCTGGCCAGGAAGGGCGACGTGGAAGAGCGTATGATGTACAATACATTCAACATGGGTATCGGCATGGTGGTGGCGGTGGACCCGAAGGATGCGGACACAGCCATGGAGGCTATGAGAGCGGCGGGAGATACGCCCTATGTGACCGGCCGCATCAAAGCCGGAGAAAAAGGAGTCACATTATGCTAAGAGTACTGGTTCTCGTGTCCGGCGGCGGGACGAACCTGCAGGCCATTCTGGACGCAGTAGACAGAGGGGACATCACCAACGCAGAGATCGTGGGAGTGATCAGTAACAATAAAAACGCCTACGCCCTGACAAGAGCAAAGGAGCACGGGGTGGCGGCTCAGTGCATCTCGCCGAAGGATTTTGCCACGCGAGAAGAATTTAATGAGAAATGCCTGGAGGCTGTGGATGAGATCGGGCCGGATCTCATCGTTCTGGCGGGATTTCTCGTAGTCATCCCGGCGGAGATGATCGAAAAGTACAGAAACAGGATCATCAACATCCATCCCTCTCTCATCCCTTCCTTCTGCGGGACAGGCTTCTATGGGCTGAAGGTTCATGAGGCGGCCCTTAAAAGAGGGGTGAGGGTGGCGGGAGCCACCGTGCACTTTGTGGACGAAGGCACGGATACAGGCCCCATTATCCTGCAGAAGGCCGTGGAGGTAGAGGAGGAGGATACCCCTGAGATCCTCCAGAGACGGGTTATGGAGCAGGCGGAGTGGAAGATCCTGCCAAAGGCCATTGACCTTATCGCCAATGGCAGAGTGACAGTGGAAGACAATAGAGTCAGGATTCGGTAAGGGCCGGACAGACAGGAGGAAGACGAATGAATGTATTGATTGTAGGAAGCGGCGGGAGAGAGCACACCATTGCGTACTGCGTGGCCAGGAGCCCCAAGGCGGAGAAGATATACTGTACACCGGGAAATGCGGGCATTGCCGAGTATGCCCAGTGCGAACCCATCGGCGCCATGGAGTTTGACAGGATCGTGGCCTTTGCGAAGGAGAAGGCCATTGACCTTGTCATTGTGGGCATGGACGATCCCCTTGTGGGAGGGCTGGTGGACGAGCTGGAGGCGGCGGGTATCCGCGCCTTTGGCCCCAGGAAAAACGCGGCTGTCCTGGAGGGCTCCAAGGCATTTTCCAAGGATTTGATGAAAAAATACCATATCCCTACAGCGGCCTATGAGAATTTTGACGACCCGGAGAACGCTCTCCAGTATCTGCGGACGGAGGCGAAATTCCCCATCGTCCTCAAGGCGGACGGCCTGGCTCTGGGCAAGGGCGTTCTCATCTGCAATACCCT
>CAZZBJ010000101.1:0-4865 GCA_964652805.1 uncultured Mordavella sp. | reverse complement strand
TTTGTGGACGGGAATATCGTAAAGACCATGACAAGCGCCCAGGACCACAAGCGGGCCGGGGACGGAGACACAGGGCTCAACACAGGCGGCATGGGAACATTTTCACCCAGCCCCTTTTACACAAAGGAGATAGACGAGTACTGTCAGAAGCACATTTTCCAGCCCACCGTGGACGCTATGAAGGCGGAGGGACGCCCCTTCAAGGGTGTGATCTTCTTCGGGCTGATGCTGACAGAGGACGGCCCCAAGGTGCTGGAGTACAATGCCCGCTTCGGAGACCCGGAGGCCCAGGTAGTACTGCCCCGGATGAAGAACGATATCATCGACGTGGTGGAAGCCTGCATTGACGGCACACTGGATCAGATCGATCTGCAGTTTGAGGATAATGCGGCAGTCTGCGTGGTGCTGGCATCGGAAGGATATCCTGTCTCCTATGAGAAGGGACTTCCCATCACAGGACTGGATGAGTTCAAAAAGCATGAGGGATACTACTGCTTCCATGCGGGGACAAAGCTGGCTCAGGACGGTCAGATCGTCACAAACGGCGGCCGGGTGCTGGGCATCACGGCCAAGGGAAAGGATCTGAAGGAGGCCAGGGCCAACGCCTACGCGGCCACAGAGTGGGTGCAGTTTGACAACAAGTACATGCGCCGTGACATCGGAAAGGCCATTGACGAGGCATAGAGAAGGGTGCGGCCTGACAAAGAGCAGATAAAAAAGCGAAAGATAGGCTCTCTCTGGAGGAAAAGCTCCAGGGAGAGCCTTTTGACTTTTTCCGATCAATAATTTCCCAATTTGCCGAGATATCTGTCAATTTTCTTGAGCCTCTTCTCAATCCCCTTTGCCTTATGGCTCAGCGTCTCCAGAATGGCCTCTGCGATGAACTGGGGGCCCACCATGCAGTTGAAGAAGGTGTTGCTGTCCACCGGGACGGTGAAGAGGACGGTGGCGTACTCCGCCAGGAGCGCGCTGGGTTTGTCTGTCACGACGATGATCTTTGCGCCGGCTTCCCTTGCCATTTGTGCGCAGATCTTGTCCTCGGAGGAGTATCGGGGAAAGCTGAACATGATCAGGCAGTCGTCCTTTGCTATGTTGCACAGGTGATCCACCGGGGTGATGGCGGAGGAGCTGGTGGTTTCCACATTGGGCACCATGTGCTTCAGATAGAGAAGGAAATAGTCCCCCAGGGAGGAATTGCCCCTGGAGGCGGTGATGTACTTGTGCCTGCTTGTGAGGATGATGTCGGCGGCCTCCTCGAAGGAGGCCGGATTGTTGGAAGTCAGTGCACTCTCCAGGTTCTGGGCAGCGTTTTTGAAATGATGGTTGATGTAGTCTGACATGCTGGTGAGCTGTGCCCTCTTGGCGATCCTCTGGTACGGGATGGTGATGGAGCTGGAGATGCGCAGCACCTTGTCCTGATAGTCCTTCCGCAGATTTTTCTGGAAATCCATAAAGCCCTCATACCCCAGCGACCGGCTGAATCGGATGACCGAGGACTCGCTGACTCCCAGCTTCAGCGCAATCTCTGTGGAAGTCATGAAGCAGGCGTCGGCGGAGTTGTCCAGGATATATTTGGCAATGATCTTCTGTGTCTTTGTGAGCGGGGTCTTACTGATAAGCTCCCTCAATTCTTTCATAATGTTCCCTCCGGGCTTTGCGATAAAGTATCTGTTTGCTTTTTACATATTAAATTAATTTAAGCATGGATTGAGAAAATATTCAAGTCAATTGCAAAGACAAATGAAAGAAAATTAAAAAATAAAAAGTTTTGTGAAAAAAATAACTTTTATTGAACAATTAAGAGTAGTATGGTAAACTTATTTTAGAAACAAGTGAAAAATATTCTTCAACAGAAAAACCATTTGAAAAATATTTTTCATCAAGCGGCAACCGGACGGCAGAGCAGCGGACGACCGGGACAAAAGAAGGCCACAGGCCGAAAATTTGACAGGAGGTAAGAAAGTTGAAAGTAGGATGCGTAAAAGAAATCAAGAACAATGAATTCCGTGTAGGTATGACACCGGACAACGTGAAGAGCTATGTGACAGCAGGCCATGATGTGTATATCGAGAAGGGCGCCGGCGTGGGCTCCGGTTTCCAGGACGCAGAGTACGAGGCGGCAGGCGCAAAGATGATCGACACGGCAAAAGAGGTGTGGGACACCGTGGAGATGATGGTGAAGGTAAAAGAGCCTCTCCCGGAAGAGTATCCCCTGTTCCGCGAGGGACTGATCCTTTATACATATCTCCATCTGGCAGCAGACAAACCCCAGACAGACGCGCTCTTAAACGCAAAGGTAAAGGGCGTTGCCTACGAGACACTGTATGATCCCAGGCAGGGCGGACTTTCCCTTCTTGCTCCCATGAGCCAGATCGCAGGCCGCTTAAGCATCCAGGAAGGCGCAAAATATCTGGAGCAGACATTCGGCGGTGAGGGCGTGCTCCTGGCAGGCGTTCCCGGAACACCGAAGGCCAATGTCGTGATCCTGGGAGGCGGAAATGTTGGAACAAACGCCTGCAAGATCGCTGTTGGGATGGGCGCTAACGTGACGATCATGGACATCAGCCTTCCAAGACTGGCCTACCTGGATGACATCTTCGGCGCACGCATCCAGACACTTGTATCCAACGATACAAATGTTGAGAATGCAGTAAAGGAAGCAGACCTTGTCATCGGTGCTGTCCTGATCCCCGGAAAGGCCGCTCCTAAGATCTTCAAGAAGAAATACCTTAAGGAGATGAAGCCGGGCGCTGTATTTGTGGACGTTGCCGTTGACCAGGGCGGCTGCGGCGAGACCACAAAGGTTACCTATCACGACGATCCTATTTTCATCGAGGACGGCATTGTACACTACTGCGTAGGCAATATGCCGGGTGCTGTTCCGCGGACATCCACCATTGCCCTGACCAATGCAACTCTCTCCTACGGACTGCAGATCGCGAACAAGGGACTTGAGAAGGCCTGCGCGGACAACGAGGTGATCTACTCCGCCATCAACACATACGATGGAAAACTGACCTGCAAGAACGTGGCGGACAGCTTTGACTGCTACGAGTACACAGATATCAAGACAATCTGCAAATAAGTTTCAAAGTCTGTAAAATTTCACAGCTTTTTATGAAGAGGGCATCCCTGCCGGTCCCCAACGGGACATCGGAGAGGGGACGCTCTCTTCATTTTGGGAAACATCTGTTCATAATTTCTTGCGATATATGTGCAATGTGTGCTAATGTATATATAACAAAGGAAAAGGACTCTTGGTGGGAAGAAGGATACTATGCTGATAGAGATTGATTTTAACAGTGGCGAAGCGATTTACATGCAGGTGCGCAACCAGATCATCATGGGGATCGCCACCGCCGAGATACGGGAGGGGGATCCTCTCCCCTCGGTGCGGCAGATGGCTCAGGCAGTGGGGATCAACATGCATACCGTGAACAAGGCCTACAGTCTGCTGCGGCAGGAGGGCTTTATTCAGCTCGACAGGCGCAAGGGGGCCGTGGTGGCCCTGGACATCGACAAGATCAAGGCTGTGGAGGAGATGAAACAGCAGCTGCGCATTGTGCTGGCCCGGGGCAGGTGCCGGGATATTTCCAGGGAGGAAGTGCACGAGCTGGTGGATGAGATTTTCAGCGAATACGCCTAGAGAAGGGTCCGGCAGAGACGGAAAATGGAGAAAGGAGCGGGAAGAAGAGAAACTTTTTCCCTGAGACAGTATGAACTACACCGAACAGGCAAAGGAAGTATTGAAAATTGCAAAGACAGCTGCAAGAGAGTTCCGACACCCCTACATCGGGACGGAGCATCTTCTTGTGGGTCTGAAGAAGGTCTACACAGGGGTGGCCGGACAGGTGCTGGCCTTAAACGGAGTGAGCGAGGAAAATATCCGCAGGATCATCGACGAGCTTGTCTCCCCCGGCGAAGGGGCGCCTGTCAAGAACAATCCCCAGATGAGCCCCCGGCTTGAGTACATCCTGGAGGAGTCAAAGGAGGAGGCCCTGCGGCTTGGCTCCGAGGAGACAGGTACGGAGCACATGCTCCTTGCCATCCTGCGGGACGTGGACTGTGTGGCGGCAAGGATCCTGCTCACTTTGAACATCAATCTTCAGAAGCTGTGCCAGGACATCCTTGTCAGCATTGGCGAGGATCCGAGAGAGTATATGGAGGAGACCCAGGAGGATGGCAGGAGAAAGAATTCTGTCCTGGAGCAGTACGGCACAGACCTGACCGTCCAGGCGGCGGAGGGCAGGCTGGACCCGGTTATCGGCAGAGAGAAAGAGATCGAGAGGCTGATGCAGATCCTGAGCCGCCGGACAAAGAACAACCCCTGCCTTGTTGGCGAGCCGGGCGTGGGAAAGACCGCGGTGCTGGAGGGACTGGCCCAGCGGATCGCCAGGGGCGTGGCGCCGGAGGCTATGAAGAACCGGCGCATCGTCACCATAGATCTGGCGGGCATGATCGCCGGCTCCAAGTACAGAGGCGAGTTTGAGGAGAGGATGAAGCGGCTGATCCAGGAGGTGAAGACTGCGGGCAACGTGATCCTGTTCCTGGACGAGGTCCACACGATCATCGGCGCCGGCGGCGCGGAGGGGGCCATGGACGCATCCAACATCCTGAAGCCCTCCCTGGCCAGAGGCGAGCTGCAGCTTATCGGCGCCACCACCATTGTGGAGTACAGAAAATATATAGAGAAGGATGCGGCCCTTGAGCGGAGATTTCAGCCGGTAACAGTGGAGGAGCCCACCTGTGAGGAATGTCTGGAGATCCTGGAGGGATTGCAGGGGAAATATGAGGAGCATCACCACGTGTCCATTCAGAAGGAGGCACTGGAGGCCGCTGTCTCCCTGTCAGAACGGTATATCAGC
>CAZZBJ010000100.1:0-7162 GCA_964652805.1 uncultured Mordavella sp. | reverse complement strand
GACAATGATAATTTTAACTGTGAATGATCTTTTAACATGGCAGTCCATCCTTCCTCATATTTCTATTATAGTAGAGACACTAAAAAAAGCCCAATCCTTTTTTAGAATCAGACTTTTTCAGTGCCCTCAAAATACCGGGTTTTTCGGGGATTTTCCCTTGACAAACAAAGGGAAAACCTGTATAACTTTATTGAAAGACGTCCCGCCAGCCCTGTAGGACACAGGCAGGGCGTACAATAAGCCGAATAGAATAAGATAAGGGTTCTATCATAAGTCGAAGGAGGAGTTTGCAATGAACAAAACAGAATTAGTAGCAGCTATTGCTGAAAATGCGGAGATATCCAAGAAGGATGCTGAGAAGGCTTTAAAGGCTTTTGTCGATGTGGTGACAGAGGAGTTAAAGAAAGAGGAGAAGGTACAGCTTGTAGGCTTCGGTACATTTGAAGTAAGCAAGAGATCTGCAAGAGAGGGAAGAAATCCTCAGACAGGCCAGACAATGAGGATCGAGGCGTGCAAGGCTCCGAAGTTCAAAGCTGGAAAGGCTTTAAAGGATGCTGTAAACGCATAGGGTTTGTTGCAATTTGTGTAGAAAACGGCACTGCGGCGGGAGAAGGCTGCAGTGCCGTTTTGCGATAGCGGGGAGCGCAGGGCGGCGGCTCCCCGGAGACCGGGAAAGGAAGGTGAAGGATGAGACTTGATAAATTTCTGAAGGTTTCCAGGCTGATCAGGAGGCGCACTGTGGCCAACGAGGCCTGCGACGCAGGCAGGGTGCTGGTAAACGGGACTGTGGCCAAGGCGTCCACGAAGGTGAAGCCGAAGGATATCATCGAGATCCGGTTCGGCACAAAGGCCGTAAAAGTGGAGGTTCTCGACATAAAGGACACGTCCAAAAAAGAGGAAGCCAAAGATCTGTTCAAATATCTGTAATAATCCAAGACGGCCTTTCATATGATCATCAAAAAAGGTTGTGAATAACCGGAAGACCAGCCCGGAGACGGTGTGCTGCATGTTTGTGCAAATTTACCATACTACAAGCGGTAGCATCAGATGGCATTTTATACTAGGTGTTGTGCCGGGAAGCTTTTTTTTCTTCCGCATGTCGAAAATTCCGGGAAAACCGCAAAAAAAATTGTATGCCAAAAGAATGGGAAATTCGATGAAAATGGTTGAATAAACGAGGAAAAAAAGATAAGATTAAAAATAATAACCAGCGAAACAGCTGGCAAGATGGGTGAGTAATTAATATGGGAAGTATCAAACAGAAGAACAGTGCAAGCCGCCGGAAAAAGCAGGTGCAGCAGCACAGGAGGAGCATGTTGGGCATCAGTGCGGTGATCCTGCTTCTGGCGGTCATTGTCTCGGTGAACAGTATTGAGCTGCGGGCCAAGAACAGCGCCTACATAGAGCAGGAACAGGAATTGGAGAAGGATATCCAGGCAGAGAAGGACCGTGCGGAGGAGATCGAGGATCTGGAAGAGTACGTTGGAACAGATGAGTACGTGGAGCAGACGGCGAGGGATAAGCTGGGACTGGTCTATGAGAACGAGATTATTTTTAAATCCGAATAAGAACAAACAGTAAGTATGCAAAAGAAAAGCTTTGGGAGAGAGTCCCAAAGCTTTTTGTTTCCCGGGACGCCCTGCCGGTGGGGAGGTGGAAGATATGGACCGGGAGGAATACGAGGAGGGCCGGGAAAGGCTGAGAGAGCTTGCATTTTTTCTTCAGATTATTTATAGTATATACTTGACAGACAGCGAAGAGGCCTGCCCTGGGGCAGGGGGATAAGGACATGTATGAAAAGATAAGGGACTATGCGCGGGCGCATGAGATGCTGGATAAGGGAGATATAGTCATAGCAGGCATATCGGGAGGAGCAGACTCCGTATGCCTGCTTTGTGCGCTTCTGGAGCTGAAAAAGGAGTATGACCTGGAGATACAGGCTGTCCATGTGAACCACGGCATCCGCGGGGAGGCCGCCGCGGCGGACGAAGATTATGTAAAGAAGCTGTGTCAAAGATGGGGGGTTCCCCTGGAGACTGTGCATGTGGATGTGTGTCGGATGGCCCGGGAGGAGGGGCTGACCCAGGAGGAGGCGGGGCGCACTGCCCGCCGCCGGGCTTTTGAGGAGGCTGCCAGGAGGCGGCACGCGGACAGGATCGCCCTGGCCCATCACAAAAACGACAATGCGGAGACTGTGCTCCTTAACCTGGCCCGGGGCGCCGGTCTGCGGGGGATGGGCGGGATCCGTCCCCGCTCCGGGAAATACATTCGGCCCCTCCTTCCTGTGTCCAGGAAGGAGATCGAGGCGTTCCTGGCTGAAAAAAATATTTCTTATTGTACGGATGCCACGAATTATGAGGATACTTATACACGGAACCGTATCCGCAATCATATCATTCCCTATATGGAGGAGCAGGTCAATCCCCGGTTTGTGGACCATGTGTGCGGGACAGCGGAGCAGCTGGCCGGGCTCTGGGACTACGTGGAGAGGCAGACCGGCAAGGCGGCCGCCCGCCTGACTACCCTTCGGACAGGACCGGATGGCCGGGGGAAAGAGATGATCATAGACGGCCCGGGATTTGCCGGGACAGACAGGGCGCTGCGCCCCTACCTTTTAAAGCGGGCGCTGGGGCAGGTCTGCGGCAGAGAGAAGGACCTGGAGACCGTCCACTTCAAGGACCTGGAGGAGCTGTTTGACAGGCAGGTAGGCAGAAGGCTCAGCCTCCCCTACGGAATGAAGGCGTTCCGGTGCTACGAGGGGGTACGGGTGGTCAGCGTGGACTGGCAGGATCCCGGGAAGGAACGGAAAGAAGGGGAGAACGGGAGGATAAAGATGCGCATCCTGGACCCGGCGGACCTAGGAAGCCCGATAGAGGAGGCAATTCCCAAAACACCCTACACGAAATGGTTTGATTATGATATAATAAAAAATAGTGTTATAATCAGAACCCGTCGCCCCGGCGATTACCTTGTGATAGACAGGCACGGGGCCAGGCAGAAGCTGAACCGGTATTTTATCAATGAGAAGATACCATCACAGGAGAGGGACCGTATCCTTCTGGCAGCGGACGGCAGCCGCATCCTGTGGGTGATCGGATACCGGCGGGGGCAGGGGTATGAGGTGACCGGACAGACGAGGAAGATACTTGAAATAAGGATAGAGGAAGCCACGACAGATAAGGGAGGAAAATACGATGGCAGAGACGATCAGAGAGCTTGTGTCAGAAGAAAAGGTTGAGAAGAGAGTGTGCGAGCTGGGGGAACAGATCAGCGGCGACTATGCGGGAAAGCATGTGCATTTGATCTGCGTCCTCAAGGGCGGCGTGTTCTTTATGTGCGAGCTGGCCAAGAGGATCACGGTCCCGGTTTCCATGGATTTTATGAGTGTCAGCAGCTACGGCGACGGGACATCGTCCAGCGGCGTGGTGAAGATCGCCAAGGATCTGGATGAGCCACTGGAGGGAAAGGATGTGCTCATCGTGGAGGATATCATCGACTCCGGGCGGACGCTGTCCTACCTGATCCAGATCCTGGAGAAGAGAAGACCCAGAAGCCTGAAGCTCTGTACGCTCCTTGACAAGCCGGAGCGGAGAGTGAAGCCGGTGACAGTGGACTATGTGGGCTTTAACATCCCGGATGAATTTGTTGTGGGATACGGCCTTGACTATGCACAGAAATACAGAAACCTTCCCTACATCGGAGTCGTGGAAGGTGCGGAGTAGAAAGGAGCAGCAGAGATTTGAACGATAAAAGAGGCAGGGGACTGAGCGGCGCCACACTGCTTGTGTGCGTGATATTGCTGTTTGCGACGCTCTGGTTCACTAATCAGATCGATCAGCTGGATAAGCAGATCACATACCAGGAATTTGAGAGCCTGGTGGAAAACGATGAGGTTTCGGAAGTGACCATTGTTCAGAACAGTGATGTACCTACCGGACGGCTGGAGATCACAGTGGCCGATGCCCAGGAGGGAGACGAGACAAAGCAGGTCTATGTGTCCGACGTCAATGAGGTGCAGGATTATCTGGCCGAGAACGGCGTGGACTACACCCTCAGGGATGTGCCCCAGGAGAATTGGTTTATGACAAATATCTTCCCTGTGCTTCTCATGCTGGCGGCGTTTTTCCTGTTTTTCTACGTGATGAACAGGCAGAACGGCGGAGCCAATGCGAAGGCCATGAGCTTTGGCAAGAGCCGGGCCAGGATGAGCACGGAGCAGGATAAGAAGATCACCTTCACCCAGGTGGCAGGCCTGCAGGAGGAGAAGGAGGAGCTGGAGGAGATCGTGGATTTCCTGAAGGCACCGAAGAAATATATCCAGGTGGGAGCCAGGATACCCAAGGGCGTGCTCCTGGTTGGTCCTCCGGGAACAGGAAAGACCCTGCTGGCAAAGGCTGTGGCGGGGGAGGCGGGTGTTCCTTTCTTCAGCATCTCCGGCTCCGACTTTGTGGAAATGTTCGTGGGTGTGGGTGCCTCCCGCGTTCGCGACCTCTTTGAGGATGCCAAGAAAAATGCGCCTTGCATCATTTTCATCGACGAGATCGATGCGGTCGCGCGCAGGAGGGGAACCGGCATGGGCGGCGGCCACGACGAGAGGGAGCAGACGCTGAACCAGCTCCTTGTGGAGATGGACGGCTTTGGCGTCAACGAGGGCATCATTGTTATGGCGGCAACCAACCGCGTGGATATCCTTGACCCGGCAATCCTGCGCCCAGGCCGCTTTGACAGGAAGGTGGTCGTGGGCCGGCCGGACGTGCAGGGAAGAGAGGAGATCCTGAAGGTGCATGCCAAGGGCAAGCCACTGGGGGACGATGTGGATCTGAAGCAGATCGCCCAGACCACAGCCGGATTTACGGGAGCTGACCTGGAGAACCTGCTCAACGAGGCGGCCATTCTGGCGGCCAAGGAGAACAGAGTCTACCTGCAGCAGTCGGATATCAGGAAGGCCTTTGTGAAGGTGGGCATCGGAGCGGAGAAGAAGAGCCGCGTCATCTCAGACAAGGAGAAGAAGATCACAGCCTACCACGAGGCGGGCCACGCTATCCTCTTCCATGTCCTGCCGGATGTGGGGCCTGTGTACAGCGTGTCCATCATTCCCACAGGGACGGGGGCAGCTGGCTACACCATGCCTCTGCCGGAAAAAGATGAAATGTTCAACACAAAGGGCAAGATGCTCCAGGATATCACCGTGGCTCTGGGAGGCCGGGTGGCGGAGGAGGAGATCTTCGACGATATCACCACCGGAGCGTCCCAGGATATCAAGCAGGCCACCAGCCTCGCAAAATCCATGGTCATGAAGTTCGGCATGTCAGAGAAGCTGGGCCTTGTCAACTACGACAATGACAGCGACGAGGTGTTTATCGGCCGGGATCTGGCCCACGCCTCCAGAGGCTACGGCGAGCAGGTGGCGAGCGCCATAGACCAGGAGGTCAAGGATATCATCGACGCGTGCTACCGGCGTGCGGAATATATCATCCGGAAGTACCAGGGCGTGCTGGAGAAGTGTGCGCAGCTTCTGCTTGAAAAGGAAAAGATAACAAGAGAAGAATTCGAGTCCTTATTTGACGGGATGGAAGTTTCAGAAATATAAAGTCAGGCGGCGATAGAATGAACATACATGCACTATTTTGCGACGGAACAGGAAATTACGTTTTCCCGCCGGAACCACTGCCGGGGCATCAGGTCACACTGCAGTTTCGCACCGGAGCAGACGATGCGGACAGTGTCTGCCTGCTGACAGGCGGCAGAGAGTACAAGATGGAGAAGCGCAGCACCTCAGGAGTCTTTGACTACTATGCGGTGTCCTTTGAGCTGGGTGCGGAGAACCTGCGCTACAGTTTCAGGGTGCGCTCCGGGGAGGAGACCTGGTACTACAACCAGTTCGGTGTCGCCAGGGAGAAGATCGAGGAGTACGAGTTCCGGATCGCTCCGGGATTTCACACCCCCGACTGGGCCAAGGGCGCAGTCATGTACCAGATCTTTGTGGATCGGTTTTGCAATGGGGACCCCTCCAACGACGTGGAGGACGGAGAGTACATCTACATTGGGGAGCCTGTGGAGCAGGTAAAGGACTGGGACGAATACCCGGCGGCCATGGACGTACGGCGCTTCTACGGGGGCGACCTGAAGGGCGTCATGGAGAAGCTGGATTATCTCCAGGATCTGGGCGTGGAAGTTATTTACTTCAACCCCCTGTTTGTCTCGCCTTCCAACCATAAATATGACATTCAGGACTACGACTATATTGACCCCCATTTTGGCGTCATCGCAGAAGACGGCGGGGAGCCGCTCCCGGAGGGCGTGAAAGAAAATGTATATGCGACGAAATATCAGAAGAGGGTGACGGACAGGAAAAACCTGGAGGCCAGCAACCGGCTTTTTATTGAGCTTGTGGAAGAGCTTCACAGGAGAGGAATGAAAGTCATCCTCGACGGCGTTTTTAACCACTGCGGGTCTTTTAACAAGTGGATGGACCGGGAGCGGATCTACGAGGGCCAGGAGGGCTACGAGAAGGGAGCCTACGTCTCCGCGGACAGTCCTTACAGGGATTTCTTTGAGTTTTTCTGCGGCAGCGATGAGAACTGGCCCTACAACGCAAGCTATGACGGCTGGTGGGGACACGACACTTTGCCCAAGCTGAACTACGAGGGCTCAAAGGAGCTGGAGGACTATATACTGGAGATCGGCCGCAAGTGGGTTTCCCCGCCCTACAATGTGGACGGCTGGAGGCTGGACGTGGCGGCGGATCTGGGCCACAGCATAGAGTATAACCATGAGTTCTGGAAGAAATTCCGCCGGGAGGTCAAAAAGGCCAACCCGGACGCCCTGATCCTGGCGGAGCACTACGGGGATCCTCGGGAGTGGATATCCGGCGACGAGTGGGACTCTGTCATGAACTACGACGCCTTCATGGAGCCGGTGACCTGGTTTCTGACCGGAATGGAGAAGCACAGTGACGAGGACAGGGAGGAGCTGCACGGAAATGGAGACAGCTTTATCCGCTCCATTTTCCACCATATGTCCCATATGCTCACGCCCTCCCAGCAGGTGGCAATGAACGAGCTGTCCAACCACGATCACTCCAGGTTCCTCACCAGGACCAATCACATGGTGGGGCGCACTGACAGCCTGGGACCGGAGAAGGCGGAGGAGTATGTCAGCT
>CAZZBJ010000099.1:0-7249 GCA_964652805.1 uncultured Mordavella sp. | reverse complement strand
CGCTTTTTGTTTTTGTTCCGTTAGTATTGATTGTGTAATGTGCTCCCTTCTTTCCAAAGGTCACGCTTGCACTTTTCTTGTTCAGATTAATCTTAACTCCGGAAGATACCTTGAAGCTTTTCCTAAATTTAGTACTCATCCCTCATTCTGCCCCACCATTTCGTGTCCGTTGTTGGGGAAATCAATGATCTGGCAATTAACAACCGGTGTCGTCAATATTACCACGTTCCTTTCTCTTTAGTGCGAGCGCCATGTTGTGTAAGGCGCGTAAATCATCGGGTTCCATATCCTTTTGTACGTCAAACAAGGCGCGCAATTCCTTGTTCTCAAAAATTTCCTGCGCGACTTGCGCAGTCTCATCATTGAGGTAATACTTCTTACCGTCTTCTTTTTCTTCTCCGGTCATAAGGTATTCTACCGATACACCAAAGTAATCCGCAATTTTCTGCATTTTTTCCGGTTTTGGTGTGTATTTTCCCTGCTTCCAACTAGTTAATGTTGCTGTTGTAACACCAGTTTCTTTTGCCACCCGGTAAGCTGTTACTCCATGTGCTTTTAGTAATTTCTCAAAAATTTCATACATAGTTCTCCTCTACTTAATTTATATGATTTGCCTATAAAACATATGTACTTTATCTATAGTACTTAATTGGAGGCAAAAAAGCAATAGAATTTGCGCAAGTTATTTTAGGGACGAAGTAAAAAGCTGTCAAATTGTTTGAAAATATAGAAAATCGATGATATACTAAAGAATGTCATTTTATCGTCAGTTGGTCTGAAGGAGGCAGTAAGAATGAAGCCAATAGAAGAATACGTGGTCAGTATACCGGATTTTCCTGAACCGGGGATTATTTTCAGAGATGTGACAAGTGTGCTCCAGGATGCGGAGGGACTGCATCTTGCCATTGACCTGATGCAGGAGAAGCTGGAGGGGCTGGATTTTGATGTGGTCGTGGGACCTGAATCCAGGGGATTTATTTTCGGGGTGCCCATCGCCTACAACCTGTGCAAGCCCTTTGTGCCGGTGCGGAAAAAAGGCAAGCTGCCCCGGGAAACTGTATCCATCGAGTACGAGCTGGAGTACGGCACTGCCTCCATTGAGATGCACAGAGACTCCATAAAGCCCGGACAGAGATTGGTCATTGTCGACGATCTGATGGCCACCGGGGGAACCACGGAGGCGATCATCAAGTTGGTGGAGGGCATGGGAGGAGAAGTTGTAAAGGTCATTTTCCTCATGGAGCTGGCCGGACTGAAGGGCCGCCAGCGGCTGAAGGGCTATGACCTGGAGTCTGTGATTACCTATCCCGGAAACTGAGGCACTGCAGGAAGTGTGAGACAGAGCGGGAAAGCATGGAAAAGGAGGAGGGAACTGATATGGCAGTCATGACTTATGAATCGGACAATAAAAATCGTATTGCGCCCGAATCTATTATGGAAAATCAGATGCTCGGACTTGAGATCGTGGACGGACACGCAGTGAAATCTCCGGAGGACTACCAGGATCCGGAGCAGCTTTATCAGATACTCATTGCCCGCATCCGCAAATATCATCCTTCCACGGATGTTTCCATGATAGAGAAGGCATTTAATCTGGCTAAGGAGGCTCATAATGGACAGTGCAGAAAATCCGGTGAGTCCTATATCATACATCCCCTCTGGGTGGCCATTATCCTGGCGGATCTGGAGATGGACAAAGAGACCATTGTGGCGGGGATGCTCCATGATGTGGTGGAGGATACCGCTGTGACAGACGAGCAGATCCGGCAGGAGTTTGGCGACGAAGTGTCCCTCCTGGTGGACGGTGTCACCAAGCTGGGACAGCTGTCCTACTCCTCGGATAAGCTGGAGGTGCAGGCGGAGAACCTGCGGAAGATGTTCCTGGCCATGGCAAAGGATATCCGGGTCATTATCATCAAACTGGCGGATCGTCTCCACAATATGCGGACCCTCCAGTTCATGCGCCCGGAGAAGCAGAAAGAGAAGGCCAGAGAGACGATGGATATCTATGCGCCCATCGCCCAGAGGCTCGGTATCTCCAAGATCAAGACGGAGTTGGATGACCTGGCCCTCAAGTACTCACAGCCGGAGGTGTTCTATGACCTGGTGGACCAGATCAACGCCAGAAAGACGGAGCGTGAGGAGTTTGTTCAGCAGATTGTGGAGGAGGTCTCCCAGCACATTAAGAATGCGGGAATCAAGGCCGAGGTCAACGGGAGGGTGAAGCATTTCTTCAGTATTTACAAGAAAATGGTGAATCAGGATAAGACGGTGGATCAGATCTACGATCTCTTTGCGGTGCGCATCATCGTGGACTCTGTGAAGGACTGCTATGCGGCTCTTGGGGTGATCCATGAGATGTACACGCCCATACCTGGCAGATTCAAGGACTACATTGCCATGCCGAAGGCCAATATGTACCAGTCCCTCCACACCACCCTCATGAGCTCCATCGGCCAGCCCTTTGAGATACAGATCCGAACCCAGGAGATGCACAAGACGGCTGAGTATGGTATTGCGGCCCACTGGAAATACAAGGAGTCCAACGACGGGAAGAAGAACGTGAAGGCCCAGGAGGAGGAGAAGCTGAACTGGCTGCGCCAGATTCTGGAATGGCAGCGGGATATGTCCGACAACAGGGAATTCTTAAGCATGCTGAAGGGAGATCTGGATCTCTTTGCGGAGGACGTCTACTGCTTTACCCCGGGCGGGGATGTGAAGAGCCTTCCAAACGGTTCCACGCCGGTGGATTTCGCTTACGCCATCCACAGCGCGGTGGGCAACAAGATGGTGGGGGCCAGGGTCAACGGCAAGCTGGTCAACATCGACTACAAGATCCAGAACGGCGACAGGATTGAGATCCTTACCTCCCATAATTCCAAGGGCCCCAGCCGTGACTGGCTGAACATTGTCAAGAGCACCCAGGCCAAGAACAAGATCAACCAGTGGTTTAAGAAGGAGTTCAAGGAGGACAATATCGTCCGGGGCAAGGAGCTCATCGCAAACTACTGCAAGGCCAAGACCATCAATCTGCCCAACATCATGAAGCCAAAGTATCAGGAGGTCGTCCAGAAGAAATACGGCTTCCGGGACTGGGACTCTGTGCTGGCGGCCATCGGCCACGGCGGCCTGAAGGAGGGCCAGGTGGTGAATCGGCTCATGGAGGAGTACAGCAAGGAGCACAAGCAGGAAATTACCGACGAGGTGGTGCTGGAGAAGGTGGCCGAGGCTTCCAGGAACAAGGTCCACATCGCCAAGTCCAAGAGCGGCATTGTGGTGAAGGGCATCGACGATATGGCGGTCCGCTTCTCCAGGTGCTGTAATCCCGTGCCGGGAGATGAGATCGTGGGCTTTGTCACCAGGGGACGGGGTCTTTCCATCCACAGGACGGACTGTGTCAACATGATCCACCTGACGGATGAGGAGCGGTCCCGGCTCATCGACGTGGAGTGGGAGAGCGAGGTGGCCGAGGAAGAGGGCGGCCAGTATCTGGCGGAGATCAAGATGTACGGTTACGACCGGCAGGGACTCCTCATGGAGATATCCAAGATTTTTACCGAGGCAAAGCTGGATGTGAAGTCGCTGAACGTGCGTACCAGCAAGAAGGGCACTGCCACCATCGAGGCGGGATTTATCGTCCACGGCAGGGAGGAGCTTGCCGCAGTGTCCAAGAAGCTGCGGCAGGTGGATGGCATCATCGACATCGAGCGTGCCGCAGGCTAGAGGGGGCATAGAGGTAATATGAAAATAGAAAAATTTGTCACAGGTATCATCAGCACAAACTGCTATCTTGTTATCAACGAGGAGACAAAGCAGACCGTTGTCATCGACCCGGCGGCCTGTCCCTCCTATCTGGTGGGACATATGAAGAGCGAGGGACTCCAGGTGGTGGCCATCCTCCTGACCCATGGCCATTTTGACCACATTATGGGGATTGACGAGCTCCGCAGGGAGTTCCCGGTTCCGGTGTACGTCCAGGAGGGGGACAGGGAGACCCTCTTGGACCCGGCCCTGAACCTCTCCTCCAGCTATACGGATGGCTACACCTTTGAGGGGGCTGACTATATCCGGGACGGTCAGAGACTGGAACTGGCGGGTTTTTCCTTCCAGGTCATCCACACCCCGGGCCACACCCCCGGCGGGGTCTGCTACTACCTGGAGAGCGAGGGCGTGCTGTTCAGCGGCGACACTCTGTTCCGGAATTCGGTGGGCCGCACGGACTTCCCGAACAGCAGCATGTCGGACCTGCTCCGTTCTCTTCGGGAGAAGGTCATGGAGCTGCCGGACGACGTGAAGGTGTATCCGGGGCACATGGGCGAGACGACTATCGGGCACGAGAGGAAGTATAATCCGTTTATTTAATGCAATTCCGGACATAATACTTTTTAAAAGTATTATGTCCGGAATTGCGTCAACCCCTGCGTAATTGTGCATCATGTTTGAAACAATATCCACAACAGGAAGGATGGACATACAACATCATGATTTTTTTGAGCTGCAGCAATGATATGTATACATACAATACTTATCACCTTGCCAAGGCATTTTTTCCGGAGGAGGAACTGCAACAAAATGTGGCGGAAACGATGGAGGATGTCTTCCGGCTCACCTTTCCCGACGGCCGGGTCTTTGCGGTAAAGGCAGAGGATATCCCGGAGGGGGCGGACCGCAGTGGAAGGAAGTACGCCGTGGACGCGGCCATCTACAAGGCTTGCCGGGAGTACACGGGGAAAGATCTGGCCTGGGGCATCCTGACCGGGGTACGCCCCACAAAGATCGCCATGCAGAAGCTGGAACAGGGGATGGATGGGGACTCCTTTGCAGAGTGGTTCCAGGAGGACTCCTTTGTGAGCCCGGGGAAAGCGGCTCTCGCCTGGCAGATTGCCGGGAGGGAGAAGCGGATCCTGGAGCGGCTGGACTACCAGGACGGCTACAGCCTCTACGTGGGCATCCCCTTCTGTCCCTCTGTGTGCAGTTACTGCTCCTTCAGCTCCGGCCCTATTGACTACTGGAAGGACTCTGTGGAGGACTATCTTAAGGCCCTGATGAAGGAACTCTCCTGGATTGGGGAGAGAGCCGGGGAGAAGGGAAAGAAGCTGAACACTATTTACATCGGCGGCGGCACCCCCACCACCCTTGGCGAGGACCAGATGGAGAGGCTCCTCTCCCACATAGACTCCTGCTTTTCCCGGGATGCTCTCCTTGAGTATACCGTGGAGGCGGGGCGGCCGGACAGCATGACAGAGGGCAAGCTGAAGGTTCTCAGGGGACACGGGATCACCCGCATCTCCATCAATCCCCAGACCATGCAGCAGAAGACCCTGGACCTTATCGGAAGGCGCCACACAGCCGGGGAGATAGAGGACAGCTTCCACATGGCCAAGCGCCTTGGTTTTGACAACATCAACATGGACCTTATCGCCGGACTGCCCGGGGAGACTGCCGCCGACATGGCGGATACCCTGGAGAAGATAGGCGCCCTGGGGCCGGACAGCCTGACGGTCCACTCCCTGGCCATCAAGAGGGCGGCGAAGATGGGGCAGGAGAAGAGCGCCACAGGCAGCATCGCGGCCCTGGCCGGGGACCCGGCGGTGATGGTCCGTGAGCTCTCGGCCATGATCGAGGAGGCCTACGAGGCGGCAGGAAAGATGAGCCTTTTCCCCTACTATCTGTACCGACAGAAGAATATTGCCGGCAATTTTGAAAATGTCGGCTTTGCAAAGGTTGACAAAGCGGGAATTTACAATATACTTATTATGGAAGAAAAACAGTCCATTATTGCGGCCGGAGCCGGCTCCTCCACAAAGATTCTGCTGGATGAGCCCATCACAGTTCCGGGCAGCAGATATGGCAGGAAGACAACGCTTGTGCGGGCGGAGAATGTGAAGAACATCCGGGAGTACATCACCCGCATTGATGAAATGATAAATCGAAAAGGAGAATGGTTATGGCGCTGAAGAAAAAGCCGGTCACGGGCATGAAGGACATCCTTCCCCGCGAGATGGAGATTAGGGATTACGTGATCCAGATGATCAAAGACACCTACAAGACCTATGGATTTATGTCCATGGAGACCCCCTGTGTGGAGCACATTGAAAATCTGTGCAGCAAGCAGGGCGGAGACAATGAGAAGCTGATCTTTAAGATCCTGAAAAGAGGAGAGAAGCTGAAGATAAAGGAGGCCCGGGAGGAGAGTGATGTGGTGGACGGCGGTCTGCGCTACGACCTGACAGTCCCCCTCGCCAGATACTATTCCAACCACGTAAGCGAGCTTCCGTCCCCCTTTAAGGCGCTGCAGATCGGAAATGTATGGCGGGCTGACCGCCCCCAGAAGGGCCGTTTTCGCCAGTTCATACAGTGTGACATCGATATCCTCGGGGAGGCCGGCAATTTGGCGGAGATTGAGCTGATCCTTGCCACCACGGCCATGCTGGGGAAAATGGGATTTGAGAATTTCACCGTCTGCATCAGCGACCGGAATATCTTAAAGGCCATGGCTGCCTACAGCGGATTTGAGGAGAAGGATTACGACGAGGTCTTCATCATCCTGGACAAGATGGACAAGATCGGCCCCGAGGCAGTGGGCCAGGAACTGATGAAGCTGGGCTACACCAAGGAAAATGTGGACACATACCTGGGACTTTTTGACCAGACGACTCAGGATGTCAGCGGCATTCGTTTCCTGAAGGAAAAGCTGGGAGACTATCTGAGCGATGAGACCGCGGAGAGCATGGAGATGATCATGTCCAGCGTGGAGACCGCAAAGGAGGCGGAGTTCAAGATCCGCTTTACTCCTACCATGGTGCGGGGACAGTCCTACTACACGGGCACTATATTCGAGGTGGTCATGGACGACTTCGGGGGCTCTGTGGCAGGCGGCGGCCGTTATGACAAGATGATCGGGAAATTTACCGGTCAGGACACTCCTGCCTGCGGGTTTTCCATCGGCTTTGAGCGCATCGTTATGCTGCTTCTTGAGAACGGTTACCAGATTCCCTCAAAGAGGGAGAAGAAGGCCTATCTGATGGAGAAGAACATGCCAAAAGAGGGTGTACTTAAGGTGCTCTCTCTGGCGAGGGAGGACCGGAAGGCCGGCAAGCAGGTGCTTGTGGCCAACATGAAGAAGAACAAGAAGTTCCAGAAGGAGCAGCTCACGAAGGAGGGCTACGGGACTATCGTGGATTGCTATGCGGACTCCGTGGACAGACTGTAGAGGATGCATGGGAGCTTTGCGGGCGCAGCGTGTACT
>CAZZBJ010000098.1:0-7282 GCA_964652805.1 uncultured Mordavella sp. | reverse complement strand
GAAAGGAGTTTTAAAATGATTTATTCACATGAAGTAGAAATGATGTGTCCGGTAGCTCAGGGTGCAAATCACGGACCGGCTCCGATCCCGGAAGAAGCAAAATGGGTACAGGCTAAAGAGATCAAGGACATCTCCGGATTTACACACGGAGTAGGCTGGTGCGCGCCTCAGCAGGGAGCATGCAAGCTGACTCTGAACGTAAAGGACGGTATCATCCAGGAGGCTCTCGTAGAGACACTGGGATGCTCCGGAATGACTCACTCCGCAGCTATGGCTTCTGAGATCCTGCCGGGAAAGACAATTCTCGAGGCTCTGAATACAGACCTTGTCTGTGACGCTATCAACACAGCTATGAGAGAGCTCTTCCTTCAGATCGTTTACGGAAGAACACAGAGCGCGTTCTCCGAGAACGGACTTGCTGTCGGCGCTGGTCTGGAAGACCTCGGAAAAGGACTCCGTTCACAGGTTGGAACCATGTATGGTACATTAGCCAAAGGTCCCCGTTACCTTGAGATGGCTGAGGGATATGTAACAGGTATCGCTCTTGACGAGAACGATGAGATCATCGGATACCAGTTCGTAAATCTTGGAAAGCTCACAGACTTTATCAAAAACGGCGATACACCGAACGACGCCTGGGAGAAAGCCAAAGGTCAGTACGGCCGGGTAGATGACGCTGTGAAGATCATCGATCCCCGCAAAGAGTAATCGCAGGTTATCGCAAAGAATAAAGGTAATAATTCAGGAGGATACATAAATGGCTTTATTTGAATCATATGAAAGAAGAATTGATAAAATCAATGAAGTGTTAAACAGCTGCGGGATTGCTTCACTGGAAGAAGCTGAGAAGATCACAAAAGATGCCGGACTGGACGTATACAACCAGATCAAAGGCATTCAGCCGATCTGTTTTGAAAATGCATGCTGGGCTTACATCACAGGTGCAGCCATCGCCATCAAGAAGGGATGCGGGACAGCTGCAGACGCTGCCGCGGCAATCGGAGAGGGCCTGCAGGCTTTCTGTATTCCGGGATCTGTTGCTGACCAGCGTAAAGTAGGTCTTGGACACGGTAATCTTGGCAAGATGCTCCTTGAGGAGACAACAGACTGTTTCTGCTTCCTGGCAGGACACGAGTCCTTTGCAGCGGCAGAGGGAGCGATCGGTATCGCTGAGAAGGCGAACAAAGTCCGCAAGAAACCACTTCGCGTTATCCTGAACGGACTTGGAAAGGATGCTGCAAAGATCATTTCCAGAATTAACGGTTTCACATACGTACAGACAGAGTATGATTACTTCACAGGCGAGCTGAAGGAAGTACAGAGAATTGCCTATTCTGACGGACTTCGCTCCAAGGTTAACTGCTACGGCGCAAACGACGTGCGTGAGGGTGTTGCCATCATGTGGAACGAGGGCGTAGACGTTTCCATCACAGGCAACTCCACAAACCCGACACGTTTCCAGCATCCGGTTGCAGGAACCTACAAGAAAGAGTGTGTTGATGCAGGAAAGAAATACTTCTCCGTTGCATCCGGCGGCGGTACGGGACGTACGCTTCACCCGGACAACATGGCTGCAGGACCGGCTTCTTACGGTATGACAGACACAATGGGACGTATGCACTCTGACGCGCAGTTTGCAGGATCCTCCTCCGTGCCTGCTCACGTAGAGATGATGGGTCTTATCGGCGCAGGAAACAACCCGATGGTTGGTATGACTGTTGCGGTTGCCGTTTCCATCGAAGAGGCAAAGAAGGCCGGGAAGTTCTAATCATCATTTGGAAATCCTTTGAAATGAAATGCTCCCCATATGGCGAATTCCGGAAAATCCGGAGCTGCCGTGTGGGGAGCTTTTTTTCATCCCTTTTTGCTGTTTCTTTGAGTATACCAGAAAATCAGGATGGGTATGCAGCATTTATTTATTCATGCGTTTGTCGTGGCTGCTCCTGTATATTTATCTGGTTATAAGAAAACAGTATAAACTTCCGTATTCTTATGATACACTGTAAACACCGGCATAAATCCGGCAAAATGTCAAAAGAAATTTATGAGAACGAACAGGAGAGAAGAAAGATGCAGGTCAAAGCGATCACTCCGAGGGGATACTGCAAGGGCGTTGTGCGGGCAATAGAGATGGCAAAAAAGGCAAAGGACGAAAAGAAGCCCATCGTCATCCTAGGCATGATCGTCCACAACCAGTATATTGTGGACGCCTTAAAAGAGATGGGGATTGAGACCATTGATCATCCGGGTAGGACCCGCCTGGAGCTTCTTGACGAGATAGAGGAGGGGACTGTGATCATCACAGCCCACGGAGCCAGCGACCAGGTGTTTGAGAAGGCGAGAAAGAAGGGGCTTCACGTTATTGACGCCTCCTGCCTGGACGTCATTAAGACCCACAATGTGATCAAGACGAGGCTGAGAGAGGGCTTTGAGGTATTGTATTTTGGAAAGGCAGGGCACCCGGAAGCGGAGGGCGCTGTCTCTATTGATGCGAAAAAGGTTCACCTTATTACATGCAAAGCGGAACTGGAGGGGATAGATTCGGAAAAGTCCTATGTTATCACAAACCAGACCACCATGTCTCTCTACGATGTGCAGGAGCTCTGCGAGTATGCGGAGAAGCTGCTGCCCCGCGTGATTGTCGAGAAGGGGACGTGCACAGCCACCAAGATCCGGCAGGAGGCTGTCAAAAATATGGACGAGGATGTCGATATCGTGTTTATCGTGGGAGACCCTCACTCCAACAATACCCAGAAGTTGGCTGCCATCGCACGGGAGAAACGGGAGGTCCATATGATCGAGAGCCTGGCCGATCTGGATGTGGAGCTTTTGAGAGGAAAGAGAAAGGCCGCCGTCTCCTCGGGGGCGTCCACCCCCACCTATCTGACAAATCAGGTCATTACATTTCTGGAACAGTTTGAGGAAGAGGACCCTGTCACCTACCGGAAGCCGTCCACTGACCTGACGAAAATTCTTGACTGACCGGTCATAGAAAGGGAACCTGATGAGAGAAAATCATGATCACCGGGGCGCTGCTCATGGGGAGAGATGAACCTCTTGAGAAGCATGTGAAGAGACTGATACGCTTTTTTATCGTGCTGGTCTCGGCCATGTTTTTCCTGGTTATGCTCAGACTGAGGGGAGGAAGGTTGCAGCCCGGTGAGAGGGCGAAAAGGGTCATAGATCTCTTCTGCGGATGCTCCTTTGGGATTTATCTCATCCATATCCTGTTTTTGGACAACTACAAAAAGCACATGGAACCCTACGACCTGTCTGCCTGGATTGCGGTGCCGGCGCTTGTGGCTAGTATCACAGCCGTATCCTTTCTGTGCGTCTGGCTGCTGCGAAGGACGAAGCTTGGATGGAGGATCACCTGATACAGCAGGCAGAAGAACATGGCATGAATATATGATAAAAAGAACCTGCCGGGTCAACAGAAATATTCCGGCAGGTTCTTTTTCTTCAGACAGAATAGATCAGATCAGTGCGAGAACGCCGATCACAAGCAGTGCGATCATACCGCCTGCGCCCAGCATGTACATAAAACATCCGGGCAGGCATCCGCCTCTGTGGTAACCGCCCCATCCACGTCTGGGAGGAGGAGGCGGCGGCCCTCCCGGTCTCATACCTCTGGGGCCACCCGGGCCCATACCTCCGGGTCCGCCCGGGCCTCTGCCGCCGGGCGGCCTTCCACCTGGTCCTGCCATATGCATCCCTCCTGACTTTTGTGTTCTATAGTCTATGATACCACATTTTTTCGGTTCTGCGTCCGGCGAAACTGTGGATTTTCTGTGTCCTGCTGTCCGGGATATGGTACAATAGATACGCAGAAAAACTGACGCAGCAAAGGAGAAGATTTATGAAATACGATTTTACTTCCATCATAGACCGCTCTGGAAAGGATGCCTTGGCTGTTGATGCCCTGGGCGTAAATCCCATGGCTCCCACACCGCCGAAGGCGGGATTTGACTTTATTCCCATGTGGGTGGCGGACATGAATTTCGCAGCTGTCCCTACTGTTGTGGAGGCGGTCACAGAGCGCGCAAAGCATCCGGCCTTTGGATATTTTGCCCCCAGTGATGCCTACTATGACTCGGTGATCCGGTGGCACAGAGACGGAAACGGCGTCACAGATCTTACGCCTGCCTGTATTGGCTATGAAAATGGCGTGCTTGGCGGTGTGGTCAGCGTCATAAACACATTCTGCTCCAGGGGAGACAAGGTGCTTCTCCATTCTCCCACCTACATCGGATTTACCGGCTGCCTGACAGACAATGGCTACAACATAGTCCTTTCCCCGCTGGTTCAGGACGAGAAAAATGTCTGGCGAATGGATTTTGAGGACATGGAGAGAAAGCTTGCGGAACATAAAATCCATGCAGCTATTTTCTGTTCTCCCCACAATCCATGCGGCCGCGTGTGGGAGCGTTGGGAGATCGAGAAAGCCATGGAGCTCTACAGGAAATACGATGTCATGGTCGTCTCGGATGAGATCTGGTCAGACATTATCCTGGAGGGACACAGGCACATTCCCACCCAGAGCGTGTCGGAGGACGCCAAGATGCGCACCGCTGCCTTTTATGCACCGTCCAAGACCTTTAATCTGGCCGGCCTGATCGGGAGCTATCACATTGTCTACAATCCCTATATCCGGGACCGGATCGAGAAGGAGTCCTCCCTTTGTCACTACAACAGCATGAACGTACTGTCCATGCATGCCCTCATCGGCGCCTACAGGCAGGAAGGGCGTGAGTGGGTGGACGAGCTGCGACAGGTCATCACCGGAAATGTGGACTATGCCTGCCGGTTTATCGAAGATCGGCTGAAGGGTCTGGAGGTCGGCCGTCCGGAAGGTACCTACATGCTTTTTGTGGACTGTACAAAGTGGTGTGAGGAGCACGGGAAAACGATCGAGGATGTGGAGAGGGCAGCCTGGGATGTGGGCGTGGGTCTTCAGGACGGCCGCATGTTCCACGGTCCGTGTCATGTCCGGATCAATCTGGCGCTGCCATTTTCCAGAGTGCAGGAGGCGTTTGAGCGCCTGGCCAGATATGTCTTCTGTGACGGAATACTTTTGGACTGAAGATTGACAAGATACGCCAATCTTACTACAATAAAACTATCAAAAATGAGAAGGAAGGGGACAAAAAAATGGCAAAATTTTGTACACAATGCGGAAGAAGACTGGAAGAAGGCGAAGTCTGCAACTGTACGCAGCAGAGCCAGAGTACTGCACAAGACCAGAATGCTGCACAGGATCAGAATGCTGCACAGGATCAGAATGTTGCACAGAACCAGAATGTTGCACAGGATCAGAACACTGCACAGAGCCAAAGCGTAGCAGCTCCCGGAGCAGAGGGACAGCAGAGCCGGAATGCGGGAGCCTGGCAGGGCGGTGCACAACAAAATCAGGCTGCAGGAGGTTGGCAGCAGTACCAGGAAGCGAATTACCAGCAGTACGGCCAGCAGTATAACCAGGGAATGAATGGCAATCCGCAGTACAATCAGGGAATGAACGGCAATCCGCAGTACGGCCAGGGAATGAACGGCAATCCGCAGTACAATCAGGGAATGAATGGCAATCAGCAGTACAATCAAGGCATGAACGGCGGCCAGCAGTCCCAGTGGGCGGGCATGAACAGCCAGCAGATGAAGCAGATGGGAGCGCAGGCCATGGCGGGAGCCAGGAACATGTTCCGGGAGATCCTTCCCATATTGAAGCGCCCTGTGACAGAGACAAGAAGGATAGCCGCAGGCAACTCCCCGCTGGTGGGACTGGAGCTGATCGGCCTGAAGGCGCTGATCATCCTGATCATTGTCCTGATCGCAGCGTCCAGGATTTCCGGAGTCGTTAACGGCATGATACAGATACCCTATTTTAAGCTGATCATACTCACTCTCTTTTTAACCGTGGGAATTGATGCTTTGGAGGCAACGCTCCTGAATGCGTTCGTCGGCATGTTTAAGGGCAGCAGCAACGTAAACGCCATGTTCTGCGTGGTGGGAAGCCGGGCGCTTTACGATGGGATTATCGCCATTGTGGCGGGCCTGCTGGCTCCGTTTTTCCTTACCGGCTCTGTCTTTGTCCTTGTGTTCGGCGGTCTGATTCTGCCCTATGTCCAGTACGGAGCTTATCGGGCAGTTGCACAGGGAGACGATGACAGAAGAGTGTACGCATTTTTTGTTGTGAAGGTGATCTCAGCGTTTGTTCTGTATGTCATTTTCTATCTCATGGCGGCTGATATGCTGACTTCTATGATCGGGAGTGCGATAAGCAGCCTTGGCTCAGGCTTCGGTTTGTTTGGCTCATATTACTAAAAGGGGAGCGTGATCTGCAATGCAGGTAAAGTTAAGCGACCAGACTAAGAGCGACCTGGAGAAGTCGGACTGGAGTGGTCTTGTGCTGAGCGTGGAAGAGTATACCCGATGATGTGCGCCTCCGTATAGGAGTAAGTTTTACCCGAGAGGCCAGAAAAGGAAAATTCTGTGCGGATGAAGAAAAACGGATCCGCGCAGAGTTTTTTTCTGTTCTGTTATGCGGAGACGATGGTAAAATAGTATTTCCGGTCCTTCACAATGACCCGGAAGACGGTGTCATTGAACGTGTGCTTCCACCTGTACAGGAATGGCAGGATCTGATCTATCTCCACGTCGTATCCCTCGTACATTTCTTCTCTCTGGACAGATACCTCCCCGGGAACTGACGCAGAAGAGCCGGAGAGTGTCAATGTCGGCGTCGTGACGTCTGGTGGAGCGCGTCTCATTGAACCGATAGCCGTCCACAGGCAGCCGTGTCAGCAGGCTGTCCCTGGCAAATACAGTCGGGTTTAAGTAGAACAGAAGAAGAGACAGCAGGATGATGATCACAGCCATGGATATCCGTTTTCCGATCTTTCAAAAAGATACTGACAGCACCTCTTCGTATGATGTAAAATATAGCACAGAAAGAGGTGAAAGCAATGATCAATTACTCGGAAAATGCACAGAAACAGTATCACACCCAGGTGGGAGAAGGGGATGTGGGAAAATATGTGCTCCTACCCGGGGATCCCAAGCGGTGCGCAAAGATCGCAAAATATTTTGACAGCCCGAAGCTGATCACAGACAGCAGGGAGTATGTGACCTACACTGGCTGCCTGGAGGGGGAGAAGGTGAGCGTCACGTCCACCGGCATCGGGGGTCCGTCGGCGTCCATTGCCATGGAGGAGCTGGTCATGGCCGGGGCGGACACCTTCATCAGAGTGGGCACCTGCGGCGGCATGCAGCTTGACGTGAAGAGCGG
>CAZZBJ010000097.1:0-7458 GCA_964652805.1 uncultured Mordavella sp. | reverse complement strand
GCCGCAGGCAATGTAATCCAGGAAGAACAGGGGCTCCCCGCCTGCGCAGGCAATTTCTTTTACGCACATAGCCACCGCGTCGATGCCGATGGTGTCATGCCTGTCCAGGATCATGGCCAGCTTCACCTTCGTGCCGCAGCCGTCAGTACCGGACAGGAGCACCGGGTCTTCCATCTCCTTGATCTTGCTAAGAGAGAAGGCGCGGGAAAATCCGCCCAGGCCTCCCAGCACCTCGGAGTGCATGGTCTTCTTTACATGCTCCTTCATCAGTTCCACGGATCGGTAACCCGCCTCAATATCTACACCAGAATTCTTGTAGTCCATACTTTTCTCCTTGTGATCGTTTCTATGATTCTCCGGTAGCTGTATCTTCCGATATCTGTATCTCCCGCCAGCTACATCTGCCTGAGATACTCTTTATATCCCAGCTCGTCCAGCTTCGCCGCCTTTGCCTGCACAGTCTCCTTCATCTCCCGGGTGTAGGCCTTCAGCCTGTCAAGGAGGGCCGCGTCAGAGGTGGCCAGGATCTTCGCCGCCAGGATAGCAGCGTTCATGCCGCCGTCAATGGCCACTGTGGCGACCGGAATTCCGGGGGGCATCTGTACGATTGAAAAAAGTGCGTCCTCTCCGGCCAGGTTCTTTCCTGACATGGGCACACCGATGACCGGCATGGGGAAAATGGCAGCGCACATACCCGGCAGATGGGCAGCCATGCCTGCTCCTGCAATGATCACCTTAAAGTCCTTCTCCTCCGCGCTCTTTGCGTACGCAAAGAACACATCCGGCTCTCTGTGGGCGGAGATGATCGTCATCTCATACTCAATCCCCAGTTTTTCCAGCATGTCGGCAGCCTTGCTCATGACCTTCATGTCAGAGTCACTGCCCATTACAATTCCTACTTTTGGCATAGTTTCCATCCTTTCCGCTTGTATGATTTCCGCTTATTTATAAGTTTTGCAGATAAATCATAGCTTATTTATTCATATTTTTCAATGGTTCATTTAAAATCTCTGTACCGGGGAGCACAAATTCTCCGTTTTCGATGAGGGGGATCTCCCGGCCGTCCCCTGTCACCACCGCAATCCGGCCCAGCTCCTCGTAGGGGATGGTGATATCCGTATGGCAGTGGAAGTAGGCCTTTGAGACGTCCTCCCTGCGCAGAGCAGACACTGCGTTGTCCCTGGCCACAATCTCCTTGCCGTCCGGGTTGTACACTTTGATGTCCTCTGCCCAGCTGTAGCAGGTGTCTCCCACCGCAAAGTGGGGGCCCGTTTTCTCGGCGATGAGAATGGGCATCTTGTCCCCGATTCCGTATTTTCTGGCCGCCACATAGGCCGTGGTGTTGGTCCCGATGGCGAACTCTCCCAGGGGCAGGGTCTCGTGCCGGAAGAGGATGTTGTCATAGATGTACTTCTTTCCCTCCTCCTCGTCCGCAAAGTTCCCGCACCGATAACCGGTGACCATGCCATCCTCAAAGGTCAGCTCCAGGTCTTTGAACTGCAGGCCGTTCAGGTACACGCGGCTGACATGGAGCATGCCCCGGGTGCCCTCCAGCACAGGAGAGGTGAAGACCTCCCCCACAGGGATGTTCACATCCGCCACGCAGTTTTCAAAGATGGTCTCCTTTGCAGGGTCCCCAAGCCGGAAGAGCTGCACAGTCATGTCCGTCCTGTTGCCGCCTCTGCCGAGAATGTGCACATACTCTCCCTGGTCCAGGGCGTCAATAAGTTTCTGCTGGACCTTTCCGTAGAGCTCTGCGTCCAGGGTGTTGATCCGGATCACTTCGTCAAAAATCTCCGGATACTTTTCCCCCATCTCAGGAACCGGCCAGGCGATGATGGTAAAGCTCCTCTCATCCCCCGGGATGTACTGGTTGGTCATCTGGGAGGAACGGCTGTCATAAAGGAGCATCAGCTCCTCCTGCTTTGCCGTCAGCGCCACTGCCTCCTGCTTTGGCTCCGGCGCAAAGGGCTTCTCCCCAAAGGTCTCCATAACGGCCGGCCCGGCAAGTCCCAGGGCCAGCTTTTTATTTTTCTCATAGAAGGTATGCATAACCTCCAGCTTTCTCTCCATGAAACGCTTGTTGAAGAAAAGGCCCTGGTCATTCCTGTGGTCATAGTCATACTGCATGTTGGGGATGCCGCCGCGGTAACCTACCCGCCCGGCCCCCCTCTTTGTCAGGACGCTGGCTGCCGCTCTGTAGATCACAGGCGCAAGCCCCATCCTGGCAAAATTCTCCACCGCCATTTTCACCACCCGCTCAAAGCCCAGGGTGTAGCGGATATTGACTGTGCTCTTCTTTGACAGGTCCTTTCCCGTGTTGACAAAGCCTACCCGGTAACCTTCTGTGTACACGTCCGCCATCCTGCGGACCGTCTCCTCTGGCAGGGAGACCAGATACGCAGCCGTCCCCAGCTCATTTTCACTTACATATTCCCCAAAGAAATAGAGATATCTTAGGTCTGCCAGGTCGCTGCCCTCTATGATATCCAGGGCAAATGTCTTCTCCGGGTCGATCTGGTCTCCGATCCGGTCCGCCACGAACACATCGCAGTAGTCGCTGGCATACCAGTAAATGATGTCCCGCAGGGTGTGCACCGACGGCTCCTCTTCCTCCTCAAAGCAGTTGTAGATCTCGAGAAAGAGCTCGTACAGGATATCCAAGTACTCCGTCTTCCCCTCCGCCGCATAGGGGATGCCGCCCCGTATCTCGGCGTAGAGAAAGCTTAATATCTGCCCGTACTCCTCGCCCAGCTGTTCCACTGCCCAGGCCGGATTTCCAAAGCTGGTCCCGTAGTTTTCCGGCAGGATGTCTGCGTAGAGCCGCCTGTTCCACTCCTTCAGCTCCTCCAGAGAGGACTTCCGGTATGCTCCTGACCGGACGCATCTGTAAAATCTGTCCAATAAAAGAATAAATTCCGCAGTGCGCCGGAACCAGGGCCGGAACCTCTTTCCTGCCGCCCTCTCATCCGGGATCTGCGAAATTCTTTCTATTGCAAGTTCATATCTTTCTTCTGTCAGCTCTGCCATCTAAAACAGCCCCCTTAAAAATATTGCGATCAGCCCGAGAAGAAGAAGGCCGTTCAGCGCCGCACCCACCTTGCAGGTCACGTAGTTCTTCTCCCGCTCCTTAAAGCCCTGGACAGCGTCCTTCAGACCGACGATGGCCAGAACAAGGGCAAAGAAACCTACGACGCCGATCAAAAGTCCCACATCTCCTCTGTTTATGTATGATGCAGAAAAAGCCAGCACCAGAAGGAACAGGCAACACACGGCCAGGAAGGTGGCTCTTATTCCTCTTCTGGAGTGCTTCAGCTGCGCCTGTCCGTATTTCCGGCTGCGCCTTTTCATCTTTTCTTTTTCAATTTTTTTCTTTTTTCTTCCCTCCGCCATCTCCTCAATGGCTTCTCTTATTCTTCTTAGAAGCATGATGTCTCCTTATCGCTACGCATATGATAAATATGATGTATCCTGCCGCCCCTCCTATGGTGTTCAGGAACAGATCATCCACGTCAAAGCTGCCCACCTTCGTCAAGAGCTGAAAGGTCTCCACCACCAGGCTCAGCGAAAAGCTGTTCAGCACGGCTGCGGCAAAGCTCCTGTACCGGCTCGCCATAGGCAGGAAAAAGCCAAAAGGCATAAAAATCAGCACATTTCCAAAGAGATTGGAAAACACGGCGTAGGTGCCAAGCTGATGCCTGTACGTCCAGAACCTCTTGATCTCCTGGAACAGAACCAGATTGTAGTGGTACTCGCCGGCCGGACCGGTTCGCCCGTACAGATCAGAAAACAGCAGAAAATACACGATAAATGCCATATACAGGATAAAGAGGATCTTCCCCAGTATACGTATTCCCCTGCCTTTTTTATAACTCAAAATCTATCTTCTACTCCTCCGTTCCGTCTGCCACGCAGACTGCTTTCTCTAAAATATCAGGCCGTTTTTCTCCTTCAGGAGTCTGGCACCGCTTATGATGGCCAGGATGCCTGCCACTGTGCCCGCCACGATCATCACAATGCCGATCGCTATATTTACGGTTCCCGCAAACGCCATAGATCTGTATGCTTTCTCATTCATAGCAACTTCCTCCTATTTTGCTCCGTACTGTTCATAGTATGCGTCGATAGCCGCCTTCAATGTATCGTCGATGACAACCTTTCCATCACATTCTTTATTGCAGAGGCACTCCACCACCTCTGCCATGGTGACGATGGCCGCCGTGTCAAATCCGTACAGCTCCTTCACCTCGTCCAGCGCCTTCTTCACGCCGCCCATTCCGACCTCCATCCGATCCAGGGACACCATAAGACCCACAATGGTCACATCCGCCGCGCCTCTCACCTTGGGCACAGTCTCCTCCATGGATTTCCCGGAGGTAGTCACGTCCTCGATCATGATGATCCGATCGCCGTCCCGCAGACTGCTGCCGAGGAAGCTTCCCTTGTCCGCGCCGTGATCCTTCTCCTCCTTACGGTCTGAGCAGTAGCGGATCTCTTTTCCGTAAAGCTCGCTGTAGGCGATGGCTGTCACCACCGCCAGTGGAATTCCCTTGTAGGCAGGCCCGAAGAGAACGTCAAAATCATCCCCGTACCTGTCGTGTATAGCCTTTGCGTAGTACTCTCCCAGCTTCTTTAGCCGGGAGCCTGTCACGTAAGCGCCGGCATTCATGAAAAATGGAGATTTTCTCCCGCTCTTCAAAGTAAAATCTCCAAATTTCAACACATCACTGTCCACCATAAAACGGATAAATTCCTGCTTGTATCCTTCCATATCTATAGAGCCTCCTGTGTTCTGTAAGTATTTAACATGAATTTTCCTATTGAATTTTAACATAGGTGGGATGTATTTTCAATCGGTCTGTTGGGGCAAGATCGTCCTCTTTTTTTCTGAACATAAAAACAGCTCCATCCTGTGCTCTGCTGCTCACACGCATATTACGAAACTGTTTTTATTTTTACACCGTGCTTGCTCTGCACTGTACATATTCTCAAAGATCCGGAACAAACTCCCCTTCATCCTTCTCTATCCTCGCCGGCTGCCTTCTACCTCACAGTCCCCACCATGTCCTTCACAGTCTCAAAGCCATACTTTTCCATATACTTCTCAATACCGCCAATGACCTTCAAGGTCACCGCCGGGTCATGGAAATTAGCTGTCCCCACGGACACAGCGCTGGCCCCGGCCAGAATCATCTCGATGGCATCCTCCGCCGCAGCAATGCCTCCCATACCGATGATGGGGATGTGGACCGCCTGAGCTACCTGGTATACCATGCGCACCGCAATGGGATGGACTGCCGGGCCGGACACGCCGCCGGTCTTATTGGCCAGGGCAAATGTCCTGCGGTTGATGTCGATCTTCATGCCGGTCAGTGTATTGATGAGGGAAATGGCATCCGCGCCGCCCGCCTCCGCCGCCCTGGCGATTTCCGTGATATCCGTCACATTGGGGGTCAGCTTCATGATCACCGGCTGTTTTGCGATCTTTTTGATCTGCGCTGTCAGCTCCTCCACATGTCCCGCATCCTGTCCGAAAGCCAGAAAACCCTCATTCACATTGGGGCAGGAGATGTTGATCTCCATCATGTCGATAGGCTCCTCCTGAAGCCGCTCCACTACTGCCAGATACTCCTCCGGCGCATGGCCGCACACGTTCACAATGATCTTCGTGTCAAACTGCTTCAGGTAGGGGATATCCCTACGGCAGAACAGCTCAATGCCCGGGTTCTGCAAACCGATGGCGTTCATCATGCCGCCGTACACCTCCGCCACCCGGGGCGTTGGGTTGCCGCTCCAGGGTACGTTTGCCACGCCCTTTGTGGTCACAGCTCCCAGGCGGTTCAGATCCACGAACTCTGAAAACTCTTCGCCGGAACCAAAGGTGCCGGAAGCCACGGTCACCGGGTTCTTCCACTCCACACCCGCTATATTTACTCTCATGTCCATCAGATCTCCACCTCCGTCGCCAGGAAGACCGGCCCGTCCTTGCAGATCCGCTTATTGTTCACATTGCTGTGGACGTCCTTCTCCTTCGTCTGACACACGCACCCGAGACAGGCGCCAATGCCGCAGGCCATCCTTTCTTCCAGGGAAATGTAACACTCGATTCCTTTTTCCTCTGCATACCGCTTAACGGCCCGGAGCATGGGGGTGGGACCGCAGGCGTAGATGATATCCGCCTCCAGTCCATGTTCCCGCACCGCATCCAGCACGTTTCCCCGCACGCCCACGCTTCCGTCCTCTGTGGAGATGTAGAGCTCACCGTTCTTTTCAAATTCTGCTCCAAGGAAGGTCTGCGCGTCCCTGTACCCGGTCATGATCTGCTTCTTCTCACAGTCCAGTTCCTTTGCCAGCTCCAGGATAGGGGGCACGCCGATGCCGCCGCCCATGAGAAAGGCCTTTTTCCCTTTTGCCCTTTCCAGAGGGAAGCCGTTTCCCAGAGGACCCACAATGAAAAGGGTGTCCCCTGCCTTCATCCGGGAAAACTGCTCTGTCCCGGTATGCTCTCCTGTCACCCGGTACACCACGCGCAGCGCGCCGCCTTCTCTGTCGATCTCGCAGATACTGATGGGACGGGGCAGAAGCTTTGTCCCATCGTTTGTATACATGGATATGAACTGCCCGGGCTTTGCTTCCTTTGCCGCCTCCCCGCATATCCACATGCTGAAGATCCCCTCCGCAAGCCGCTCCTGGGAGATGATCTGTACTTGTTCTTTCTTCTTTGTCATCTTTTTCCTTCTCCTTACCGGTTCTCCAGCGCGTCTCTGATGTCAGCGATCATATCTTCCACCGCTGCTCTGGAGGCGTCGCCGAAAGCTTCCGCTCCGAAGGAAGCGTATTTTTCCTGCTTGTATGCGGCAATGATGCCTCTGGAAGAGTTGACGATGGCTCCAAGCCCGTCCTCGTTGAAGAAGTGCACCAGATCTTTTCCCTGGCCGCCCTGGGCGCCGTAGCCCGGCACGAGGATGTAGGCCTTGGGCATGATCTTTCTCAGTACCTTGCCCATCTCCGGATAGGTAGCACCCACAACCGCGCCTACGTAGCTGTAGGAGCAGCCCATGCACTCCTGGCCCCACTCATTGACCTTCTCCCCTACCAGCTCGTAGAGCGGACGTCCGTCGATGAGCTGATCTTGGAACTCCCCGCTGGAGGGGTTTGATGTCTTCACAAGGATAAAGAGTCCCTTCTGCTCTTTTTTGCACACGTCAATAAAAGGCTTTACGCCGTCAGAGCCAAGATAGGGATTGACGGTCACAAAGTCCTCGTCAAAGGGAGCAAATGTGTTGCCGCCCACCTGCACCTTCCCGATGTGCCCTGTGGCGTAGGCGGCGGATGTGGACCCAATGTCCCCTCTCTTGATGTCGCCGATCACAACCAGACCTTTTTCTTTGCAGTAGTCCACCGTCTTCTTGAAAGCTGCAAGTCCCGGGATGCCAATCTGCTCATACATGGCGATCT
>CAZZBJ010000096.1:0-7804 GCA_964652805.1 uncultured Mordavella sp. | reverse complement strand
AGAGCTGTTGCGGGCAGAAAACGATGGGACACTGAGCTTTGGAGATTACACACTCGGTTCCAAGACAAAGCTGGACGGCTTTGAGTTCCAGGGAGACATCTACAAGGTGAAGACCTTTGCGGAGATTACCAAGCTGGAGAAAAACGGCATGTTTGTATACGAGTCCGTTCCCGGGACAGCGGTGGAGAAGTTCCAGGCGTCTGGAAACGAGGTCACTTTTGAAGTGTCCGGAGACCGGGATGCTCAATTTACATTGGAGCTCGAAGCGGAGACAGGCTATACTGTGTATATGAATGGAGTAAGCGTTGGTGAGATGAAGACGAACTTGAGCGGAAAACTCAGCGTCAGCGTAGAGCTGAGTGAGGGGGGAGCCATTCCTGTAAAGATTGTAAAAATGTAGGTTTGGAGGGAACTTTGTGAATGGACAAGTTTTTGCACTGATCAGGACAAAGTATAATACTCTTTCTGAGTCGCAGAAGGCAGTGGCGGACTATATCCTGGATGATCCGGAGCAGGTCATTGCCAATACGCTTAGTGACACGGCTTATGCATGCCGCGTGAGCGAGCCTACGGTCCTGAGGTTCCTGCGAAAGATCGAGTTTACATCCTACCAGCTGTTTAAGATCAATCTGGCAAAGGAACTGTCGGAGAATACTTCCGAGGAAGTGTACGAGGATGTGACATTTCAGGACACCACGGAGCAGATCATGGACAAGGTCATACAGTCCACGATCAATTCCATCCATGACAGCAAAGAGGTTTTAAGCGGGGATATGATCAACCGCGTGGCAGACAGGATCATCTCGGCGAAAAAGGTGCTTATCGTGGGGGTGGGGGCGTCTGGATGTGTGGCGTCAGATTTGTATCATAAGTTATTGAAACTGAGAGTCAACGCTGTATGCAGCAATGACCCCCATATGAGTAATATTTTATCGATCAACCTGGATAAAGAGGATTTGCTTATTGTGATCTCTCATTCCGGAGAGAGCAGGGAGATCCTGGACGCTGTCTCTCTTGCAAAGGAGCAGAGCTGTGCGATCTGTGCGATCACCAGCTATGAGAAATCAACATTGGCAAACAGAGCAGACTATGTGATCTGCAGCTCCTCGCTGGAGACAAAATTCCGGTCAGATGCGATGACATCCCGGATCATACAGATTGTGATCGTTGACATCCTATACGTCTGTATCATTATTAAAAAAGGTGAGAGCGTACTGCCGCAGATCCACAGGTCGAGACTGGCAGTGGCAAAGAACAAAATTTAAGCATGTAGTTGTTAAAAACGTGACGATATAATAAGAAATTAACATATCGTCACGCTTTTTTTGTGCATATTAAACGAAAAACAGGCATTATTTTTGGTGTTATAGAAGATTGACGATTTCATAAAATAGTATTATAGTTATTGCAGTAGCAAAACTACTACGAAAGAATAAGACACAGTAGAAAATCAACGATAAGGAAAGGAGAGAACAATGATGAAAGCTATTTTGTTAGGTGATGCAATGATCCCGGGAGAAGGCTTTGGAAAGGCATGGGAGAAACATCTGAGTAAGTACGGAAGCGATGTGATCGTAGGAAACTGGGAGTCTGACTGGGGACAGCTGCAGTACCGCAGGCTGGAAGTAGAAAAGAGGGGCCCTGAGATCGAAACAGTTGATGAGACGATCCTGAAAGAAGGAAAAGATGCGGATGCTCTGATGGGACTGTTTGTACCTGTATCCAGCAAAGTGATGGACGCAATGCCCGATCTGAGGATCGTGGGTGTATCCCGTGCAGGTCTTGAGAACGTAAATGTAGAGGAAGCTACAAAGAGAGGCATCCTTGTCTTTAATGTAAAGGGAAGGAACGCTCACGCGGTTTCTGACTTCACGGTGGGAATGATGCTGGCTGCAGTAAGGAATATCGCGAAAGCTCACTATGCGATCCAGAATGGTGAGTGGAGAAAGACATTTGTGAACAGCAACTGTATCCTTGAGATGCATGATAAGATCATTGGCCTGGTAGGATTTGGATACATTGGAAAACTGGTTGCAAAGAAACTCTCCGGATTTGATGTGAACGTTGTTGTGTATGATCCATACACAAGCGATGAAGTGATCGAGGCGGCCGGAGCTAAGAAAGTGGAGCTGGATGAGCTGATGAGCACGAGTGATTTTGTCTCCATCCACGCACGCTTGACTGACAAGAATAAAAATATGATCGGTGCGCATGAGTTGGGACTGATGAAGCCGACCGCTTACTTCATCAACACAGGAAGAGCGGGACTGGTAGACCAGGATGCTCTTGCAAATGTGTTGAAGGAACAGAAGATCATGGGAGCGGCACTGGATGTATTTACAACAGAGCCTATCCCGGAGGACAGTCCGTTCCTGAAACTTGACAATGTGACTCTTACAACTCATATCGCAGGTACGACTACAGAGGCTCTCACCAATTCACCCTACCTTCTGATGGCTGATGTTGCAAAATTCCTGAACGGTGAGCAGGCTGATTTCATCGTGAACAAAGAAGTGCTTGAGAACGAAGATTTCAAGGCATGGCTTGCGAAAGTAAGAGGATAGTGTGAAAGAGGGGACGGTCTATGCTGACAAATTTAAAGACGATCGTAGATGAAGCATATGAAAAAAAATATGCGGTAGGTTCCTTTAACGGATATAATTCAGAGACCTTTCGGGGGATTATCCAGGCAGGAGTGGAGACAAACACGCCGGTCATCCTGGCGTTCGGAGCGAAATATCTTTCCAATCTGTCTCTTGATACAGCGGCTGCCATGACAAAGAGCATGGCGGAAAAGCTGGACATTCCCGTGTGTCTGCATCTGGACCACTGTAAGGACATGGATGTTGTGTTCCGAGCTGTCAAAACAGGGTTTGGCTCTGTCATGTATGACGGCTCTATGCTCCCCTATGAGGAAAATCTGGCAAACACCGCAAAGGTGTGCGCAGTTGCGCACGCATGCGGCGCTTCCGTAGAGGCAGAGCTGGGCAGTATTGCCGCGGGAGAGAAGTCTCACGAGGGATCTGCCTCAGACGTACAGGCGTACACGGACCCGAAACTGGCAAAAGAGTTTGTCGAAAAGACGGGGGTTGATGCACTGGCAGTTTCTGTAGGGACTGTTCATGGTCTGTATAAAGGAAAACCGAATATCCGCATTGATATTCTGGAAGAAATTGATAAAAACACACAGATTCCGCTTGTTCTTCACGGCGGCTCAGGCGTGCCGGAGGAAGATATTCTGAATTGCATTGCACATGGAATAGCAAAGATCAATGTAAATACAGAGATATCCGCCTATACAGTGGAATCTACAACAAAATATCTGCAGGAGGAGCAGCCTCACTTTTCTGTCCTGTCGCTGAAGCAGGAGGAATTTGTGAAGGAGATCGTAAAGAAGTACATCGCTTTCTTTGGTAGATAAATCGGAAGAATGAGTAAGAGGTGAGAATATGAGTTTAGGATTATTGATTGTTGTTTTTTTGATCGCACTTATTTTTGTGCTCGTATCGATTATCAAGTTTGATCTGCATCCGTTCCTGGCGCTGCTGATCGGTGGACTCCTGATGGGAATTCTGTCCGGTATGTCTCTGACAGACATAGCCACAGGTCTGACGGATGGTTTCGGAAGTACTATGACAAGTATCGGTATCTTGATCATCCTTGGCGTGGCTCTTGGAAATCTGCTGCATCTGTCTGGCTGTACCAGCCAGATCGCGGCGCTGATGCTGAAGATGACGGGTCAGAAGAGAGCGGGTCTGGCAATAAATCTGACAGGATACATTGTATCTATCCCTGTTTTTTTTGACGCTGCATTTGTTATTCTTGTAAACCTGGTAAAATCTCTTTCAAGAAAAGGTAAAATTCCTTTTGTATCCCTTGTTTGTGCACTGGCTGTCGGACTGATCACTACTCACGCACTGGTCATTCCGACACCGGGACCGGTAGCTGTTGCAGGTACAATGGGAGCAAACATGGGCTGGTTCCTGCTCTATAGTATTATTGTCAGCCTTCCCGCGGCTATCATAGGCGGCGTTGTGTATGGCAAGTTCCTTGGAAAGAGTGATAAGTACGCAAATGATTTTGCAAACGCATTTGACGATGTGGATGAGGAGACAGAGATCACATCGGATAAGAATCTTCCGTCAGGCGGACTGGGAATTTTCCTTATCTTCCTTCCTATCGTTATCATTCTTCTTGGAACGATCATGACGATGTTCCTGGAAGAGGGCACAATGGCATACATATTCTTTGCCTTTCTTGGCGACAAGAATATGGCTCTGCTGATCGGTGTGCTCGTGGCATTCTTTGCACTGAGGAAATACATCAAAGAGTCATTTAATGAAATCGTTACAGATGCTACCACACAGTCTGGCGCTATCCTGGCTATCACAGGTGCCGGCGGCGCATTCGGAGCTATCATCAACGCGACAGGTATTGGTGATAAACTGGTGACAGGTATGACAGGACTGACAGAGGGCGCTGGTATTGCTATGATCATTGCTGCATTTGTCATCAGCCAGGTGCTCAGGGCTGCGCAGGGCTCTACTACAGTAGCGCTGGTAACAACATCCGCTATCTTTTCACCTATCGTAGCGGGCATGGCCGGCGCGTCGCCGGTCCTGGTAGGTCTTGCGATCTGCGCGGGTGGTGTTGGACTTTCCCTGCCAAACGACTCTGGGTTCTGGGTAGTAAACAGGTTCAGCAAGTTTGATGTAAAACAGACTATGAAAGTCTGGACCGTGGGCGGAACGATATCCGGTGTGACAGCGCTGGTGATCGTCATCATTCTCAGTCTCTTCTCATCAGTACTTCCAGGCCTGATGTAACCGTGGCATAGTAAAAGGAGACGATGACAGATGTATATTATTTCGTTAGATGTAGGAACTTCCGGAATGCGTGCCGTAATCTACGGCACAGATGGAAAGAAATATGAAAATGCATATTATGAGTACCACTCGGATTTTCCGCAGCCGGGCTATGTAGAGCAGGATCCGCAGACATGGAAAGATGCCGCGGCGTACTGCCTGTCTAATGTTGCCGGATGTCTGAAGGAAGATCCGCTTGCCATCACAGTGACATCTCAGAGATCCTCCCTCATTCCAATGAAAGACGGAGAGCCTATGCGCACTGCTATCATGTGGCAGGATAAAAGGACAATGCCTCAGTGTGAGAAACTGATTCAGGAGTACACTCTCGAGGGGCTGTACAGGAAAACGGGCCTTCGGACCAATCCTTATTTCGTCCTTCCAAAGATATTGTGGCTGAAAGAAAATCAACCGGATATCTATAGGACAGCTGAAAAATTTATCGGTGTGCAGGATCTGGTGATCCATTTCCTGACGGGAGAATATAAGACGGACTATTCCCAGGCATGCCGGACATTACTGATGAATATAGAGACGTTCTCCTGGGATCCGGAACTCCTGGCGATCGGCGGAATTACAGAAGAACGCTTGCCTGATCTGATGCCGCCGGGGAGCATTGCCGGGGGATTGACTAAAGAGATGGCGCAGAAGCTGGGATTGAAAGAAGGCCTGCCGGTCATCATGGCCGGAGGCGACCAGCAGAACGCGGCAGTTGCCCTTGGTGTCAATAAACCTGGAAGAGCCGAGGCAAATACAGGAACAGGATCCTTTGTTATCTCAGCCGTAGACAAACCTGTTTTTGATGAGCACGCCCGCGTGCTCTGCCAGGCTTCCGCCATCGCCGGACAGTGGATTATGGAAGCCGGTATCTTCAATACAGGAGCGATCTACCGTTGGTTCAAAGAACAGTTTTGCCAGGATATGCAGACAGATGGCAGTGTTTATAATCTGATGAATGAAGAAGCGATCCGGTCTGGCATGGGAGCCAGCGGTGTGATCATGATCCCCCACTTTGAGGGAAGCGCGGCGCCTTACTGGAACCCTTATGCAAAGGGATTGTTCTTTAATCTGTCGCTGAACACGAAACGAGGCGACCTGATCCGCGCGATTATGGAAGGAATCGCAATGGAGATCCATGCGGATATCAGCCTGATCGAGAATATAACCCAGCCGATCTACAGGGTCAGTGTGGCCGGCGGAATGGTAAATGCAGATGTGTTCTGTGAGATACAGGCTAACATATACAATAAGGAGGTAGCCCGATACACGAACAATGAGGCATCTTCTCTGGGGGCTGCTATGATAGCTGCAGTTACATTGGGAGTTTACCCCGATATTGAAGAAGCCTTCCTGAACATGATGGAAGATATCCCCCATACTTTTTATCCCGATCCTGCGGAAGTGGAAAAGGGAGAGAAGATCATACAGAGAAAATATAAATTATATCACTCTCTGGAAAAAGAACATGTATATGAAACCTTTGTCGACTGACAAAGATCATATAAAACATCCCCTATACAAAATGCAAAAAAGGGCGGCCCGGACGGGCTGCCTTTTCCCATGTATTGACATTTGACCTTTGTGCGATATAATGTACTAAAAATGCGTTTTGCCATCAAAACGGCACATGCTCCGCAGGGGATATATGCGGGCGACGCAATACACAGGAAGCAGAGGGAAGAGACGTGGCAAAAGCAAAGAAGAGCATTTTTTTCTGTCAGAACTGCGGGCATGAGGAGAGCAAATGGCTGGGACAGTGCCCGGTGTGCAGACAGTGGAATACATTTGTGGAGGAGAAAGTGACTCCTGTCAAGGGAAATGGCCAGACCAGGAACCTGCAGGAGGCTGAGGCGGTCACCCTTGCCAGTGTCAGGACAGACACAGAGGAACGGACACAGACCGGCATAAAGGAGCTGGACCGGGTGCTGGGAGGCGGGATTGTACCGGGCTCCCTCGTCCTTGTGGGAGGAGACCCGGGTATTGGGAAATCAACCCTCCTTTTGCAGGTATGCCAGAGACTGTCCGCCAGGAAGCTGAAGATCTTGTACATTTCCGGCGAGGAGTCCCTGAAGCAGATCAAGCTGCGGGCCAACCGCATGGGAGAGTTTGCAGAGGAGCTGCTTCTTCTATGCGAGACAAATATAGAAATCATACGAGGCGTGATCGAGAAGCAAAAGCCCGCTCTTGTGGTGATCGACTCAATCCAGACCATGTACAGCGAGGATGTGGGCTCTGCCCCGGGAAGCGTCTCCCAGGTCCGGGAGGCCACCAACGTATTCATGCAGATAGCCAAGGGGATGGGTATTTCCATCTTTATAGTCGGGCATGTGACAAAGGAAGGGACAGTGGCCGGCCCCAGAGTGCTGGAGCACATGGTGGACACGGTCCTGTATTTTGAGGGAGACAGGCATGCCTCCTACAGAATTTTGCGGGGCGTGAAAAACCGTTTTGGCTCTACCAATGAGATCGGCGTGTTCGAGATGAGACGGGAGGGGCTCAGGGAGGTGGAAAATCCCTCGGAGTTCATGCTGAACGGAAGACCGGAACATGCCTCCGGCTCAGTGGTGACCTGCTCTATGGAAGGTACCCGCCCCATCCTTCTGGAGATCCAGGCGCTTGTCTGCCGCAGCAATTTCGGCATGCCAAGGAGAACAGCGGCGGGGACGGACTACAACCGTGTCAATCTTCTCATGGCTGTGCTGGAAAAGAGGCTGGGCCTGCCCCTCTCCAACTATGACGCCTACGTCAATATCGCAGGGGGCATCCGCATCAACGAGCCGGCCGTGGATTTAGGGATTGTGCTGGCTCTGGTATCCAGCTACAAAAACCGGCCCGTGTCAGAAGACGTCCTGGTTTTTGGCGAGGTGGGTCTAAGCGGCGAGGTACGGGCGGTGAACATGCCGGAGCAGCGGGTGTCCGAGGCGAAGAAGCTGGGCTTT
>CAZZBJ010000095.1:6557-7919 GCA_964652805.1 uncultured Mordavella sp. | reverse complement strand
ACAGTCAGGTACGTGGAGGCAAGAAGGAGAAGAAGGGCCGCCGGGATGGATCGGCTGACAATGCAGAGTATGACAGAAGCCAGGGAAAAGAAACACTTTTCCCCGGCGTTCACATACCGCAGCTTTGACATGTAGCAGAGCTTATCGATCTCCAGCATGGCCCTTTGTCACCTCTTTGTCCTTCCCTTTTATTTCTGATTTTTCCTCTTCATATTTTTTCATCCACTTTTTCCGTTCCACAAGGCGGCCCATGCAGAAGGCGATAATGCCCACGCCGATGCCGGTCTGGACGCAGAAGATGAGGCTCTCTACCTCGCCCGGCAGTTCGCCGCCCAGAAGGCTTTCCAGAACCGGAGTGAACCAGGGCTCGTAGGACGCACCTCTGACTTCCTCCACCATGACGCTGCCCGCATCATCGGATCCGCCGAAGGCAGCCCCCTTTCTGACGAAGAGAGGAATTACGGCGATGAGGACGGCGATGACAAGGAGGATCAGTACAGTTTTTGTGTTTTTGTTCATATGTCTCTTCTTCATCTTATCTGCCCTCCTTATAGTAGCCAATCAGCTTCAGCTCCGGCTGTGCGTAGGACTCAAGAGCGATGACGATGACCACTGTGAGTATTCCCTCGATGACAGCAAGAGGCACCTGGGTGGGAGCGAAGACGCCCAGAAATTTCAGGGCAGAGGCGGCCGATCCTCCCTGCTCTGACGGATAGGCCAGGGCCAACTGCAGGCTGGTAACGCAGTAGGTGAAGAGGTCTCCCAGGGCGGCGGCCAGAAAGATAGACACTCTCCGGTTTACCTTCAGCCTCTTGAGAAGCGCATACAGTCCCCAGGCGAGAAAGGGCCCCGCGATGGCCATGGAGAAGGTGTTGGCTCCCAGAGTAGTCAGCCCTCCGTGGGCCAGCAGGATGGCCTGGAAGAGAAGAACGATGACGCCCAGAATGCTGACGCAGGAGGGACCGAATAGGATGGCGCCAAGACCTGTCCCCGTCATGTGGGAGCAGCTTCCGGTGACAGAGGGAATTTTCAGAGAGGAGATCACGAAGATAAAAGCCCCGGACATGGCCAGCAGTATGAGGGCCTTCCGGTTTTCACGCACGGTTCTTCTGATGGAGAAAAAGCCTGCCAGCACAAAGGGAAGGCATAGAACGCCCCAGGCGACGCAGAAGCCCCCGGGCAGATAGCCCTCCATGATGTGCATGGCGTTGGCCTTCGGCGCTGCCGCAAGGGACAGGGCAAAGACGCCGGCGAGAGCCACCAGCAGCTTTTCGCGGTGTGTCATAGATGTGTTCCTCATTGTGTTGATCCTCCTTCATTTCATATCCATATCGGTATCAGATAAATGCCCCTGTCGGGATC
>CAZZBJ010000095.1:0-6547 GCA_964652805.1 uncultured Mordavella sp. | reverse complement strand
CACGACAGGGGCATCAAAAATACAGAAGCAGACCTGGCGGTTCTGTCTTCCGTTTCCACACCTCTCATCATACTCCGTGACAGACGGCAGTTCCCTACAAGCAGGCAGGTCTTCTGACTTGGAGATCCGCACAGCCTTTGCCTTCCCATGCCCCTGGGTATGAATAACCCGGACACAGTGGACCATAAAGACTGTTCCCTCCTTACAGCGGCGGGACCGTACAGGACTTGCACCTGTTTCCCTATTATCCCTGCCTTTTCCTTTGTGAGACGGCAGGGCACCTGCGTGTATTAGATTTTCTTATCACAGGATAGCACACTGGCAGGGGTAAGTCAATCCCTGCGAATCCTTACATTTCTGGAAGCTTTTCTCCTTTGGGAGAAACCAGGGGCGAGGACAGAACCTCCAGTATATCCGCTATGCTGCGGGAGGCGCATGGGATCTGCAGCTTTGGCTCATGGATATCCCAGAGATAGTGGGCGTCTGAATTTGACAGGATCCGGCAGCTCTCCAGATAGGGATGCTCTCTTATCAGCTGGTGCAGCTTTGTGAGATTCCGGATTTCCGCACAGCGGAAAGTGCTCTCCGGGGGAATGAGACCTAAGTTGGATAGAAGGCTGGTGGAGGATTTGTCCAGGTGGGCCGGAAAACAGATGCCGTGAAACTCTGCTACGAGAGCCTCCGTCCGGTAGAAGGGAATGTCTGTGGCACCTATGAGGAGTTTTTCCAGAGTCCCTGTAACCAGGTCTTGCTCATCCATGATGAGCTGCTCCCCGAATATGTCCGGCCGGTTGTCCACCGGGAAGAGACGGCTGTACACGTGGGCGTCGAATTCCATGGCTGTCTCAAGGGAGGGGAAGAGGCAGATCACGTGGACCTCCTCGGAGGTGGTCAGCTCCATGCCTGGGATCAGCGTGATCCCCAGATTTTCGGCGTGCTTCATGGCAGCGGGGCAGTTCCGGCAGGAATTGTGATCTGTGAGGGCGATCACATCCAGTCCCTTTACGGCGGCCATGCCTACGATGTTGGCGGGAGTCATGTCTTTGTCGCCGCAGGGAGAGAGGCAGGAGTGGATGTGAAGGTCGTAGTAGAGCATGCTCACAGCAGGCTGTGCACCGTCAGGGCCGCCTCAAAGACGGGCAGCTCTGTGTAAAATACGGTGATATCCTCTTTCCCGGCGCAGGCCAGGTCCTCCGGTGTGAGGGCAGCTCCCTCTGCCAGGATCACACAGGACACATCCGCCAGGGACGCCACTGCCAAGGTGTTCCGGTTCCCCATGACGGTGATCCAGGCACAGCCCTCGGGGGCTTTCCCCATGGCGACGCTGAGAAGATCACAGCAGAAGACTTTCGTGATGGTGCGGTCCTCGTTCCCTGTATTTTTCAGTTCAAAACAATTTTTCTGTATGAGGTCATGTACAGCGGCCATGGCTACACATCCTTTCTTCGCAGTTCAGCGGAGAGCTTTTCAATAGATTCATGGAGCTTCTGTATAGTGTCGGCGCTGGCGCCGTCGGACGCCTTCAGCTCAGAGGTTATATAGGACAGATCTTCGGAGAGACTATCCATATACTCGATAAATTCATAGATACAGTCGGTTCTGGAGGCCTCGCCCCGGACAATATCCTCTGCCAGCGCCCGGCAGGTGGGGGCGCCGCAGGAGCCGCAGTCCAGTCCGGGCAGCTGTTCGGTGATCTCCTCCACTGTTCCCATCATCTCCAGGCTTTCCCGGAAATTCTTTCCCAGTCGGAAGACCGGCTCGTATTCTACATACTTCTTCCAGAAGTAATCCATGTCGGGATAGGTTTCCATGTGGGTGACTGAGACAGGGAGATAGCGGTGGAGCCTCTTTGCCTTGGCAGTGGCCACATAGGGATTTTCCACAGTGAGCGTACCGCCCACGCAGCCGCTGTTGCAGGCGTTCAGCTCCACGAACTTCAGACCGTGGAACTTTTCGTCTTCCAGGTCACTGAGCACCCGCAGCACATTCATGATGCCATCGGCAGCCAGGTAATTGTCCGTGATCAGCCCCGCCGCCTCCCCGCCGCTGTTGCTCCAGCCGATGCCAATGCGGCCAGAGGTGGCCAGAGGCTTCAGTTTTGACTCATCGTGGGTCATATGGGAGAGAAGCACCGGATACACATCCTTGATGGCGAGAACCTTGTCGATCTCGCTCTTTTCGATCCCGAAGGGTGCTTTGGCGTAGGTCACCTTAGAGGGACAGGGGGATATAAAGAAGATCCCTATATCTGAGGACGGAAGCCCGCTCTTTTTCATGGCCCGTCTTCGGGCGATCTGGGCTGCCACCTCCACCGGAGGCAGGATAGGGAGAAGCCTTGGGATCAGGGTGGGAAAGCGGACCCTGATAATACGAACGATGGTGGGACAGGCGCTGCTGATAAAAGGCGCCTCGTCCCGGTGCTCCTCAATGTAGGAGCGGGACATCTCCGATACAAGCTCCGCCGCGGCGCTCACCTCAAAGACATCGTCAAACCCCATGGATATGAGGGCGTTGAGGACAATGTCAACATTGGTCAGATTGTTGAACTGGGAATAGAGAGAGGGGGCCGGCAGAGCGACCGTATATCTGTACCTGCCCATCTCCTCCGGCGAATCGTACACTGCAATCTTAGCGTGGTGAGGACAATACCGGATGCATCGGCCGCAGTCCACACAGAACTGGGGCTTGATAGATGCCTTCCCGTTATGTACACGGATAGCCTGGGTGGGGCAGTATTTGATGCAGTTGATGCAGCCCCTGCAGGCATCCTTATCCAGTTTGACAGAGTGTATGAATTTATCCAAAAGTCGTCCTCCTTTACAGGGGTAGATCTGTCTACAGATGTATATCCATTGTCACAGTGGTTCCCACATTGATCTTCGTATCGATCTGCATATGATCGGAATACTTTTTCATGTTGGGCAGTCCCATGCCTGCGCCGAAACCAAGAGAGCGCACTTCCTCCGGTGCGGTGGAGTAGCCCTGCTGCATAGCCTTCTCCACGTCCGGAATGCCGGGGCCTGTGTCGGCCAGTATGAGCCGGATATTGTCATCGGTGACAATAACCTTTATGGTGCCGCCGCCTGCGTGGATAACCATATTGATCTCGCCCTCGTACGTGGCGATGGCAACCCGGCGGATAGCGCCACTGTCAACCCCCATCATCTTGAGCTTATTCTTTATGCTGCTGCTTGCCTCTCCGGCGCGTGTGAAATCGTCTCCGGATACCTGATATTCAAAAGTCAGACATTCGCTCATATCTCTGCGTTACCTCCTTGCTGTCAATGTGCGTCAGCGCTGCAGCCCGCTGCTGTACAGAATGCCGCAGGTAGTATACATTCCTTTCATTGTGTGCAGGACGCAGATTTCTTTCGCCCTTGCCAGATTGAGGATCTCGCTGTCCAGGGGCTTTCCCCGGACAAAAACGATACAGGATACATCCAGCATTTCGGCAGTGCGGATGACTTGTGGATTGCACAGACTGGTGAGCAGGACACAGTGGGGATTGGCGAAAGCCAGTACATCACTCATCATGTCCGAGGCAAAAGCTTCGTCCACCTCCTGATCCAGCATCTGTTCGCCGGACAGGATCTGCGCATCCAGAAGAACTTTAATTTCTCTGATTACCATGGAAACCTCCCGTGAAATTACTGTTAAAAAGTAATAAAAATATGAAATGTAAAACAATATATATAGTGAGAGTATAACATCAGAAAAAAATCAAATCAAGAAAAATTGTATAAAGTGGATAAAAACAGAGAGATGACATTGTGCATTTTTTAACATACACCGTAAAAAAATAGCTGCGTAAAAGAAATAGTCACTAAAAAAGGTGACGAAAAGCTGTGGCTATTTAGAAAAGTCTGTGATAGAATGGGTGAAGAGTAGAAAGAGAAAGTAATTTTCAGACAAAACTAAAACTAGAACAAGGAGGTTTACAGATGGTTTCTACGAAGTCGACCGTTCCATTTCGGGGAACGAAAGAGCAGGAAGAGGCGCTCCTTACCGTCATCCGTGACATGAAGGATGAAAAGGGCGCACTCATGCCTATTCTGCAGAAGGCCCAAGAGATATACGGCTATCTCCCCATAGAGGTGCAGAAGATCATTTCCGATGAGACGGGTTTCCCGCTGGAGAAAATCTATGGAGTTGTGACGTTTTATTCACAGTTCACCTTAAGCCCCAAGGGCAGATACCAGATTTCTGTCTGTCTTGGCACCGCATGCTATGTGAAAGGCTCCGGGGACATTTACAACAGGCTGATGGAGAAGCTTGGGATTGTGGGCGGGGAGTGCACTCCTGACGGGAAATTTTCGCTGGACGCGTGCCGTTGTATCGGCGCCTGCGGCCTGGCGCCTGTCATGACCATCAATGACGAAGTCTACGGCAGGCTGAAGGTGGACGATATCGACGACATCCTGGCGAAGTACGAATAGCCATGATGCCGGAGATATCCCTTCACATCCTGGACGTGGCGGAGAATTCCGTTCGCGCAGGTGCGTCTCTTGTAAAGATCGAAGTGCTGGCCGACACGGCACGCAATACCCTTTCCATTACAATAGCGGATAACGGCTGCGGTATGTCCACGGAGCAGGTGGCCAGGGTGGAAGATCCTTTTTTTACCACCAGGAGCACCCGGAAGGTGGGACTTGGCGTCCCCTTTTTCAAACAGGCGGCGGAAGCGACAGGGGGCAGCTTTTCCATCCGGTCGCAGGAGGGAAAAGGGACGGTGACGGAAGCGGTATTTGTCCTTGACAGCATCGACAGGATGCCGCTGGGAGATATGACGGCCACCATACATACGCTTGTCACCTGCCATGAGGATATGGATTTCTGTTATCGGTACAGCCATGACGGCAGGGAGTTCGTGCTTGACACCAGACAGATGAAGGAAATACTTGGAAATGTATCGCTGCGTTCGCCGGAAGTGTCCGGGTTCATCAAGGAATACCTGGATACTAACCATGCGGAGGCGGACAGCGGCAGTGTGATCTGAAAAACAGAAGGATTGGAGGAAGGATATGAAATCTCTTGAAGAATTAAGTGCCATAAGAGAGAAGATGCAGGGAAAAGTAGGTTTCCGCTCCGAGGACGCCACCCAGACAAGAGTGGTGGTGGGAATGGCTACCTGCGGTATCGCAAGCGGCGCCCGCCCTGTTCTCTCAGCCCTCGCGGATGCAGTGCAGGAGGAGGGCCTGAACAATATCAATGTGACCCAGACAGGCTGTATCGGCCTGTGTCAGTATGAGCCCATTGTAGAGGTCATGGAGCCGGGCAAAGAGAAGGTAACTTATGTAAAAATGACACCCGAGAAGGCGATGGAAGTGTTCCGCCTGCATCTCAAAGGCGGTCAGGTGGTGACCAAGTACACCCTCGCCGCAGAGCAGATCGGAAAAGAGTAGAAGGAGGTTGCGGCTATGTATCGTTCACACGTACTGGTCTGTGGAGGAACCGGATGTACCTCCTCGGGAAGCCAGAGGATCATAGAAAAACTGGAAGAAGAGATCAGGGAGCAGGGACTGGAAAATGAAGTGGGTGTTGTCAAGACAGGCTGCTTCGGCCTGTGCGCCTTAGGCCCCGTCATGATCGTGTACCCGGAAGGGTCCTTCTATTCGATGGTAAAGGAAGAAGATATCCCGGAGATCGTGTCCGAGCATCTCTTGAAGGGAAGAGTGGTCAAGCGTCTTCTCTACGATGAGACGGTAAAGGACGCTGAGGTGCTGCCCCTCCAGGAGACAAAATTCTACAAAAAACAGCACCGCATCGCCCTGCGAAACTGCGGTGTCATCAATCCGGAAAACATTGAGGAGTACATAGGAACCGGCGGATACGAGGCCCTGGGAAAGGTGCTCACGGAAATGCAGCCCCAGGATGTGATCCAGGTTCTTCTGGACAGTGGTCTGCGGGGCCGCGGAGGAGCCGGGTTCCCCACCGGACTGAAGTGGAAATTCGCCGCCGCCAACGAGGCGGATCAGAAATATGTCTGTTGTAATGCCGATGAGGGCGACCCGGGGGCCTTCATGGATCGCTCGGTTCTGGAGGGAGATCCCCATGTGGTTCTGGAGGCCATGGCCATTGCGGGCTACGCCATCGGCGCTTCGCAGGGATACATTTACGTCCGGGCGGAATACCCCATCGCAGTAGAGCGTCTGAATATTGCCATCGGACAGGCGAGAGAGTACGGCCTTTTGGGAAAGGACATCTTCGGGACAGGATTTGACTTTGACATTGAGCTGCGCTTAGGTGCGGGAGCTTTCGTCTGCGGCGAGGAGACAGCCCTCATGACGTCCATCGAGGGAAACAGGGGCGAGCCCCGTCCCCGTCCGCCCTTCCCGGCTCTGAAGGGACTGTTCTGGAAGCCGACTATTTTAAATAATGTAGAGACCTACGCAAATATTCCTCAGATCATCCTCAACGGCCCGGAGTGGTTCGCCTCTATGGGAACCGAGAAGTCCAAGGGAACCAAGGTCTTTGCCCTGGGCGGCAAGGTCAACAACACAGGCCTTGTGGAGATCCCCATGGGAACCACCCTGCGGGAGATCGTGGA
>CAZZBJ010000094.1:0-7921 GCA_964652805.1 uncultured Mordavella sp. | reverse complement strand
AACTATACAGGCATGGGCGGCCCCGGTATGATCGCTTTTGCTTCCAGCTTCCCCGGCTCCATCCGCGCCTTTGCGATCACGCCCGGCAATGAGATGATCTTTCAGAAGAGCGCTTTCCTGGCAGGCGAGTCAGGGGTAAATATGTCCATCTTCTTTAACAAGAAGATCGGCGTCGGCCTCTTTGGAGGAGAGGGCTTTATCATGCAGAAATTCAGCGGAAACGGCATCGCATTTGCGGAGTTTGACGGACACGTGATAGAGTACGAACTCCGGGCAGGGCAGCAGATCGTGGTGGACACAGGGCATCTCGCCGGTATGACTGCCAGCTGCAATATGGAGATTAAGAACGTACCGGGTGTGAAAAACATGCTCTTTGGAGGAGAGGGATTTTTCAATACAGTCATTACCGGACCGGGACGAATCTGGCTTCAGACCATGCCCATCAGCAATGTGGCGGCTGTGCTCCGCAATTACATAACAACCGCAAAATAACAAAAAACGCAGGATTTTTATAGGCAGAAATGCTAACGTCGGATGCCGAATAATCTGAATATTGGGCAGTTTTCACAGCAGTAGTCAGGAGAGATTGCATTTTTCAGAGAGTGTGATATAATATTGGCGACTTAAAAAGACATGGCATAAAGAGAAAATATTGTAAGCAGTAAGATCTAGGAGGAATTAAAATGGCTACAAAAAAGACAGCAGAAACAAAAGTTGGTGCACAGAAGACAGCAAGCAAGGCATCAACCAATGTTGCGACTGCGGCGGTACAGAAGGCTGCGGCAGCTGCTGATACAAAAGAGGCTGCAAAGAAGGCTGACGAAACAAAGACAGCAGAGAAGAAGACGGCAGAGAAGAAGACGGCAGAGAAGAAGACAGCGCAGAAGAAGGCACCGGCGGCAAAAAAGCCTGCAGCTAAGAAAGAGATCAAGGTGAAGACTTATGTTCAGTACATGGGAAGAGAAGTGGAAGAGAAGAATATGATCGCCGCTGTAAAGAAGAGCTGGACAAAGGCTTCCGGTAAAAAGGTGGGAGACATCAAGTCCATCGATCTCTATGTAAAGCCTGAGGAGGGCGCGGTATACTATGTGGTGAACGGAACAGATACAGGTTCTGTTGTTTACTAGAAACATAAAGCATAACAGATAGAGGGCGTAGAGCAGAGAGCTCCGTCCTCTTTTTTACTGCCAAAAAGAGTCAGAATAATCTTTAAATAGAAATAAATTAAAAGAAAAGTAAAATTTATTTAAAATATATATTGACAAATTAAAGAAAGAAGTGGTAATATAAGACTATAAAATAATAGACGAGAAAAAACAGAATATAGAAAGTTTTTTATCGGTTTATTATTTTAGCTCTGAAAGACGGATGATATCTGTAAGTTAAAAAGAATAGGATTATTAGCTTATTGCAGTTGGATGATAAGTATTCATATTCTAAAAAAGATTGATAGACAGAAGCCGGAATTCAGAGTCGATAGTTTAAGAAAAGGAGGTACGGACCGCCGAAAAATCAAACTATCTATACTGATCATCATTGAAGGAAGTCCAAAAAGGCTGATACCTGAAAGCCAGAGTACTGAGAAAGAATTTTAATAGGGATAGGGAAATATCCGGGAATTAAAGCTTTAGTATCAGGAATAATATAGTAGACAGGTAAAGGTCATACGATGAAATTGAAAGTGATCAGTATAAAAAGAAGATCATTTTTTACTACATGTGTAGGGAAAGGAAGAAAAATGATTGAAACAGTAAAGTAGAGACGGGTGTCAGTTTATTTTGGAATTGATGCCCGTCTCTACTGTCTTTTTTTTGTGTGCGGCGGGGAAGAAAAATATAGACTTAACAGAGAAAGAAAAAGATGCTATAATACTGCTGGATAATTAATACAGGGATAAAGGAGAAGATTATGGACGAATTGATGTCGATGATGAATCAACTGGCCGATGGGGAGACGACGCAGGTTGTGCAGAGTGTGCAGGAGATCATGCGGGAAAGTATAGTTCCCGCTGTCGCTGCTGTTGTTCTGGGGCTTGTCATCTGTTTCTTTGGATTAAAGCTGATCCGCATACTGGCGGCCATAACAGGTATCTGCATCGGAGCCGCGGCGGGAGCTGCCCTGGCTTTGGTATTCGGTCTGCAGGGAACGGCGGTCCTGGCTGCCGCGGCTGTGGGGGCCGTTCTGTTTGCCTGCCTTGGAGCGATCCTGAGGAGAGTGGGAGGATTTCTCTTTGTATGGGTTCTCACGGCGGGCGTGCTGGAATGGATTTTGGCGCCGGGTACGGTGTCCTTCCATCTGATCTGTCTGGGCGTGGGACTGGTGATCGCAGTGATCACAGCCATACTGATGGATCCTATCATTATCGTGCTCTCTTCCATAGAAGGAGGCATTATGGCCGGTCTGGCAGTGTCGGCGATTCCGGGACTTGACCTGAATATCCTCCTTACATACGGAATATGTGCAGCGCTTGCCATCCTGGGCATAGTCGTGCAGTTTATGATGAAGTCCAGAGAAGTGGGCAAGAAGGAAAAGCGCTACTCTGAGGCTGTAAAAGAGGAGAAGTCGATGGAGACGGAAGTGGAGAAGGCCAGGATGCTGCTGGAGGATGATCTGGCGGATCTGGAGACCGACCTGGAGGCTGACGAAGAACCGGAGAAAAAAGCAGAAGAAACATAATGAGTCTGATTTATAGGACACCTCATCTGCTATGGTATACCCATGAGAAAGAGAGGTGTTCTTTTATGTACAGGATAAGCAGAATTTTATTGATGGGAGCCGGCTTTGTGTTGGCGGTGGGAGCGGTCCTGATCTTTGGCTTTACGGACTGCAGGATGGACGGGACTGTATATATGGGGGTCTGCCTTCTGGGTCTGGCAATGATCTATGGTTCCAGCAGAGGACTGTCACAGGAGCATTAAGACAGGGGATAGAACAGGAGAGCCAGACAGCGCATTGTTTTTTCACTTCGTTGTGCTATAATAAAATCATGTCAAAGGGACATATTAAAGTGCAAAGGAGTCTTACGGATGAAACTGGATATGCATTGTCACGTAAAAGAAGGGTCACTTGACAGTAAGGTAAGCTTGGATGACTATATTACAAAGCTGAAGCAGGAAGGCTTTGACGGGATGCTCATTACAGATCACGACACGTACAAGGGCTACAGGTACTGGAAATACGAGCTGAAGGGGAAGGCTCATGAGGACTTTGTCGTGCTGAAGGGGATTGAGTATGATACCTGCGACGCGGGACATATCATCTGCATTATGCCCGAAGGCGTGAAGATGCGTCTTTTGGAGCTGAAGGGGATGCCTGTGCAGATGCTGATCGACTTTGTGCACCGGCACGGAGGCATACTGGGGCCTGCCCACCCTTGCGGAGAGAAATATCTGAGTTTTACAAACACAAAGAAATATTTTAAATCTCCGGAGACGATCAAGCGGTTTGATTTTATCGAGGTGTTCAATTCCTGCGAGCCGGAGGAGTCCAATGCCAGGGCGGCCAGGCTGGCTGAGAAATATCGGAAGGTGGGGATCGGTGGCAGCGACTCCCACAAGATCGAGTGCGTGGGAAAGGGCTATACGATCCTGCCTCAGCGAGTGACCTGCGAGACGGAGCTGATCACTCTGATACGGGAGAAGGCGACCGTTGAGGCGGGAGGCGCCCTGTACGGCAAGACGACGAAGGAGAAGCTTGGAAAGATGAACAAGATCCTGCCCTACTCCTTCTGGTTTTACAATAAGGGAGGCGCTTTTTTAAGAAAGAGAAAGAGAAAGCAAAATGGCAGGATTGAAAATCCGGTAGACCCCATCGACCCTATCGAAATTCCCTATCTGGACGAGATCAACAAGAGATAGGGACCGGCGGGGCAAAGGGCAGTGACCGCCAGGGTACAGCCGACAAAAAGAAGGGGACAGACTGCAAAAAAAGTCTGTCCCTGTACTGTGTATGCCAGGGCGGCCGGTGTCTGGCGGGGACTGCGGCCGGATGGCAGAGAAGAGAGAAGATAAAGGAGAAAGAGAAGATGTATGTTTTATGGTGCAGGCTGTTCCAGAGGGTGATGAAATTTTTTATGGACATTGTCCCCTTCTGGCGCAAGCCGAAGACGATCACAGGCAGGAACAGCCTGAAAAAGCTTCCCGGCATGCTGCGGCATAAGGGAATTAAGAATGTGATGCTGGTGACAGATCCGGGGATTGCATCCCTGGGACTTCACAACCAGCTTCTGGAGTGGATCCGGGAGGAGGGGATCGAGTGCGTGGTGTACGACAAGACCAGGGCAAATCCCACCATCGCTAATATAGAGGAGGCTCTGCAGCTCTACAGAGAGCACGGCTGTCACGCCCTCATCGCCTTCGGAGGCGGCTCCCCCATGGACTGCGCAAAGGGAGTGGGGGCCAGGGTGGCAAGGCCTCGCAAAAAGATTTCCTCTATGAGAGGGGAGCTGAAGATCCTGAAGCCTATTCCCCTGCTCATCGCCGTGCCCACTACAGCGGGGACGGGAAGCGAGACCACTCTGGCGGCGGTGCTGACGGACGAAAGGACCCATGAGAAGTATGCGCTCAACGACTTTGTGCTGATCCCCAAATATGCGGTCCTGGATCCGGTCCTCACAAAGGGGCTGCCGCCCTTCATCACGGCAACTACCGGCATGGACGCCCTGACCCATGCGGTGGAAGCCTACATAGGAAAGAGCAACACAGCCCAGACCATAGAGGACAGTGTGGCGGCTGTGAAGCTGATCTTCAAAAATCTGGAACGGGCCTACAGGGACGGCTCAGACATGGATGCCAGAGAGAACATGCAGAAGGCCTCCTTCCTGGCCGGCGCCGCGTTTACAAGGGCCTATGTGGGCTACGTCCACGCCATTGCCCACAGTCTGGGAGGAGAGTACGGAATCCCCCACGGCCTTGCCAACGCAGTGCTCCTTCCCTATGTGCTGGAGGACTACGGGAGCTCTGTGTATATGTCTCTGGCAGAGTTGGCGGACATCGTAAAGATCGGACAGGATCTGGACAGCGACCAGGAGAAGGCGAATGCGTTTATCGCTGAAATCAGGGCTATGAACCGTCGGATGGGAATTCCGGACAAGCTGGAGGGCATCCGGGAGGACGATATTGACATGCTGGCAAAGAGGGCGGCTAAGGAGGCCAATCCCCTGTACCCGGTTCCCAAAATTATGAAAAAGGACCAGCTGAAAGAAATCTATTATCAGATACGCGCCTAGGAGGAGAGAAGATGGAAGAGTATAAGGAAATGATGCAGAAGCAAAAAGAGTATTTCCGCACCGGGGAGACAAAGAATGTGGCTTTCCGGCTGCGGCAGCTTGAGCGTATGGCAAAGTGGATCGACCAGAATGAGGAGGACATCATGGAGGCCCTGAAGCAGGATCTTCACAAGTCTCCCTTTGAGGCCTACGCCACGGAGATCGGGATCGTCAAGGAGGAAATACGGTACACACTGAAGCACCTCAGAAGTTGGGCAAGGCCGAAGAGAGTGCCAACTCCCATCACCCAGTTTCCCTCCAGGTCCTTTATCTACCCGGAGCCCTACGGAGTGGTGCTGATCATGTCGCCCTGGAACTATCCCTTCCAGCTCACTATCGTCCCTCTCGTGGGCGCCATCTGTGCCGGCAACTGCGCGGTGGTGAAGCCCTCCGCCTACTCCGCCGCCACCTCGGCGCTTATCAGGCGGATGCTCAGGGAGCTGTTTCCGGAGAAGTATGTCAGCGTGATCGAAGGGGGAAGGAAAGAGAACGAGGCGCTCCTGAATGAAAGGTTTGACTACATTTTCTTTACAGGAAGCGTGAACGTGGGGCGCTACGTGATGGAGAAGGCCTCCGTCCACCTGACTCCTGTCAGCCTGGAGCTGGGCGGCAAGAGCCCCTGCATCGTGGATGAGACGGCGGATATCTCCTTGGCCGCAAAGAGGATTGTCTGGGGAAAATTCCTGAACTGCGGGCAGACCTGCGTGGCTCCCGACTATATCTTTGTCCACAAAAATGTGAAGGAGAAGCTGCTCAGGCAGATGGCAAAGCAGATACGCAGGATGTATGGAAACGACCCCTGCAGGAACGAGGAGTACCCGAAGATGATCAACAGAAAGCATTTTGACAGAGTGCTGGGGCTGCTCCGGGACGCCCATGTGGTGTGCGGCGGCGGGAGCAGACAGGACACCCTGCAGATTGAACCCACCATCCTGGATCAGGTCACATGGGAGCATCCGGTCATGCAGGAGGAGGTCTTCGGCCCGGTGCTGCCGGTCATGCCCTTTTATGACCTGAAGGAAGTGGTGGAGCAGGTCAGCGCAAGGCCAAGGCCCCTCGCCCTCTACCTGTTTACAAAGAAAAAGGAGAGGGAGGCCTACGTGCTGAAGCATGTCTCCTACGGCGGAGGCTGCATCAATGACACGGTGGTGCACCTGGCTACCTCCCACATGCCCTTCGGCGGCGTGGGAGACAGCGGCATGGGCGGCTACCACGGGAAGCACAGCTTTGACACGTTTACCCACAGAAAGAGCATCATGAAGAAGTCCTGCCTTATCGACATACCGGTCCGTTATGCTCCCTTCAAGAAAAAACTGGACCTTCTCAAGAAGATCCAGTGATAAGCAGCCGCGCCCATCCGGGGCACCTCCTTCACGTCAGGACTGGAGCTGTCTGTAGGAGATCAGTCTGTCCAGATTGTTTAAGAACAGTGCGTTCTGGCTGGTGATCTTTTTCTTCTCCAGTGCGGATTTGCACTGCTCCAGGTAGCTGTCGTACATGGAGTAGAGCAGCGCATAGGACAGATCCCGGTTCTGGCTCCACTGGAACAAAAGCCAGTTCATGGCGTGGGAGAACCAGTATCTGCGGGGTATCTCTCCGTTCTTTAGCACCAGAATATGGGGGTGAGCCTCCTCGGCGATGGCGGCCAGCTTCTCCACATTCGGCTCCTGCCGGCTGAATTTTTTTGGCTTCAGCAGAACGGCGCTCTCGCTGACCAGGCCGTTCAGCTTGTTGGCGGCCTCCCAGTAGGGCGCAAAGTTGGGGGAGAGAGGACCGGTATGGCGGGCCTTCTTCTCTCTCGCCCGCTCAGCCTGGGTCTCCCGGCGGATAGGATTGTGTATCCTGCGGTCGTAGTCTCTGCGGCTGTCCGGATTGCTCAGGATTCGGTAAGCGGTCAGCACGTTCTGGATGTAGGATGTAGTGTCAAAGGTACTGTTTATATTTTCGTCCGGATGCATTTTTTTTACTAAAAAATTCTTGGCGTCAGCAATCTCTTTTTCATCTGCATCCGTGGAAACGCCAAGAAGATCATAGTAGGTACAATCTTTCATATACATCTCCCCTTAATCATTCAGTTTATAAACTCCCATTTATTATAATACTTCAGAAGGGCCGGGAAATCAACCGGAAAGTCAAACTTGTTGTTCTGCGAAAAGAGTGGTAAACTGACTGTAAATGTGTGAGCGCCCGGCGGAAGGGCGTAAGCTGCAGCATGAGCGACACAAAAGGAGAAAGGACGAGAAAGCTATGAGAAGGCCAAAGAGACAGATGACGGATATGGGCGAGATCGCCGCAATGCTCAGGGAGTGCACCGTGTGCCGGGTTGGCATGCAGAGTCAGGGGAAGATTTACGTGGTGCCCATGAATTTCGGCTATGAGCAGGAGGGGGAAAAGCTCACCTTCTACCTTCACAGCGCAAAGGTAGGGCGCAAGATTGAGGCGCTTAAGGAGGAGCCGGAGGTGTGCCTGGAGCTGGACTGCCGGCACGGGCTGATGGAGGCAGAACTCCCCTGCAGCCACAGCTATTACTATGCCAGCCTCATCGGCACCGGGAAGGTGCAGGTCCTAAAGACCTATGAGGAGAAGCTGGAGGGGCTGAAAAAGTTGATGAGACACCAGACCGGAAAGGATTTTGACAATTTTGACGACAAGTGG
>CAZZBJ010000093.1:0-8008 GCA_964652805.1 uncultured Mordavella sp. | reverse complement strand
GATTTTCCTACAAATTCTGCACACTATTCTGCACAATATAAATGTGGAGTATAATATAATCTGGATACCAGCGGCGGCATCTGGTATAATAAAATTTAAACTCACCAGACTACATAGAAGAAAGGCAGGAGTGGGGGAGGATATGCTTCACTCTGTGTGCTCCCGCGGCTACGGCATCTGCTCTGAGGAGGAGCCATCCTGCGAGATGGAGAAGGTCCTCTTTGCGGCGGCCCTGATGCGCCCCTCGAAGAGCGTGTCGGACATGGAGATGTCCAGTGTAAAGAAGAAGTTTAAGGACAAGCGGTTTGCTGGCCATGAAGTCATGCGAGAAGGAGATGCAGGAGGAGATGGCAGCCATTAACGGAGAAGAGGAGTAATGAACAGAAACGAACTATACACAGAATGCATTTCTTTTCTTGAGGAAGTTACGCAAAAGCTGAAAAATAGAATAGAGAAGCTGGACCAGTCCATCCTGGCCGGACAGAAGGATATTGAGAGCATGCACGACTACTACTGGGAAAACCACACGGAGATGGACCAGTACGGATATGAGGACTACGATAACCAGCAGGCTCTCCTGAACCAGACCAATGCCAACAATGAGCTCTTCCTCAAGAGGAGACGGTTCCGGAGGATGCTGGACGCACCCTTTTTCGGGAGAGTGGATTTTGTCTACGAGGGCGAGGACGAGGCGGAGATCTTCTACATTGGGATAGGAAACTTTGCCGAGGACACGGGCATGACCCCTCTCATCTACGACTGGAGGGCGCCGGTCAGCGGCCTTTTCTATGATTATGACAGAGGACCTGCCTCCTACCAGGCGCCGGCCGGCGTCATGGTGGGAGAGATCACCGCAAAAAAGCAGTACAAGATCCGGAAGGGAAAGCTTATTTACGCCTTTGAAAGCGATACAAAGATAGACGACGAGATATTGAAAGCGGAGCTGGGGACAAACGGGGATGTGAAGCTGAAAAATATCGTCAGCACCATCCAGCGGGAGCAGAATGTTATTATCCGCAACACGGAGGATAAGATCCTGGCGATCCAGGGCGTGGCGGGGAGCGGCAAGACATCCGTGGCACTCCACCGGATCGCCTACCTTCTGTATCACGACAGGGACAATCTGCAATCATCGGATGTGCTGATCCTGTCGCCTAACAGCGTCTTTGCGGACTATATCTCCCATATCCTGCCGGAGCTGGGGGAGGAGCCGGTGCAGGAGATGAGTTTTGACCTGTTTGCCTACAGGGAACTGAAGGGAACAGCCGCTGACTGTGAGGACCGGTGGCACCACCTGGAGCGGGTCATGAAGTTTCCGGATGAGGAACGGGAGCGGATCTGCAAAGAGAAGCAGTCGGAGGTGATGGCCGCCCAGATGGAGGGCTTTCTCGCCCTTCTGGAGGACAGCCTGATGGACTTTAAGGACATTGAGTTTAAGGGACTAAAGAAGACGGAAAATGAGCTCATCCAGCTGTTTTATTTTAAATTCCAGGACATTCCCCTCCTGAAGCGGATGGATGCGGTGATGGAATATTTTGTGGACGAGTTCGAGACTCTCAGGGGCAGAGACCTCACCGACGAGGAGAGAGAGTATGTCCAGGAGAAATTCGACCGCATGTACGTGACAAAGGACATTTATAAGATTTACAACTGGCTTCTGGAGGACTGCGGCTACCCCCTCCTGGCAGACGTGCCCTGCGAAAAGAGAGTTTTGGAGTACGAGGACGTGTTCCCCATGCTGTATCTCAAATACAGACTCCTTGGCAGAGGGGCACACAGGCGGGTGAAGCATCTTGTCATAGACGAGATGCAGGATTATTCTTACATCCAGTACCTGATCCTGGCGGAGCTCTTCTCCTGCAGCATGACCATACTGGGGGATAAGTTTCAGACTATGGACGATCATGTACAGGACGTTCTTCCCTTCCTGCCGAAGGTGTTCGGAAGGAAGGTGAGAAAGATCGTCATGGACAAGAGCTATCGGAATACAGTGGAAATCGCCTCTTATGCGGCCCGACTCAACAGAAGCCAGGTGCCCGGACTGCTGGAGAGACATGGAAAAGAGGTGGTGGAGGCGTCCTTTGCGGATCTGGAGCTGCTCCTCGGAAGCGTGGAGGAAAATCTGCGTCTCCAGGGAGAGAACGGCTTTGAGACAGCCGCTGTGCTGGCCATGACTGAGGAGGAGGCCTGGGAGATCAGCCGGCTTCTGAAAAAGAGAGGTCTTTCCGTGTCCTACATTGACAGGAACAGCAGCTCCTTTAAGCCGGGGCTCACAGTGACTGCCTTCTACCTGGCCAAGGGGCTGGAGTTTGACCAGGTGTTCACTGTGTGGGATAAAAAGAAGGAGAACCCTCTTCTTGGGCAGGCAAAGTATATCTGCGCCACCCGGGCTCTCCATGAACTCTATATGTTTGAAGAAAATTAAAGCTGGTGTCCGGGGGATATATGTTGCTCCGCCGGACAAGCCGGCTTTATCTGCCCTTCAGCTCCTTTTGATAGATACAGATGCTCACTGCCATGGTGACAAGCTCCGCGGACGGGAAGGCCAGCCAGATGCCTGTGCCGCCCAGGAAGAGAGGCAGGATGTATGCAAAGGCGATGACTAGGATACACCCTCTCAACAGGCAGAGGAGAAGGGAGCGCCCCGTCTTTGCCACGGACTGAAAGTAGCAAATGAACACCATGTTGACTCCCAGGAACAGGAAGCCGGTAAAGTAGATGCGCACGGCCGGGGCGGCCAGAGCCAGGATCTCCTGGCTCGGGTTCAGGAAAATGTAGGTGAAAAGGTTTGGCATGGCAAGCCCCAGGATCACAGGGATGGCGCAGATCACAAGGGAGGTGCGCAGGGACAGGGACTGAACCTTCTGTATGCGCTCCTTAAGATCCGCCCCGTGGTTGATGGACAGGATGGGCTGGGCCGCCTGCTCGATGCCCTTGCACAGGCAGATCACCACCAGGGCGGTGTTGCTGATGATGCCGTACACCGTGACGCCTGTGTTGCCCAGATACCGGATGAGCTGCAAGTTGAAGAAAAAAATGGTGAATCCGGAGGCAGCCTCAATGACGAAGCTGGTAAAACCGTTTGCAAAGATCCTGCCCATGAAGACCGGGCGGAAGCCCTTCAGGGTGAACCTGAGCTGATTTTTTTTTGTTAAAAAGTGAGCGCACAGGATGAGCACCGTCAGCGTGGAGCCGATGACAGTGGCCAGGGCGGCTCCCGCCATCCCCATATCCAGGGGAAAGACGAAGACAATGTCCAGGATGATGTTTGTCACGCCGCCTGCGATGACGCCGCACATGGCCAGCCTGGGCGCTCCGTCGTTTCGGATAAAGGTCTGGAGAAAGGCGGAGAAGAAGTAGGTTCCCATGCCCCAGATGATGTAGGGGATGTAGTCCATGATGTAGGGCATAGTCTCCTCCGTGCCGCCTAGGAACAGGGCCAGGTCCTCCATGAAGACCGTGCACAGAACGAGGCAGACGAGGAACAGGGCTATGTTCAGGAGCAGAGCGGCGGTAAAGCAGGCGTTTCCCTCCTCCTTCCTTCCCTTCCCGCGGCAGATGGACATGAGGACAGAGCCTCCCACCCCGGACAGGAGGCCAAGGCCGAAAAATACATTGTAGATGGGAAGGGCGATGTTAAGGGCCGCAAGGGCCGTCTCGCCCAGCCGTTTTCCTATGATGATGGTATCTGCCAGCACGTAGATGGATGTAACCATGGTGCCGCAGATGGCCGGGACAAGGGAGTGGAAAAAGAGCGCCCGGATCGGCTTCTCTATAAATTCATTTGTGTTCATGTTCAAATAACCTCTCTGTTTAAGAATGTCATCGAATAGTCTATCATATACATACCGAAATGGAAAGAACAGAGAAAAATTCCGAATATTACGGCGAAAATATACGGTTTATTGACAACATTTTTCTCCTGCTATAAGATGAACACAAATATCTTTATAACAAAAAGGAAGGATGACAGCCATGGATCAGGAAAGAATAGAGAAACAGATCTCTTTTATTCGGGAGATAGACCGGGAGAAATGGATCGGGAGACAGACGTATCTGTCGGATGGAAAGAGAAAGGAGAATGATGCGGAGCACGCCTGGCACATGGCCATCATGACGATCCTCCTCTCGGAGTATGCTAACGAGAGGATCGACGTGCTCAAGACAGTCACCATGCTGCTCATCCACGACATTGTGGAGATCGATGCGGGGGACACCTACGCCTACAATGAGGAGGCGAAAAAGACCCAGAAGGACAGAGAGCAGAAGGCTGCGGAGAGGATCTACGGGCTGCTGCCCTCTGACCAGGGGGAAAGACTGAAAGCGCTGTGGGAGGAATTTGAGGCCTGCGAGACGCCGGAGGCCAGGTTCGCCCGTTGTATGGATAACCTACAGCCCATGATGCTCAACGCCGCCACAGACGGAAAGGCCTGGGTGGAGCACCAGGTGGAGCTGTCCCAGATCCTGGGAAGGAACAAAAACACCCACACCGGCTCGGAGAAGCTCTGGGAGTACGCAAGGAAAAACTGGATTGACCCCAATGTGGAAAAGGGACGAATACGGGAATAGTCATTTACAAAGCTTTGCGCAGGCCTGTCAGGATCCGGAAAAAAGGGACTGGAAATTACAGAGAATGATGTTAAAATATACACAGAGCAAAATGCGGCCTGTGCCAGGGGCACACTGACTGTGCGGGAGTCTGTGGCGGGGAAGTCCCACCCAGATCCTGCCTGATCCCCAGATACCAGACCAGACAGAAAGGGAAGACCAGACGAATGGGAATGAATGAACTGACCATCGATATTCCGGCTGAATACCAGATACATGTGTTCGGCCAGTTTGACAGCTTTGCGAAAAAGATTGAACGCGCCCTGCGGGTGACGCTGATCCCCCGGGGGGACACGGTGAAGATACTGGGCGAGGAGGGGCAGGCCAACAGGGCAAAAAACGTTCTCGTGCAGCTGACAGAGCTTGCCAGAAGGGGCAATGAGATCCGGGAGCAGAACGTGGACTACACCCTCTCCCTTGCTATGGAGGATCAGGAGAACCGGGTGCTGGAGATTGACAAAGATATGATCTGCCACACCCTCCAGGGAAAGCCCATCAAGCCCAAGACCCTGGGCCAGCAAAAATATGTGGACGCCATCCGCCGGAAGATGATCGTCTTCGGGCTGGGGCCTGCGGGAACCGGAAAGACCTATCTGGCCATGGCCATGGCCATTACGGCATTTAAAAATAATGAGGTGGGCAGGATCATCCTGACCCGTCCGGCCATCGAGGCGGGGGAGAAGCTGGGCTTTCTGCCCGGGGATCTGCAGAGTAAGATCGACCCATACCTGCGGCCTCTCTACGATGCCCTGTACCAGATCATGGGGGCGGAGAGCTTCCTGAAAAATTCAGAGAAGGGACTCATCGAGGTGGCGCCTCTCGCCTACATGAGAGGGCGAACCCTGGACAATGCCTTTATCATACTGGATGAGGCGCAGAACACCACGCCGGCCCAGATGAAGATGTTCCTGACCCGCATTGGCTTTGGCTCCAAGGTGGTCATCACCGGGGACGCCACCCAGAAGGATCTCCCTGCCGGGCAGACGTCGGGGCTGGATGTGGCCGTCAACGTGGTGAAGAACATTGACGACATCAGCATCTGCCATCTGACCAGCAGAGACGTGGTGCGCCATCCTCTTGTGCAGAGGATCGTCAAGGCCTATGAGGAGTACGAGTCCAAGGCGGAGTCAAAGAAAAACAGAGGAAAAGACAGAAGGAGAAAATAGATGTCACTGTATTTTGAAGAAGAGGGGGCGGTGCGGCTGCCCCTTCCCTGTGAAGAGCTGGCAAAGAAGGTCATCGATGCGGCCCTGGACTATGTGGGCTGCCCCTACGAGGCCCAGGTGAATCTGCTCCTCATTACAAACGAGCAGATCCATGAGATGAACCTGCAGTTTCGGGGGATCGACAGGCCCACGGACGTGCTTTCCTTCCCCATGGTGGAGTACGGGGAGCCGGGGAATTTTGATCTTCTGGAGGATAGGGAGGACTGCTTTGACCCGGAGAGCGGGGAGCTTATGCTGGGGGATATCGTGATCTCCAAGGACAAGGTGCTGGAGCAGGCGCAGGCATACGGTCACTCGGTCAAAAGAGAATTTGCTTTCTTGATCGCCCATTCTGTGTTACACTTAACAGGATACGACCATATCGAGGAGGCGGAACGCCTCGTTATGGAGCAGAAGCAGAGGGAGATACTGGAACAACTCCAGATTTTGCGATAAGAAAAGATATGGAGCAATATTATGTCTAAGAAAAAAGGAATCAATTTTCTGGCCCAGGGGACTATACTGGCCGCCGCTGCCATGATCACAAAGATAGTGGGGCTTGCCTACCGCATCCCCCTGACCAATATCATGGGCAGCGAGGGAAACGGCTATTACGGCGTCGTCTTCCAGGTGTACAGCCTGGCCCTGATGCTCACTTCCTACAGTCTTCCCATGGCGGTGTCCAAGCTGGTGTCAGCCAGAGTGGCTACGGGACAGTACAAGAACGCCTACCGGGTGTTCCAGGGAGCTATGGTGTTTGCCCTGGTGGCCGGGGGCGCGGTGACAGCCATCGTGTTCTTCGGCGCCGGATTTATCTCCACAGATATACTGAAGATGGGCATGAGCGTCTACGCCCTGCGGGTGTTGGCGCCCTGTATCCTGATCGTGGCGTTCCTGGGAGTCCTGCGCGGATTTTTCCAGGGCTACGGGACTATGATACCGACGGCTGTCTCCCAGGTCATCGAGCAGCTCATCAATGCCATTGTCAGCGTTGTGGGAGCCTACCTTCTGATGCAGACAGGGCGGGCCATTGCAAGCGGCGAGGACAAGGAGACGTACGGCGCTGCCTTTGCCGCTGCCGGCGGAACGCTGGGAACGGTCATTGGCGCGCTGACAGCGCTTCTCTTCCTGGTGTTTGTGTTTGCAGCCTACAAGACAAGGCTGAAAAGACAGATGAGGCGGGACAGAACAAGGAGGCTGGAGAGTCGGGGACAGGTGTACAAGGTGCTGCTCTTTACCATTGCGCCTGTCATCCTGAGCGCCACGGTCTACAATATCAGCAACATTGTGGATCAGACCATGTTTTCCAATATCATGTCCGCCCAGGGCATGGCGGAGAGAGAGTACTCCTCCCTCCTCGGCATGCTGAACGGCCAGTACGACACTATGACCAATATCCCCTTAAGCGTGTCCAGCGCCCTGGCGTCGTCCTTTATCCCCAGCCTGGTGGCCACGATTCAGACCGGAAACCGAAAGCAGATTCACAGCAAGATTAACAAGGTATCCAGGTTCAACATGATGATTGCCATCCCCTGCGCGGCCGGATTTATCTCCCTGGCCGGCCCCCTTTTGGAACTTTTATACTTTACCCAGGACAATGCCATCCCGGCCCTTATGCTGCGGATCGGCGGTATCTCCGTGGTGTTCTTCTGTCTGTCCACGGTGACCAATGCGGCCCTGCAGGGACTGGACGAGATGGGAAAGCCTATAAAGAATGCGGCTATTTCCCTGGTGCTCCACGTAGCGGCCCTGTTTATCATGCTTGTTGTCTTTAAGTGGGGGATTTACTCTATCCCTGTCAGCAAGATCCTATTCGCGGCGTCTATCTGCATCCTGAACGCCCACGATCTGCGGGAAACCTGCGGGTATGTACAGGAGCAGAAGCAGACCTTCGTGATCCCGGCCATCGCTGCTGTGATCATGAGCATCGTCTCACTGCTTGTACACCTTCTCGGGGTGCTGTTCATCGGCGAGATGCCGGCCACCGTGCTGGCGGTGATCGCGGCTGTGGCTGTCTACGGCATCAGCCTGGTGGGACTGGGAGGCGTCACAGAGGAGGAGCTGCTGGCTGCCCCCAAGGGAGCCACCCTTGTTACCATCTGCAGGAAGCTGCATCTGATACGGGGCAGGTACCGCTAGGCTGCGTATAAAGTAAGGAAAAAAAAAATGGATGAAAAGAAGATAAAAAGGATCAA